>JBEIHI010000045.1:0-13333 GCA_040381435.1 Bacteriovoracaceae bacterium | reverse complement strand
GGTGTTTTTGGTGACAACCCTCTTCTGCTTCTTCGACTTCAACGCAGCTTCTTTGAGTTGAGCCGATGCAAGCTCTTGCTTCTGAATCTCTTTCTTCTTGATTTCGATCATCTGGATTTGTTTGACGACCTCCTGGGCGGCCGTTTGAACACTGACCTCGCGCTTCATCGACACCGTCGGAGCAGGAATCTGCTTCCAGGCCTTCCAAGCGGACGCACCAAACACTCCTAAAAGGACGTACACCAAAAGACTGATCAATAGACTTAAGATCCAGACTCTTGAATCATCCTCGTGAAGTTGATGGCTTTGGATAACGGCAACACTCATACTAATATCCGAGCCGAGTCGCCTCCCATAACTTGAACTGCAATCGCTCTTCGAGCAGTCTGCGAGATTTCGGGACGACATCCTTGAAGTCCTGAAGCCCCTGGGGAGCTACAATGTCGCCTTCAATCTGAGCCGCTTGCAGTTGATGATCCTTCTTCAATCCGCCCGATGGCACCTCTGCCACTGGTGAGGCCGGGAGCTGAAAGTCCTGCGGATTTTGCTCAGAGCCGAGTGTCAAAGACTCTGCTCCTGTGTCTGCAATCAAACTGAGTGTAAACAAAACATGAATCATTGAAGACCCTCCTCCACACGCTCAGCGAGAAAATCAAACTCCGTAAAACCTATCCGAGTGAGTCGAGCCATGATCTTTTCGACAGACTCGTAAGAGAATTTTCGATCGACCGAGATAAGGATTTTCTGAGGGGTCAGCGATGTCGTGGTCAGATAAGTATCCAGCTCCTCAAAGGTTGAAAAATTCTGATTGTTGAACCCGACCCCCTTCGCAGAAATGGTGAGCTTCATAAAGGGGGAATTTTCTTGCTTAGCGGCTGTCTTTGGCAAATCCTTCCCGTGCGCAAGCTCACTAGTAGTCTGATCCGTGGCGAAAGAAAGAATCAAAAAAATCAACAAGACGGTGAGAACATCAACCATGGGTGCGAGGCTTAGGTGTTCTTGCTTTAAAACACTTCTTCTTCTCATTGCACAGCCTCCGTCAGCATAACGACATTGAGATGGGGAGAAAATTTGCGAAAGGCTTCGACCACTGATAGAGTGTCTTCTACTCTTCCCTGCGAGTTGCCCTTGAAAAGTAACGACTTGATCTCTTTTTTTCGAGGCTCAACTTTCAATAGGTAATCCTTCAATGCGGCCTCATCTGAAACCTGTCCGTTGAATGCGAAACTTTCCAAATCTTCTTGCGCCTGGAGATCATAAATGCGGATTCGTAGCCCTTCTGCATTTAACTCAGCATACATTTGCAATCCCACAGGAGCGAAAACCTCTGACGAGGGTTCAGTTCCAGGTGTGAAAACTTTAAGCTGGCTTAACTGAATGAAGACGGTCGAAAGCAAAACAAAGACGACAAGAGTGACAAAGACATCAATGAATGGCGCCAGGTTCAATTCGCTCTCAAAAGATTGTCTCACTCGCCGCGACATAGAGATCAGCCCTTTCGTTCGGTCTTTGTGATGAAATAATCCACCACAGTTGCCTCATCAAAGGTCTCTGGCTGAGCGCTTTGAGAAACTTCAGTGACTTTGGTGACAATTGGCTGAATCGCGGACTTTCTTAGAATCTCTTCCACTTTGCGATGGCTTAGAGCCAACTTCTTCATTTCAAGTGCAGCAAAATCAAGATCGGCAATGATCTTTCGAGCCATTCCGCTGATATGGAGATGAAACAAAAGGGCCGGAATGGCCACAATCAAACCGGCAGCGGTTGTCATCATCGACTCAGAAACCCCCGCGGCAAGAGCCTGACTGCGAGCAGCAGCCTCTGCCACTTGATTTCCGATGGCACCAAATGACTTGATCAAACCCACAACCGTTCCCACAAGTCCGAGCAATGTAGAAATGTTCGCCAAGGTCGAGAGTGCATTCACACGCTTTTCAATGAGCGGAATCGAATGAGCAATTTCAGCCTCGAGGGAAAGATGAAGCTCTTCCGAGGATTGATGCCGGTGTTTCACTCCCGCATTGACTAAACGAGCGAGAGGCTTGTTTTTGTAGTACTCAGACGTTTCATCGATCTCTTTGAAGTTGTCCGTCACAAAGGCGTCACGAACCTTTTGAATGAATCGCCGTGAATTCAGCCGGTAGAAAAATCCGAGCTTGAGGTACCTCTCGATTGCGATCAAGAGAACCACAAAGCCTAAAACGCCAATTGCATAAAAGAAGAAGCCACCTTGTGCTATTGAAATCATAACCATCCTTTAAGAGCTTTTATGTTAGGCACAAACACCACTTTCCAGCTTGAGAGTTCAAGAAGCGTGCCCCAACAGAGGCCGTAGAATGGGTTTTAAACAGGGGCTAAGCCTTGAGTACGCAAAAAGTATCGACTCTCATCGATCAATACTTGTTCAGTCTTTTGAGCATCTTAAGAGGAGATCATTGAGCCAGATGGCAAGTCACCACAGATCCATTAGCCAATTTGCGCGGCTGGGGAATCTCAACGCGACAGCGAGCCTCGGCGTAGGGACAGCGAGGATGGAAAGTACACCCCTTAGGCAAATCAATCGGAGAAGGAATCTCACCCACCAACTTGATTCGCTTACGAGCTCTCTCCTTCACAGGATCAGGAATAGGTACTGCTGAAAGCAAAGCCTGAGTGTAGGGATGCTTGGGCTCAGCATACAAAGCCTTCGTCTCATTGATCTCGACAATCTTTCCGAGATACATCACTGCCACTCGATGACTCAACGTCTTCACGACGGAAAGATCATGAGCAATGAAGATAAACGCCATCCCATATTTTCGCTGGAGATCCTGCAATAGGTTGATGATCTGAGCTTGAATCGAAACATCCAAAGCTGAAACAGGCTCATCCGCAACGATCAGCTCGGGGCGAACGGCCAAAGCGCGAGCGATGTTGATTCTCTGTCGCTGTCCCCCACTAAACTCGTGAGGATATCGATTGAGAAACTTTGGATTGAGGTTCACCTCTTCCAGAAGCTCGGCCACTCGAGCTTTGATCTGATGTCGATTCAGTGTCGTCAAAGACTTCAACGGCTCAGCCAAAATATCACCGATCGTCATTCGAGGATCCAATGAACTGAAGGGATTCTGGAACACCATCTGGAAATGCTGTCGAAGAGGTTTGACCTGTTTGAAGGTCAGAGGCCTCATATCTTGCCCCTGAAAATAAATGGAGCCTGCAGTGGTTCGAATGAGTTGAGTCACCGCTCGACCCGTGGTTGATTTTCCACAACCGCTCTCCCCCACAAGACCCAAAGTCTCTCCCGCCACAACCGAGAAACTCACACCATCTACAGCATGAACCACTCGCTGTTCTTTTCGAAACAGTCCACCTCGAGTGACAGGGAAATGCACCTTGAGATCTCGAACATCAAGCAATGGAGAAGCTGTTTGCGTATTGACCTGGGCGCTCATTATCCTTGTCCTACCTTGGTTGTCTCAACGGGAACCGGGAAAAAACACTCATACGAATGGGTCTCAGACTCACGCGACAGAGAGGGTCTCTTTGATCGACACTCAGACTGAGCAAGCTGGCAACGAGGAGCAAACGCACATTCATCGCCCAAGGTCGTCAGATCCGGAGGCGACCCCGGGATTGGCTTCAACCGAGCACCGGGCTCAATGTCCACACTCGGAATCGATTCGAGCAAACCTCGCGTATAGGGATGTCGTGTTCGATAAAAAATATCATCGGCAACACCTTGCTCAGCGATTCGACCGCCGTACATGACCATGACTCGATCACAGAGGCCGGCCACCACGCCCATGTCATGAGTGATCAAAATAATGGAGGTGCCGTGCTTCTCGTTAATCTCCTTCAGCAGCTCAAGAATCTGAGCCTGAATGGTCACATCCAAAGCCGTGGTCGGCTCATCGGCGATCAGAATCTTGGGTTTGAGCAGCAAGCTCATGGCAATCATGATCCGCTGCTTGAGTCCTCCGGAGAGCTGATGAGGATAGGAATCAAAACGAATCTCAGGCTCGGGAACTCCCAGCTGCTCCAAAATTTCCAAACATCGTCGACGCGCTTCCGTGGGCGTCATGGTGGAATGCACCTGCAAAACTTCCATCAATTGCGTCGAGATCTTCAGATACGGATTCAACGAAGTAAAAGGATCTTGAAAGATCATCGAGATATCTTTGCCTCGAATACCTCTCATCTTAGGTTCAGAGAGCTTCAGCAAATCCTGTTGTTGGAAGAGAACCTGACCGGAAGTAATCCTCGCGGGAGGCATTGGCAACAAGCCCATGATGCCAAGATTCGTCACGGACTTTCCACTTCCGCTCTCGCCGACAATTCCTAGGACCTCTTGCTCGCGCAAATTAAAAGATACGTTATCGACAGCTCGTACCGTGCCTTCATCTGTTCGAAACTCAATACTGAGATCTTTAACCTGAAGAAGCATGGCCTACTGCTTTCCTTTCAACTTAGGATCCAGAGCATCGCGCAAACCATCTCCAATAAAATTCAAACTAAAGAGAGTCAGCGTCAACGCCAATCCGGGAAACACAATCTGCCAGGGGCAAAAAAGATAAATCGATTGCGCATCGGCCACAATAGATCCCCATGACGCCATCGGAGCCTGAACACCCAAACCAATGAAGCTTAAGAATGATTCCTCAAGCATCACACGAGGAACGAGGAGAGAAAAATAAACGATGATGGGACCAATTGTGTTGGGAATGAGGTGAGTCAAAATAATGGATAGGTGCGAAGTACCGCTAGCTCTAGCCGCCTCAACAAACTCTGAGTTCTTCAGGGACATCACTTGTCCTCGAACGATTCGCGCTGTCGTAAGCCATGAAACCGCACCAATCGCAATAAAGAGCAAATAGAAAGACCGACCCGCTACAGCCATCAGCAAGATGACGAAAAACATGAATGGCAATGAATAGAGAGTATCCACAAATCGCATCATGATGTTGTCGAGGCGTCCACCGACATAACCTGCGATGGATCCATAGAGAACTCCAATGATCAAACTTACAATGGCGGCTAGAAATCCCACAGCGAGTGAAACTCGAGCGCCGTACAGAATTCGGACCAGAAGATCTCGTCCGAGTTCATCCGTACCCAGCCAATGCCGAGTATTCCAGTAGATGGGGCCTAACTGAATATAGTCCTCCGGAATCACCGTTCGAATTCCATCAGGAAGAGCATTCACATCCATCACCACGGGAGGAGTGTTGATTCGATCCAAATCCTGGAGCTCATAGGGATATGAAGAAAGAATGGGTCCCAAGACAGCCGAAACCACCACAACCGTCATGAACACCAAGCTCACAACAGCGGCTTTATTTTTGGAAAGCCGCTTCACCGCATCTTGCCAAAGGCTTCGATGATTTTTCTCGGACTTCGTTGATTGAACCAACGAATCGTTTTGAGCAGCCGCTTTACTCATACGCCACCCTCGGATCCAGAAGACCGTACACCAGATCTACGATTAAATTAAAAATCAAAATCAAAACGGCATACACAATCACACATCCCATGGAGAGCGTGTAATCCCGATTAATGGCCGATTCGATGAAGAGCTTCCCAAGTCCTGGGATAAAACAAATCTTCTCGACGACCAGACCTCCCGTAAACATCCCAGCCGTGGCCGGGCCGAGGTAGGACACTACCGGAAGAAGCCCCCCCTTCAGGGAATGTTTCCACAGAATGGTTGAGCCTGAGAGGCCCTTCGCTTTGGCCGTTCGAACAAAATCCTGGCTTAAAATTTCAAGCATTCCACCTCGAGTCAGCCGAGCAATCGACGAAGCGTAGATGAGGCCCAATGTGAAACACGGAATGACATACCCTGCGAGCGAATCCACGCCAGCTGCCGGCAACAGGAAGAACATTTGGGTCAAAATCAAGACCAACAAGTTTGCGAGCACAAAATCCGGAATAGAAATCCCCACCATCGACAAGCTCATCGGAAAATAATCCAAAAACTTATTATGGTTGAGAGCTGCCAAAAGTCCGGAGATCAATCCCAACATCAAGGCCACAATCAAAGCGCCCAAGCCCACTTTGAGACTGTACATAAAGCCATCGCCGACGAGCTCATTGACGGAACGATCGGAGTAACGAGTTGAGGGTCCCAGATCAAAATCGACAACAATACGTTTAATATAGAGGCCGTACTGAACGAGCAGCGGCTTATCGAGATCATATTTTTTCTTAATATTTTCAAGAACCTCAGGAGGAAAGTTTCGGTCCTTTGAAAAGGGTCCGCCAGGAGCCAATCTCATCATGAAAAAGGATAGAGTGATGATGACGAACAAAGTCACCACCGCTCCCAAAATTCTTTTCAAAACAAAACCTATCATCCCTTATCCACCCTGCTTGCTGATGTACCTTAAAAATGGTCGGTCAATCAAATTAGGTTCAAAGCCCAGGACCTCTGGTCGGAGGAACCCAAAATTCGTATAGAAAAACAAAGGAATAATCGGGGCCTCTCGCAGTAAAATGCTCTCGGCCTGTGCCATCATCTCATTGCGAGCCTTCACGTTCATCTGCTTGTTGGCGGCTGCGAACAGTCGATCATACTCTGCATTTTTCCAGCCTGTTTGATTATTGCCGGAATCCGAAAGGAAAATTTCCAAGAAGGTGGCGGCATCAGGATAATCTCCAGCCCAACCCGCTCGAGAAACACTGAAGTCTAACATTTGCTGCTTTTGCAAATAGACCTTCCACTCTTGATTAAAGAGCCGGATGTCGACACCCAACTCCTTCTTCCACATTTGCTGAATCGCCAGAGCAACCCGTTTATGAGTTTCATCACTATTGTAGAGCAACTCCATTGCCGGAAAGCCCTTGCCATTCGGAAATCCCGCCTCTGCCAAAAGCTGCTTCGCTCGAGCCACATTTTGCTTGTGATCAATTCCGACGAGCGTTTCAACAGACTTTGAATCTCCGACTTTGGGAGGAACATAAACGCTCGTGGCCAACTCGCCCCCACGAGTCACTCTCTCAACAAGCTCTTGCCGATTGATCGCCAAAGTTAAGGCCTGGCGAACGCGCACATCATTGAGTGGAGGACGAGTCACATTAAGTCGATAAAAATAAGTGATGAATGCAGGATGAACTCGAAACTGAGGGTCTGATCGATAGGCCGCCACTAAACTACCGGGAGCTCCCTGAGGGCCTGACCAGTCGAGCCGACCTTGTCGAAAAAGATTCACCGCGGTTTGCTTGTCACTAATCGGTAAAGCGACAGCTCGATTGAGCTTCACCTTCTGAGCCGCAAAATAATGAGGATTTTTCTCCATCACAATGCGGTCATTAACCTTCCACTCTGCTAGCCTGAAGGGACCATTCGAAACGATATTCTCTGGTCGAATCCAGGCGTCTTTAAATTTTTCAACCACCTCGCGCTTCACCGGAAATGCAGGAGTCTCGGCCACAAGCTGCAAGAAATAAGGAACAGGTTTACTCAGGGTAATGGACAGAGTTCGATCATCGATCGCTCGCACCTTGACGTTGGCCCGATTTTCCGTAGTCGGATTCTTGGCAAAGGCCTGACCGCCTTCAACCGAGTCTGTAAACCAATAAGCGTAAGTACTCGCCGTCGCAGGGTCCATGAGCCTCAAAAACGAATACTCAAAATCCTTTGCAGTCAGAGGGCTTCCATCAGACCACTTGAGCTGGGGGCGAAGTCGGAAGGTATAAGTCTTCCCATCGGCACTCACCGAATAAGTTTCAGCCTGCCCAGGAACGACCGTAGCCCAATCAGCCCCACGAGACATCAAGCCTTCAAAAATCTGATTAGTAATATTGGAATCGTACGAGCCGGAGAGTCGATGGGGGTCAAGCGTTTCAGGTTCGGCGGAGTTATTGAAAACAAATTCATCGGGAGGCGACTGCATAGGTGCGAGCGCAACAAATGACCAAACAAATCCGCATAAAAAACTGAACATCGACCCAAACCTTTCAGCAGCCTGCCAGCAGAACTGCTCTACCCAAAAAAAACCACTCCCTGAGGGTGATCTAAACTAAAGCGTAAGACCATAAGTTCAATCGCATTGGAATTTTTCGGTCAAGTTCTGTTCTGGTCTTTATCGGCCTTTCTGCTAGGTTTAGGCCAAATGGGCACGCCAAGAAGAGCTGCAATTCATTCGATTCGAGATTACTTTCCAGAGAAGAGGCTGACCAACGCGGACCTCGAAAAAATGGTCGATACAAACGACCAATGGATTCGCGAAAGGACTGGCATTCTTGAGCGTCGGATTGGCGAGAAGCACGAAACCCCATCGTATATGGGGACTCAGGCAGCCCTGAAACTATTCAAAGATCACTCCATTGATCCCCTCAGCATTGACTGCGTTGTTTGCGCGACGGTCACTCCCGATTATGTTTTTCCGGCCTCGGCCTGCCTCATCCAAAACAGTTTAGGCCTCAAAAACGCTTTTGCTTTTGATCTTTCCGCCGCTTGCAGCGGCTATCTCTATGCTCTTGAAACCGCTCGAGCTTTTGTGGAGTCCGGAATTTATAAGAGAGTTCTCGTCATCGCTGCAGAAAAGATGAGCTCGATCATTGATTATACTGATCGACAGACTTGTATCATTTTTGGGGATGCTGGATCCGCGACTCTCGTTGAGGAGGCCAAGGATTCAGAGAGTTACATCATTGGCAGCTACTTAAGATCAGATGGCTCAGGCTGTCCGTATTTGTTTATGCCCTCAGGCGGATCCGTGTCCCCTGCCTCCACAGCGACGGTCGCGGCTCGAGAGCATTCTGTCCGTCAAGAAGGTAAGCAAGTGTTTAAGCGAGCCGTCGTCGACATGGCGGAAGCTTGCGAGAATGTTTTGAAAGCAAACGGATTTAAGGCTTCCGATGTAGATCTCTTTGTTCCTCATCAGGCGAATATGAGAATCATTGAAAATGTTGGTGAACGTTTAGGAATTTCAAAAGAACGAACAGCAATCAACATCGATCGATTCGGAAACACCACAGCCGCAACGATTCCCACGGCGATGCTCGATGCTCAACGCCAGGGCAAATTGAAAAAGGGAATGCTCGTGATGCTCGGAACTTTTGGCGCAGGGTTCACCTGGGGTGCTACCCTGCTACGAATCTAAAAAGTCTTAGATGATTTTCTGACCAGAAGTGTCTTCGAAATTGGCGCCTTGGAGGTTTGCTCCACGGAAGTCCGTGTATTCGAAATAGGCATTCTTCAAATTGGCGTTTTTCAAATTCGCATTGCGAAGACTCGCATAGCTCAAATTCGTTCCACGCAAATCGGCCTCTTCCAAATTCGCTCCTTCGAGATTGGCACAAGCTAAATTGGACTTTTGAAGTTTGGCGCCGCGCAGGTTCGCTCCCACCAAAAAGGCAGAGCGCAAATTGGTGTCTCTCAAATCAATACCCATCAACTGAATATTCGGAGTGATCTCTCCGTTTTGGACCATTTCTTCAAACTTCTCTTTATTGAGTTCCGCCATTTTCTACTCCTGACCTTTCATGAACCAAACTGCTTCAAAACTTATACTGCAGTCCGTCGAAATTGGAAACTGCGTCCCTTAAGTACCACAAATCTAAGTTTTGAGAAGGCCGCCACGCCGCAGCATTGAAAGAATTGCCGCAACATGTCGTAAGTTGTTGAATTTATTAACATTTAGAAATTTTGCCACTATACTTGAATCATGTTTTGGGTCGCCATTTTAAGCCTCTATCTGACCAGCTCGACTGAAGCCGAAATCCAGGCCACTCGGGCACTTCAACTCGAAGTTGAAGTGCAAAAGCTCACAACCGAGAACAAAAAACTCAAGGCCCAGGTCAAAGAACTCTCGAAACTGGTCAAGAATGCGACCTGCACCCTGCCCGAAAAAACAGAGACATCGCCTCAGACGGATATCCTTCCCACGTTGAAAATCAAGGCCGAGAGACTCCCCGCGCCGAAATCAAAAAACGAAGAAAAGACACTCTACGAAAGAGCTCTCAATGCGGTCGATACTGAAAACTGGGACGAAGGCCTGCTGCGAATGGAACATTTTGTGAAGTATTTTCCCGACAGCTCAATGGCTGACAACGCCATCTTTTGGATGGCACAGATTTATCTTCAAAAGAATGAAACCGAGCTCGCTCGAGCCGAGCTGCAGCGACTGCAGCAACTCTACCCCCAGAGCGATCGCTCTGCTCAAGCGAAACTCATTCTCAAAGATTTGCCCGACCATCGAGGAGGAAACCCATGACTGCGATTCGAACCTTAACTCTTTTGATTGTTTCAGCCATGTCACTTTTTTTGACAAAGGCATTTCTTGATGCCGCTGAAGAATCTGACTTTTCAATCAAACGCTTTTCCACCACCAACTTCGACCAAGAAGTGACTCAGTTTATCTATCTTAGAGAGCCCAAGGCTCCTCTCGGGAAAATCACGGGTGCGTTTCGAAGAAATCAGAAGCTCAGTAACGATGACACTGTCTACCTGAAATTCGACAACACTATTGTTTCCGTTGGCGACGTCTTTACGATCTACTCAGACCTCGGACCGATCAAAGGCCTCGATAACAAATTTCAGAAGCTCGGCCAAAAAGTGATGGTGAAGGGCTATCTTCAAGTGACCTCCGTTTTGCCTGAGACGATCATTGGAAAAATTTTTGATGCTTCAAGCGATATCGATGTTGGCGATCTGGTAGGACCCAATGTCTCACTGACTCACAAGGTCGCCCCTCAAGAGCCCTCCGCGGACGTTCGAGGCCGCGTGATCGCAAATGCTGGAGAGAACAATCTCGTCGGTGCCTATGAGTTTGTTTTCCTGGATAAAGGATCCAACGACGGACTGAAGCCCAATGACAAACTCGTTGTTTTTCGAACCGCGGACGGAAGTGCAGAAATCAAACCCGGCCTTCCTGAAGTCACTATCGCTGAGCTCATCGTTATCAACGCCGAGGCCAACTTCTCAACAGCCTACGTCTTGTCTTCACGGGATTCGTTTGAACGAGGAGCCTCGTTTAAGGCCGATCGATCAAAGGTGAAATTTCTGGAATAGGCTCGCGAAGGAGCTCTTCGGGATTGATTAACGAACGAGCTCCTAGTTCAATGAGCTTCTGAGAACCTGCAAAAGACTCATCTCCTAAGGGCGGCTTTAAGACAAAGATCTCACGACCCAAGTCTAAGGCCATTCGAGCCGTGGAGAGAGATCCACTTTTTTCATGTGCCTGAGCTAAAAACAAAACATGTGAAAGAGCTGCGATCAGACGATTGCGCTCGGGGAAAAAATAAGCGCGAGGTTCCCAATGAGGAGGATACTCGGAGACCAAGGCGCCCCCTGAGCGAAGAACGCCCTCAAAGAGCCCCTGGTTGGAACGAGGATGAAGGCGAAGCAGTCCACCCCCGAGCACGACCCAGGTCACAGCCTCTTGATCAACAGCCGCTCGGTGCGCTTCGGAATCCACTCCCAGCGCTCCTCCACTGACAACCGTAAATCCTCTCTGAGCCCAGAGCTGAGAACACCGATAAGCCATTCGAAGAGAATAGGGGGTTGGTTTTCGAGAGCCAATCACAGCGGCTCGAGCTGAATCGGGAGTCCAAGAGCCCTGAACAAACAAGCCCAGGGGCGGCTGAGGCAACTCTCTTAGATCAGAGGGATAGTCCTCATCCACCAGCGAGATGAATCGAATGCCTTGAGGCAAAGAGCCTACTGAGGCTGGATTGAGCTCAGCGAGAGCCGCTTCAAGCTTAGCATCCCAGGAAAGATGAGACGTCGCCTCTGATCGAGACAGTCGATTCCAAATCTTGAAGAATGAAGAGCGGGAATTCAGAGCGAGAAACAAAAGCTGTGAAGAAACGCCATGCACCTGAGCGACCGTATCGCTCAAGTCTCCATAAAAGTCACAATTTATTTAAGGCTTCGCGGAGGTTCGTTTTGTCCGGGGCTCAATGACTTCCAGAGCACTCGTGGCCTTGGGATCATCCCATTTAAGAGGCATCAGCAAAATGCGGGGCTTATCGACTTTCATGGCTGTTCGATCTTTTTTCTTACCAATGAGGGACATCTTGCCCTCCTCAAATCGAAGATCCTCGTCCTGACTGACGAGACGAAATCCGGTCCCCATTCGTTCGAACTTCCATAGGCCTTTTTGGGCAGAGTGCGCCTCATAGGCATACAACTCAAAACGATCGTGATCGGGAGAGGAGTTCAGAGCCGTCACCAAAAATGTTCGCTTAGACTCTCTCCTGGTGGAAGGATCAAGGAAAGGAACCTGAATTCGAACGGGTAACCCTTCCCGAATGGAGTCTCGGACTGTCGCAAGCGAATACGAATCCATCTTTCGATCCGTCGAAAAATAGGTATTGCTGCTCGTGTCCTTGGACCATCCCTCAAAAGCTCTCCCCTTGGCTCGAGCCTCTCGAAGACCGACAAGCTGAGTGGAGTAGCGATATTCATCTGACGGAACCACATCCTCATCTCTCCAAGCTTCCGCAATTTGTAGGGCATCCATCGTATAAACTTTTCCTGACACCGAGTGTTCCGGAGCCGGCTGTCCGTCAGGATTTCTGGCATCAAACTTAGCGTGCAAGTCCTTCAGCTGCTGCACAACCTTTTCTCGGACGGATACAGGGGCTGATCGCAAAGGCTCAGACAAAATCACTCGACGCAAGTCATTGGATCCTCTCATTTGAAGCATCAGATCTGAGGGCGAGGATAGAGCCGTCAAAGCAGCTTTGAGCTCTTCGCTTTCGAGATAAGCTTTTTCTCGAATTTTTTCGAAATCAGCAAAGGCATCTGGCGGACAGATAATCTCGCTCTCTGTCTGCGCTGTTAAAAACATGGCCAAGATCAGCATCGAATTCATAGACATCTACCTTCCCATCGCCAAACCGAGCGCTCTTTCAATCTCTTGAACCTCTGACATCAAAACCTCTAATCGATCTCTCTTAAACTCAAATGATTTACCAGCCATCAAAGCCTTCATACTGGCCAAAGTAACATGCTGCTGAAGGAAGGCCTGATCCATTCGACCCGTTTGAGCTGCGAACCTCACTAAACTCGGATATGACATTTTCTCCAATCCCTCTTTAAAATCGATTGCCGAAAGCTTCCGAACCTCAACTTCAGGAATATCACTCAACTTCCAAACGGATTCAGGAAGCTTATGCCCACCCAAATAAACTCGCTCCTGCCGAGTGAGGTAGTTCACATCGATCAAAGCTTCCAAAGCTGAGCGCGGCATTATCGAAGCCACTAGATCAATCTCAAAATCAGAAAGCTCGCCCCGCAGGATGGCCTCTCGGAACTCAAACATGGTCTTGTCTACAAGGACCTCGGCTCTTTCTTTGATCTTCACCGGGCCTTCGGACTCATCAACTCCCAGCTTTTCAAAGG
>JBEIHI010000044.1:0-13598 GCA_040381435.1 Bacteriovoracaceae bacterium | reverse complement strand
GGGTGAAACGATTGAATGCAAGATTTTAGTTTTGGCGACTCCTCTTCCGCAGAGTTTGGACTTGGTTGCCGGTCTGGGTATGGATCTTCAGGTGCTCCGTGATGTCCGATATTTCCCAACATGGGCTGTGATGTTTGGGGCGCTTGAAACCTTTCAACTTCCCTTTCCCCATGCTCAGTGGCAGCAGCCAGAAACGGGGATCGAGTGGATTTGCGACAATCAAAAAAAGGGGATTTCCAAAAATCCAAGCCTCACCGTTCATCTGACACAAGAACAGAGTCTTAAAATGCTGAGCGCATCACCCAAGGAGGTCATTGAGTTTGCCAAGGAGCGCTTGCAGGGAGTTTTGCCCAAAGACCTTCGTTTTGAAGCGGCTCATCGGTGGCTCTACAGTCGAGCTGCGCATGCCGACTTTGATGCTGGATTTGTTCATCTTCCAAAACCTGCCGGTGTTTATTTCATCGGAGATGCATTTCGAGGTGGTCGAGTCGAGGGGGCGGCTCTGTCTGCCATTGAGACAGCCGATCAGATAAAACGAAGTCTGGCTTAAGGTTTGAACGTTTGAAAATGGCTGAATGCGATCACTGAGTTGACGACGAACAAGATGATGGCGGGGAGGCATTGAAGAAAGCTGTCTTTGATTCTCAAACGAATGCCGATTCCGCAGATCATCAGTATCGCCAGGCCGACTGATGCCAACAGTGATAAAATTGGTTGGGAGCTGAAAAATCCAATGAGTAGACCTGCACCTCCTGAGATTTCCAAACACCCCGTCAGCGCTCGAAATTGCAGGAGGCCGTATCTCTCAAATTCCTGTTTCATATGAGGCGTTGTCAGGCACGCAATTCCATAACCCATAAACGCAAAAGCCGAGCTGAGCTGCAGAATGATCATCAGGTGATTGCTTGTCATGCTGTGAACACTACCGGAAAGAATCTCGCTGTGCATTCTTTCGCTTGAGGAGCGTGAAAGTTTTGCTCAGACTGTTGCCATGCTTGAGAATCAAAGCGAGAAGCCAAGTCTTTGGAGAGTTCTCATTTCCTGGAAGATGTTGGCGATGTTCTCATTGGGTTTGATCTCGGGCTTTCCCTTTTATGTGGTGAAAGATGTTCTCAAAGCTTGGATGACGGCTGAGGGGATTGATCTTGGAACCATTGGACTCATGTCGGCAGTCTCTCTGCCCTACACTCTGAAGTTTCTTTGGTCTCCAGCGCTTGACGGATTTGTGCCACCCTTTTTGGGGCGTCGTCGCGGCTGGATGCTTCTGACACAAGTCGCTTTGCTGGGTTCGATTGCCTTGCTGGGGCAATGGAATCCTCAAACTCAACTTGCATGGATTGGCTTAACCGCGATGGCGGTTTCGTTTTTTGGAGCCACTCAAGACATCGCACTCGATGCTTTCCGACGAGAGTACCTCAGAGAAGATGAGCTTGGTCTTGGTACGGGAGTCTGGATGAATGCCTGGCGACTTGGAATGTATGTTTCTGTCGGCGTCTCATTTCTTTCTGCCGATGCTGGTGTGGGATGGGATCAGGTTCATATTCTTTTGGGGCTCATGATGTTGATTGGAATTCTCACGACTCTTTTGGTGTCAGAGCCGAGAGTCGAGGAGACTCCGCCCCGATCCATTCGCGAAGCAGTGATTGATCCCTTCAAAGAATTTTTGAGCCGAAATGGCGCGCTTTGGATCCTTGCCTTTGTCCTGCTGTATAAAGTTGGCGATAATTTGGCCGGAGCGCTCAATATTCCATTTATCTTGAGTCAGGGCTTCACTCGCACCGAGTACTTCGTTGTTGTGAAGGGTCTTGGAATGTTTTGTCTGTTCGGAGGCGCATTGCTAGGCGGTGCGATTCTCGTGCGGATGAAGGTGTCTACTGCCCTTTGGATCTTTGGAATCCTTCAGATGATTTCGACAGCCGCTTTCGCCCTCATCGTTTTGATCGATCATGAGAGCGCTTTTTGGTCTGAGTATCGCCAAATGATTTTGGCCGGAATTGTCTCGTTTGAGTTTTTGGCCACGGGTTTGGGGCAAGCAGCCTACGCAACGTTTATGGCTCTCCAAACCAACAAAAAATTCACGGCCACTCAGTATGCTCTGTTGACTTCACTGATGGCGGTTCCGGGGACGATCTTTGCTTCCGGTACGGGCTATCTGGCTGAATCGATTGGATGGACAGGATTCTATGCTTTCTGCGCGCTTGCGGCCATTCCTGGCCTTTTAATGATATCGAGGGTGAGTCGTTAGGTTCAAAAAAACAGGGGTTTGCCCCCTTCACGGACGTTTCGAAGGCCGCTAGAAGACGATTTCTTATGAGATTGTCTGTTCGAGTTCTATCCTTAGTTTTGGTGGCGATTCTTCCCGGCTCCTTTGGTTTTGCGGGTCAGGAGCCAAAGCCGGTCCCGTCTCAATCCTTTGTTCAACTGGTGACCAAGAATGACAATCTCCCCTCTCATCTACTCTGTAAGGGGGCAATCGCCAGGATGGGAATCAAAGCATCTTGGAAAATGCTCAATGAAGTGGATCTTAAGTATGTCACTCGAGTGATTTTGGAAGCTTCGCGCTATCAAAACGTCCGCGGCATGTCCTTTACAGACGCAGATACGGCCGTCCAAAACTGGATCAAGGATTCCCACCGATTTGTTCGAGAGAATGCCAAGTTTCAAGAGGCCAAAGTGAATCTCGATGGGCGTATTCGAATGCTCAAAGCCGCCTTGGCGAAACCGGATCTTGGCTACCCAACCTCCATCGCCGACATGCCTCCGTCAGTTTCATTCAATGATCGTTCCATCTCCATCGACGATTGGATGGGTCATTTTGAACCTCAGGATAAAAAAGAATTAAAGGAAAGGATCTCGCTCGAAGAAAGCGATCTTCGCTACGTGAAGGATGATCTGGAGGTCGATCTTCAGATCAATCAGGCTCTTTTGTTTTGGAAGTTTCATTTGTATCTGGAAAAAGCGATTGGCAAAGAAGTCAAAGATCTCCAGTCGGTCGAGGCCATTCTAGCGGCTTATGATCAACGATATCGAAGTGTAGAAAGTTCCGATGAGCCTCAGCAGCGTCGAGTAGTGCGTTCCCGGGTGGAGAGTATCGCGAAGGTGATTTTTAATTCTCGAATGCAGCCTGAGCCTTGGGCGACGCAGTTCGTCTCCAAAATGATGGAGAGTGCGGTGAAGCAGGTCCATGGAGGCTTGAAGCGATTTCAGTCGGGAGCGGCTCAATCATTTGAGTTCGTTGTCTCGAAACTGGATTGGCTCAAGAAGCCCGTGGTGAAAGTCATGGGGATTGGTGCGACGATTACTCTTTTTGTGGCTGTGGGTACGCAGATTAAAACAGGCTGGAATGACACCGCCGAGTGGACTACGCGACAGTATCAGGAGTTTACTTTGCCTGATGCACAGTTGAATTGGCTCGATCACAAAGATTTTCTGACCGAGTTGAAAATGCAAATTGCGGATAATGCGTTTTCTCAAGAACAGTTCGATCAGAATTTTTATGCTTACTTTCAGCTCAAGGATTCTGATTTTAATATTCGAATGGCGATGGAATACATTAAGGGCATTAGAGATTCTTTTGAGCCTCTACCCGATCGACCCATTGAAAAAGGTCGAGCGGCCGCCGCTCAGCGAATTGTCGAAATCTACAATGCGCTGCTGTTTGGAGTCGATCCCTTGGGCCGTCCTATTTTGACGGGTGCGCGATCTCGCTTTGAAGTTCGAGAATACAATGAAGATGGCTTCAAAGAGATCTCTCGACGCTACAAAGAGGGAGAGATGGTGGGACCGGTCAAACTCCCCGAGGGGGCGAGTCCGGTAACTCCGCTCAATCCAGATCTAAAGTAAGCTCAGAGAATGCTTTTGAGCTGGTGCGAGAATCCCTGCAAAAACGCATCGAAGGAATCGCTCTCGGTCATGACCACGTCAGCAAAGAGCTTTGAGGGTTCGACAAACATATCGTGCATGGGTTTAACCTGCTTTTGAAACTGAGCTCTGACACCTTCTTGAGTTCGACCTCGTTCGTTCACATCTCGATTGAGTCTTCGGGCGTATCGAAGCTCCTCGGGCGTGTCAAAGAAGACTGAGTAGTGCAACTGATTGCGAACGCGCTCATCGTGCAAG
This sequence comes from Bacteriovoracaceae bacterium, assembly GCA_040381435.1. Taxonomy (GTDB): domain Bacteria; phylum Bdellovibrionota; class UBA2394; order UBA2394; family UBA2394; genus JBEIHI01. Next base: position 9,479 of record JBEIHI010000044.1, on the reverse strand, counting down.
ATTAAAATCCCGTCCACAATAATCACGGGTCGAGGCTCAACCACGGAGTGGCTTGAGGATCGAGTATGCGTGATGAAGTCATAAATAGGAATCTGAGTTGCTGCCCCACTCTTCAAAGAGACCAGGCACTCAGCCAGCATCTTGAAATCAATACTACTTGGATGGTCAAAGTTGACAGAGCCGCCGTCAAAATCAAACTGCTGCGATTGATCAAAGTAGAAATTGTCCTGAAGAATCACTGAGCATTGATCGTCGCCTACAAGTCGTCGCAACGCCGTTGAGAAATACGTCTTTCCGGATCCACTACCCCCCGCAACTCCAATCACATAAGGATGCGTTTGGCCTCTATCGTGTCTGGTAAAGTCGGTCACCCGCATCTCCTAAGCCTGGGACCAGATAGCCCAGCTCGTTGATTTCGGACTCGACCTCGAGAGTGTAAATCTCGACATCAGGATGAAAATGATTGAGCCGCTCAAGCGCTGTCTTGCTCACCAAAATGGTGAGAATCTTGATTTCTTTGACCTCGTAGCTCTTGAGACGATCAATAGCGGCAATCATAGTGTCCGCTGTCGAGACGAGTGGATCGCAAAGTAAGGCCATTCGTCCCTTAATGTCCGCGGGCATCTTGAAATAATATTCCACGGTGTTGTGAATAAATTTATCTCGATAAATTCCAATGAAGCCAGCGGACGCAAAAGGGATCATGGACAAGATCGCATCAAGCATGCCATTGCCCGCACGCATCACTGAAACGACCACGGGAGGATGGTCAATACGCTCAACCTTGGTTGGTGAGATGGGCGTTTCAACGCTCACTCTCTTCATATCTTTCCAGTCCCGCATGACTTCATAGGCCAGGATTTCGCTGATCTCCTTGGTGATTTCTCGGAAGTCGCCCGACGCTGTCGTTCTGTCTCTAAGATATCCCAGTTTGTGTCTCAGAAGTGGATGATCTAGAACTTTAACTTTTGCTTTCATAATTCCCTCTAAAAAACGGTTCCATCACTTTGAATTTGAACAGGAGAGACTCCGCCCTCGCGCCGAGCGGCGAGCTTTCGCCCCGCCCACCATGTGCCCCCTTCCAGAACTTTGGCTAAGGGGAAATCTTGTGATGATTTGTTCAGCTCTTTTCGAACCTTTTCGCCAATCACATCGAGCAGATGAATGGTCAGAGCTCGCCATTCAATGATGAATTCAGAGGATGCTGGCCAGGTGCGAACGAGGTCTTGAGGATCACGGGGTTGGATGAGTCCCGAATCAATCATCAATCCACCGTTTCTGTACTCGGCAAGTCCCGTGAGCGTATCAACTCCGTCAACCTGAAGGCCCGCCTCAAGAATTGGCTCGATCAAGGAGTAGGTCATCCACTGAGAGAGCTTATGAAATGGAACGAGCGAGTCAAAGCTGCCGTTGGCACCAAGCTTCGAGTGGGGCCAAACGTCTCCAAGGTTCACTCCTCGAGCTTCAAGACGTCCCGGCCAAATGCTTCCAAGCCCTTCGAGCACGGCACGCAAGATGCCCTCGGCGGGGATTCGCTCCCCGTACGTTTCCATCAAATAATCCAAAATGTTTCCGGGGCGACCGTCTTTGAATCGCTTGTGGTTAGACACGGCGTCGGCCAAGTTATTGAGCAACAGAAGTCGGCCTTCAGCTCCTACTAAAGGATTTTTGGGTGAAACCTGGAAGGCAGTCTCAAGAGTTTGCAGCCTCAACTGCTTGAGACCCAAAGCGTCAGCTCGCAAAGGCTTGTGAGGGTCCGAACTCAGAAATCCTGAAAGAAAAAGATAGAAGCTTGCAACACCCAAACCCTCGGAGCGTCCGAAAGAGGACTTGGAGCTTTCCTCGTAAAATTTCCAGGTCGAACCCGCTCCGGCATCGAGCAATACTGAGGTGATCACAAGATCGAGGAGGATTCGCGCACGTTCAAGAGGATTTTCCCCTTGGATTTGCTTCATCAAAAGACTCTTTCGCGCAATGCCGCCTACCGCAAAGTGTCCCCAACGAGAGTGGAAGGGAATATCAAGGCTTGGGTAGCGCTGCTTGATCTCTTGAATGACAAACTGGACAGTCCAATCGAGTCTGTCTGCGTGATAAGTAAAGCAGCCTTCGCCCTTGAGGGTTCGATCAAAAATAGTTTGTGCTCGTTGACGAATGGCTTTGGGTGACAGGATGAAACTTAGCTCATCGGCGCTCAGATGAATCTCGTTTTTGTGAGTCTCACTCTTCAATCGAGCGCCCCTTTACTTTGCGAAGCTCAGACTTGGCCTTGGCTCCCTTAGGAGCAAAATATCCAGCTGCTTTCTTGGCTTCCATTTCCACCTGAGCATCTTGAGGAATGAGTTCTTCCGGAATTGAAACGCGATTGATGACTTTGATTCCACTGCCAACAATAGAGTCGTACTTCATATTGCTCATCGAATGCAGATGATCGATTTTGTTGATTCCAAAGAAATGCAAACAATCGGGCATGAATTCCTGGAAGCGAGCATCCTCAGTTCCTGCCACACACTCGGTGCGGTGGAAGTAGGTCGCAGCTGAATCGCCACCCTTCTGACGTTTCCGAGCATTGTAGACCAAAAATTTGGTGACTTCGCCGAGAGCCCGGCCTTCTTTTCGAAAATAAACAACAATGCCCACTCCCCCACGTTGAGCCGTTCGCACGCAGTCCTCAATTCCATACATCAAGTACGGTCGACATGTGCAAATATCAGAGCCAAAGACATCGGAGCCGTTGCACTCATCATGAACGCGGCATGTCAGTTCTTTCTTCGGATTGGCTAAGTCTTCTGGATTTCCAAAGATATAGGCCGTCGAACTCCCAATGGGAGGCAGCCAAACTTTGAGATCAGGTCGGGTAATAAACTCGGGATACATTCCTCCCGTTTCTTGGAACAAAATTCTTCTGAGTTGCCCTTCTTCCACGTTGAGCCGCTCGGCCATTCCGGGCAAATACCAAACGGGATCAATGGCGACTTTAGTGACTCGAACATCTCGGTTTTCTTTGACGATCTTTCCATCAATTTCAAGTCGACCGGCGTCAATGGCTTGATGAATCTCTGGCAGTTGAAGATGAGCCTGAGTCATCGCAATGGTGGGGCGAATGTCGAGTCCCTTGTCATAAAGTTTTTTGAAATTGAGTTGAGGATCAAGTCCCCACGGATCCACCGTCACCAGTGTTTCAGGATTCTTCCACTGAGGATAAGGCCCAATCTTGGTGGGGCTTTGGGTGTTTTCAAGATCTGGACGATGCTGTGCGGGAAACTTTCCGCTCGCAATCGAAAGTGCTCGATAGACAGTGTAGCTTCCGCTGTGCGCGCCAATCGCGTTTCGAAACTTAGCATTGGTAAGTGAAGCCACCACCGGGCCACGCTCCATCGGAGTTTTGGCTCCCCAGTGAATCGGAATCGTTTCTTTGAATGTGAGATTTGAATGAGTGGCTAAAATAATATGGTTCGCTCGTTTATGAGTCGGCATGAATACTCCCCTTGATCCTTATGACATCCAACTAGAATCTGTTTGCGGTTCCCACTTGGTGGTGACTTTTTTGACGTTCGACCAAAAATCTAAACTGTGGTGACCGGTGATATCTCCGTGACCAAACTTTGAAGCGTTAACTCCACCAAACGAAAAAGGCTCTCGAGGAACAGGAACGCCCACATTAATGCCAACCATTCCTGTTGACGCTTCCCGAGCGACGCGCTCAGCAATGGCTCCGTTTGATGTGAAAACGCTGCAGGCATTTCCGTAATCAACGCTTTTTTCAATTCGAAGAGCCTCGCTCAAATCTTTGCACCGAACAATGCTCAGGATGGGACCGAAGAGCTCTTGTGTCGCAGCCTCTGAACCTGGAGTCACACAGTCAAGAACGGTGGGTCCGAGCCAGTTACCTCCTTCAAAGCCCTTGGGGGCTTGAGCTTTTCGGCCATCGAGTAGCACTTTGACCCCTGCCGCCTCGGCACGTGTAATCGCGGCTTTCAAAAACTCGACTTGTGCTTTGGTGATGATGGCGCCCATCTGCTCTCCCAGAACGAGTGAGCCCGCCCGGCGAACAATCTTTTGAATATGAGCTTCCACATCTCCTACGGCCAAGAGTACCGAGGCGGCCATGCATCGCTGACCTGCACATCCTGTAAATGAGTCTGAGATTCCCGGCCCAGCAAGATCGGGGTGAGCGTCGGGGACAAGAATGATGTGATTCTTCGCACCACCAAGAGCGAGGGCGCGCTTGCCTTGATGGGTTGCTCGTTCGTAGACGGCGCGAGCCACTTTGGTGGAGCCCACAAAGCCGACGGCTTTTACCAGTGGATGGTCGATGATGGCATTGACGGTATCAACACCACCATGAAGAACAGTAAAGACGCCATCAGGAAGTCCCGCTTCTTTGAGAGCGTTCGCGATCTTGAGAGATGTTAACGGTGTTTTGTCGGAAGGCTTCCACACGTAGGAGTTACCGAGCACGAGCGCGATCGGGATGGTCCACATAGGAACCATTGCCGGGAAATTGAAGGGGGTGATGTTAGCGATTACACCCAGAGGCTCTCGCCTATACTCACAGCTGACGCCTCGTGAAACCTCGAGGCGCCCTCCGAGATCGAGATTTTGAATGCTCAGGGCGAACTCCAGTACTTCCACACCCTTCATGAGGCCGGCTTTTCCTTCATCAAATGTTTTTCCCGATTCGGCGCTCTTGAGATGGGCAATCTCATCGACCTCTCTCAATAAAATATTTCGAAACTGAAAAAGAATTTTACTGCGTTCTTTGATTGGTAGATTGGCCCATTGAGTTTGAGCTTGCTGAGCGTGAGCAATGGCGTCTTTGATTTGCTGCTGGGAAGGAATGCTCATGCGTCCGATCACGGACCCATTATAAGGAGAGTGAATCATCGCAGAACCTTCGCTGCCGGCGACCCAGCGGCCGTGAATAAAATTTTCACACTCAAGAATTTGTGTCGGTACACGAGTCTGCATTTTTATCTCAATCTCCAATCGCTCGTGCTTCGAATCCATCGAAGCCGGTCTTCCCCGCGAGCTTCACTGAAGCTAAAAGACTTGTCGTCGACTTTGAAGCGAAATCTGCACCTGGAGATACTCAGGTTTAGGTTTTGCACAAACTCCCTTAGGTCGGTTATAATTGATCCATGGCATCAAAACGAGTTGCAAGCAACTCACGCAAACCTTTCTCCCCGAACTGGCGAAACATTCTCTTTGTGATTCCGAGTCATTTGATTGGCCTCACGGCCTACCCTCTCTATGTGTGGTTGGGTGGCGGCTTTGCTTGGGTTGATTTGGCGATTTTCCTCGGGATGTATTCCCTTTCCGCGTTGGGAATTTGTATTGGTTATCACCGCGGTTTTACCCATCGGGCTTTTTCTTCCAATGCTATCGTGAGATTCATTGGCTTGTTTGGTGGAGCTGCTGCGGGTGAAGGCTCGGCTCTCAGCTGGTGCTCTGATCACCGAAGACATCATCAAAATGAAGACACTGACGAGGATCCTTACAATGTAAAGCGAGGATTTTGGTGGGCCCATATGGGTTGGATGCTCGGCAGTCCCACCACGACCGAGTTCTCCAATGTCAAAGACCTTGCTGAGAACAGAATGATCAAGAACCAGTCTGACTATTATATTGTGTGGTTTGCACTGAGCAGTTTTGTGTTGCCGACCGTGGTGGGTGCTTTGTTTGATCGCGCCCTGGCAGGTCTTCTGTGCGGTGGTTTCTTGCGTTTGTTCTGCATCAATCACGCGACATTTTTTATCAATTCATGGGCTCATTATTTTGGTTCTCAAACCTACTCGATTCGCTGTACGGCCCGCGATTCCTGGATTCTAGCGTTTTTGACTTGGGGTGAAGGTTGGCACAACTATCATCATCGCTTTCCTTTTGATTATCGAAATGGTCCTCGAACCTACGATTGGGATCCGGGCAAGTGGATGATCTACGGTTTTTCCAAGCTGGGCTGGTGCTGGAACCTTAAACAAACTCCTGAAGTGGAAATTCTGAAAGCCAAAATGGAAACGGCGAAGCTTAAAGAGCCTGCTGTCGCGAGCCCTCTTTTGACGGATCTGGAAGCCAAGGTTCTCAAGGCCTATCAAAATTGGAATCAGATGCACCTCTCGTGGAATCAGGGAGATATGGTTAACAAAGTTCTTCAGTCTCGAGAGTGGAAATCCTCTCGCCGTGCTTTGAAGCAAGCTCGAAAGGATTTCTTCAAGCTTTATTTCAAATGGAAGCGTGAGTTTGAGATGGGTTTACGAACACAGATTCGAGCCTAGGACTGGCTCTTTATCTCGCGCCTTGAACTCGTTCGAAGAACCGAGATCAACACAGAAATCATCAGCGTGAGGTACAGAGCCCAGAGGCCTGTCGCATCGTGGGATGTTGACTTCAACATTCCGCATCCGCCTTCGAGCTCTTGTTCAAAGTTGAGCCTCCGATTGGGGTCCGCTTCATCACCCTCGGTCTCTGGAATTCCTGCGCTCTGGATTGTGATAACTTCAAGCGCGCTCGATCCTCGATCACCGGCATCGTTGCCACCATTGTTGTTGGACTCAACACGTGCGAATTCAAACCGAGCGGCCTCGTTGCTCTCAGGAGCCTTCCACTGAAGGCGCAGGGCTGATGCAGAGATCCGACTTGTTGATGTGAATACTCGCGCCACCTGGTGGACTTGAGGTTTATAGATTCGATCGGGAGCGGTTTGAGAGCCATCAGGGGTATTGATGGTGGCGGGAGTCGTGAATTCTCCAAGAGCTGCTCCTGCCGAGTTTTTTGACTTGATGAAATAGGCGACGCGATAATTTCCACCGAGTCCTAGCTGGGGAGAAAACAAGATTTCAATCTCGTATATTTTTCCAGGTTCATACTTCGTGACCAAGGTTTCCGTCTCGATGTCTTTGAATCGAAAAGCCTGCATGGTGACCGGAGAAGGTGGCGTTGCCGAGCTGTGGCAACTACTGCACGATGAAAGATTAAGCATAAAATCAAGGTTTCCAGAGTATGCGTGGAGGGAAATCGGACTTGAAAGTGCCAACGAGAGAGCTGCCAAAATGAGAAGTTTTTTTCCGCCGACCACCATAAACGCCTTGCTCATAACAAGGAGCAAACAAAGTGCCAGCCTTGAATCCAATTAAAGTGGTGGCTGAGGCTTTTTTAGCCGGATCAATTCAGCCCCTCTGCAAAGATTTCAGATGGTTTGATAAAGCTCAGCCCCCCTAACTTTTGTCGCACTGCATTGATAAGTCTTGCCAGCGGTTCCCAAGATTTTCTATTTTGAGGGAGTCGAATGAGGGGGATCAGGGGAGTGAGATTATTCATTATTCGGGGATTTTTGTGGGTTTCCATTTTATTTTCGTTTGTGGCCAGCATTCGCGCTGAGAACATCGACCAGCCGGGAGGCATTCCTCAAAAGCTGTTGGGCTCCTTTGTTTTTGCGGATTCCCAGGTGGCCGTTCGGTTCATTCGGGTTCCGCAGAGTCAGGACGTTCAAATCATCGTGGGCTCTCCCCTTTCGAGCTCTACGGAGGTTCTCTACACGGGACCGGTCAAGCGAATTGGGGTCAATGGGCATCAAAGAGGTCTCATTCGTGGACTCGTTGAGCCTATTCATCATCGATCAAACTCTTATACCTATGCGATTACGGACAAAAATGAAGCTTTGCTGATTTCCAGCCGAGGAACGCTTCTACGCCATCCGATTTTTCCCACTGAGGTTGAGGCGCTTCGAGTTCGTCACTTGGAAGATACGGGGAATCAGCTTTTTCTTCTGAGTGTGATTTCTCCCAATATGCTCGGAACCTACTTTTATGAAGCCTCGTCTCAAATGCTGATCAAAGTGGCCTCAGTTCCATTCAAGGACGAACAGATGAATGAGGTCGCTTTGGATATGAGCCATATGATGCTTTATGTTCCAGGCGGTCGAGATCTCGATTTGCTGCGGTTGGAGCTCGAGGCTACCTTTGAGCCTAAAGCGGCAAAGGCGGTGCTGACGACTTCAGGATCACGGATTGATGCCCTCGCCTTTTTGCAGGATCTCTTGCCAGATCTTCGCGATGGATTTGATCGAAAGAATATGCTTCCTCCCACTGACAAAGATAAGGAAGTCATTCAGCGAATCGTCGAGGCTTTGAAACGCAAGGAGTCCAAGTCGGTTGTTTTGCTCGGACAGAGTGGCACCGGGAAGACAACGATCATCGAGGGATTAATCGACAAACTTCCTGAGACTTGGGAAGTGATGCAGGTCCCTCGCGAAGCTCTCGAACAGGGCGCGGGACTAGTGGGCGAAATTGACAAGCGAGTCAACGCGCTGATTCAGGCTTCACGAACGACTCCCCTGGTTCTTGTTTTTGATGAGTTTCATAGCTTGAAGGGGCTGGGAACTCATTCCAATAGTAGCGTGGATTTGATGCAGATGCTGAAGAAACATATTACAGCAGGCGATCTCATGATTGTTGCCACGGACACTCCCGAGGAATATCAACGAGCGTTTGGATCAGACCCCGCTCTTCGTCGACGATTTACAGAAATCCGTATTGAAGAGCCCCGCGATGAAGAGCTTCTGCGCAAACTCAATTCGTGGATTGATCTTAAGTTTGGATACAAGCTCGACGATTCCATGCTCAATCGCGTGATCAGCGTCTCCTCGGATTTTGATCCGGGATCCCATGAGCCCGCACGAAGTGTTCGATTGCTTGAGCAGATGAAGACTGATTTGACTCGCGCCAAGAAAACCGAAGTGAAGCCTGAGGATATTGATAAAGCAGCATGGAATATGTACGGCGTCGGCCCTCAAAATCCAACGGCCTTTGTTCAGGCGAATGAGGAAGGTCGTCAAAAACTCCTCGAAGTTGTTGTCGATCAACCCCAACTCGTCTCGGCCATGATGGACCTTTGGCGGGAGGTCAATCTGGGTGTCGGCAGCAAAAAACATCGTTCACTTTTGGCCGTGGGCCCGACGGGTGCTGGGAAAACATTTTCAGGACAAGCCTTTGCTCAGCATGTCCTTCGAGATCCTGAGAGATTTTTGGAAATCGATGCGACAAAGTATCGAAACGGTGTTTTTGATTCGCTGATCGGAACGGCGCGCTACAGTGCGGAATCGCCTCAAGGGATTTTGCCTGAGTTTTTGCGCGGACGAGGCAAAGGTCGAAACGTGATTCTCATCAACGAAATTGAAAAAGCGCATCCGGACTTGATCAAGATTTTGATGGAAATGCTCGATACCGGAAAACTCCAAGGCGGTGACGGGCAGACTTATTATTTGGGTCGATCTTTGGTTGTTTTCACGTCCAATCGAGGAGCTGATGAAGTTTATCCCGTAGGTCAAGGCTCAGCGCTTAAGCGTGATGAGTTGATGCGCCGATTGGCGACCTTTACGGATAAGCGAGTTCGTGATTTATTTTTGAAACCTTCATCCAAAAATCTCTATGACACCTCCCAGGTTTGGGGGGCTGCTGAGCTTCAGCGAATTGATCGTGCCGTGG
>JBEIHI010000043.1:0-13655 GCA_040381435.1 Bacteriovoracaceae bacterium | reverse complement strand
TGCGGGCTGTTCTACAAAAAGTCCCCAGATCTCACCAGAAGGAAAAGCATCGGAAATGAAGGTCACTAAGGAGCCCGCTATGAAGAACAATATTAAGTTTTATAAGTTAGCCAATGGACTCGAAGTTTACGCGATTTCCAAGAAAAACATCCCCATGGTGACCGTGCTGATTGCGGTCAAGAACGGCTCTTTTATTGAGGATGAAAGCAACAACGGCCTGGCCCACCTCTACGAACATATGTTCTTTAAGGCCAACGAGAAGATCCCCTCGCAGCCTGAGTTCTTTAAAGCTTTGGATGAACTCGGCGTGGAGCTTGGACCACAAATGAACGCCTACACTTCAACTGAATCCGTTCGATATTTCTTCACACTTCAATCGCAGTATCTCTCCGAAGGCTTAACATTTTTTGCTGATGCACTTTTGACTCCGAAGTTTCTGCAAGAGGAGCTTGAGCGCGAGCGAAAAGTCGTGATTGGCGAATTTGACCGATACGAGGCTTCGCCCCAAGATGTGTTCTTTCAACGCGATATTACGAAACGAATGTTCCCCATTCACTTTGTGAGAAAGAATGTCATCGGCAAGCGAGAAACAATTCTGACCGCAACTCGGGATCAAATGTTCGACATTCAACGCCGATATTACATTCCCAACAATTCAGCGCTCTTCATTGTGGGAGACTTCGATGAGGCAAAACTGAAGGCCGACCTTGAAAAAAACTTTGGACCCTGGCGAGCTGGACCCAATCCTTCGATTCTCTATCCAGTTCCCGAGCATCCTGCCCTGACTGAGTCGAAGACCTTCATCAGCCAGGCGCCCGTTCAAACTGTCAACATCGCGCTGTCTTATCACGGCCCGAAGCTGACACAAGACGACACCTCTATTCTCGCTCTTGATTTGATGAGCGGCATGTTGAGCCTGGAGTCCTCACCATTTCAAAAGGAGTTAGTACATTCGGGTTTAGCGACAAGCGCTTCATTTCACTGCTGGTCTCAACGCTACACAAGCCCGCTCTTTTTCACTGTCGAGACAACGCCGGAACTTGCACAAAAGGCATATGACAAATTGATGGAACTGGTGGGCAGAATGAACAAAGGAAACTTCTTCTCACCGGAGGACTTGAAAGTCGCCCAAGATGCTTTGGAAGTTCACACTCTTTATGAAGGAGAGTCCGGTCAGCGATATGCGCTTTCTCTTGCTAGTGTGTGGACCAGTACCGGCTCTTTGGATTTTTACGAAAACTATGTATCCAATATCAAAAAAATCACGACACAAAATGTGGATGAAGCTGTGAAGAAGTACATTTCTGAAAAGCCGTTTGTCTTTGGAGCTCTTGTTCCCGAAAACGGCGAAGTATCTTTGAACCTTCCGGATGCGGAAAAGATCAAAGCTATTCAACCTGCGGAAGGAGCGGCTCAATGAGATTCCTTTCATTTGTTCTAGCAATCACCAGTTTAGGAGTACCTATGGAGCTCAAAGCTTTTGACCTTTCAGATGTAACGGAATTCAAAGTAGGAACCCTCCCCGTTGTTCTACGATCAACAAAGGATTTCGGAGACATCGTTGCGCTTCAGGCTGTTGCCTATGGCGGTATTGCGCTGACGGACAAAGCGGGACTACTTTCTTTGTTTACCGAGACCCTTCACAAAGGGACTCCCAGCTATTCTAAAGAAGATATTGATCGCATCTTTGCCGAGACAGGCGCAGTTTTTGACATCTCGGCACAAAGTGAATCGGTTGAACTTTCCCTGAAGTGCCTCAAGAAACATTTGCCCAAACTTCTTCCTGTTGTTTCAGAGATCGTCCGACTCCCTTTGTTTCAAAATGAGGAAGTCGACCTGACTCGAAAGCAAATGATCTCCGGGCTCAAGGGTGAAGTTGAGCATCCCGATGGACTTTTGGGCCTCACTGCTTTCAAAGCTTTTTGGCAAAACCATCCTTATCTAAATCGACCACAAGGCTATTTGGAGACAATCGAAAGTCTCGCGCGAACGGACTTAGTGGAACTGCTTCCGAAGGTTTTTAACTTGAGGAATATGACGTTCGTTCTTGTGGGTGATCTCAGCCAACAGGAGGCTTCATCCATGATTGAAAGCCACTTTGGCACATTGCCTGAAGGAACCAAGACCGAGTCCATCACGACTCCGATTCAAAACGAGACGAAGACGATTCACTTTCAGAAGTTTGAGTCTCCGACGACTTATTTTGTGGCGAGCTTCAAAGCTCCTGAACTCAAGAATCCTGACTATCCTGCAATGGCGATGGTCTCTCAGATTTTGGGCGATCGACTTTTCGAAGAGGTGCGAACCAAGAGAGCTCTTACTTATTCAGTATCTGCAGGGATCGGCAATCGCCTCCTGAACTCAGGCTCGCTTTATGTCAGCTCCACCAAGATTCCTGAAGCCGTGAAGGTGATTTTTGATGAAGTAAAAAAGATTCAAAGCGAATTGATCCCGTCCAAAGATCTGGAGTTACAGATTCGAAAGTTTGCGTCCAACTGGTACTTGGGTCGCGAGCAAGCCGTACAACAAGGGCGAGTGTTCATGTTGTATGAGGTCTTGGGAATGGGTTGGAGGCAATCCAATACATTCATTGAGCGATTGAAAGCGGTCTCTCCCGATCAGGTTCGGGATGCGGCTCGAAACTATCTCAAAGACTTCACTGTCGCGTTGGTCGGTCCCCAGGAGATTGATATTCGGGATTTGATTCCAGGCTTTGTTATCGAGACTCCGGCAGAGCCAGCACCGGAAGCTCCCGCTGAGCCAAAGCCATCAACCCCAGTGCCAGCAGCGCCCAGTAAAGCGAAGCCAAAAAGTCCCTGATTCAGATTAGAGATAAAAAAAGGGCCGTAAGTCCCCTCAAAACTTACGGCCCCTTTTACTGGCCACTGCCAGATGTACTTTAGGCCCACAGCCTGGCCCATCATCTTTCAAGCGCTTATCGCCTGATCCACGCTTCCCCCTTAGAACTTAAAAAAACGCTTCGAGGGCCCCCTCTCCAAGAATCCTACCCTCTAACGAACCCCTACTATGTTGCTAACAGTTGCGTTGCTTCCAATACCCGTAAAAAACAACGAACCCTATAGATCAAAAATGCACTCATTGGTGCCTTTGGTCAATGTAATTTTTACATAGTACCTAAGTCGGAAAATGCACCGCTCCAGCGCCCAAAACAACCCTGGATCTCAGCATATGCAGATATTTTTTAAACACTTCAAAATTAAAATCGTGTTATTTCAATAATTTATAAGGATGAATCTAAGTCTCTGTTTCGATCAATAAACAATCGACTTGCGAGCACAAGCCTTGAGCGCTATCTGATGTCGCGTGAAAGAAATACACGACACTCAACCCACGACCTCGCCAAGGGGGCTCGATTTTGATGCTGAGCTTAAGGCCAAGATTCTCAGCAGCGCTCATTCACTGAGAGCATTGGCCTACAAAGCCGGGGTTTCGGCGGCCAGCCTCTCACTCTTCATGAATGGAAAATACCCGCTCTCGGACAAAACATACACCCGACTCACTTTGGCCCTCGAGTTAAACACCTCTGAAAAAAACCATCTCGATTTGCTCAGAGAATGGAAGTTCGGACAAACCGCAGAACACAAACTTCGCGCACTCAATCAGCTTTACCGCCTCTCAGCCTTTCGAAGAGTTTACAAAAATCAAATTGAATCCTCACAGTACCTCACTCACTGGCTTTATGTTGCCATTCGTGAGCTCGCCACTATTCCTGGATTCATACTCGACGCACAATGGATTCAGAATCGCCTGACTTTCAAAGCCTCGCCCGATCAGATTAAATCGGCTTTGAAGTTCCTGATTGATCAGAACTTTATTCACTGCGATGAGAGCGGCCGGGTCTCTACAGCGGAGCGCGAGCTCAAGTGTGAAGGCGACCTCTTCCTCTTCTCAATGAGCGTTTACCATCGGCAAATGCTCGAACTAGCCAAGGAGGCTCTGCAAAACTCAGCCTCCTCGGAGCGAACCATTGAAGGCATCACGCTCAGTCTCACTCAAGAAGATCGGGACGTGCTGTCAAAGGAATGGGCGCGACTGCAGGAAAAGGCTATGCGACTCTCTCTCGCTTCGACAGGAAAGGGCCAACAAGTTTTTCAAATCGAGTTTGCCATGTTCCCGTTGAGCAAAGCTCAATCGAAAGAGCAGACTTCAAAACCATCCCCTACGGAGACAAAACAATGAAAAAACAAAAACATCACACAAGTCTTTGGATTTTGATCGCAGCCCTGAGTGCCTGCGCGGAGCCCGCAGCCAAGCAAGCGACGAAGGTGGGAAACCCTCCCCTGCCCCAATTGTCATTGGAAGGAATCTATGCGGTAGGGCTTGTGGCTCAAAGTTCCACAGCCTCAACGATTGTTGGAATTCAGGCCTCCGGAGAAACGATCGTACTCGACGACAAGAGCTTCATCGTCAATCAGCTCAAAGGAATCGCCGGCGGCTTCTTGATGGATGCGCGACGCATCGGCGCTGATGAACGAAAGATCTTTTTCACTCGCCAAGATGGCAAAGTCTTCGAACTCCCCTCGGAAGTCATCTCATCAGGGGGAGATCCCTTTATGAACTTTGTCGGACAATCTGCGAATCAGGATCTCTATTTCCGCAATGGGATGATTCTCGAATTTGGAAAGGGAACATGGAGTAGCCTGAACCTCAACATCGAGAATGCAGTCGTTGAGGAAGTCAGCGATCATCACGCTTTGATCAAAGGCAAAAATCTGATTCGACAGGTCTTTGATCTCAACTCAAAGCTTCGCTTCAATGTTACGAATCCACTTTGGCTCGTTTCAGTGAATGAAGCGCAGGCGCTCACGGGGCCTACTTTGATTGTAAACACGGATTCGGGACGAGAAATCCCGGTACCCACTCGACTCATCCACAAAGCTGTCCGCGCCAAGTCGGGAACAGTTGTGATCACCGATCAATGCGAGGGCGAAGAAGTTCGCCTCATGTCTCAAACGGGGTTTCTCTGTTTGCTTCGCCCCGATCTTTCAACGGAGCTCCTTCTTGACGAGGAAATGTCAAACAAGCCCGAAGACCTGACAACCTCGGGCGATTACATTTTGATTCGGGAACTGAAGAAACTCTATGTCGTCAAACCAGGTGTGAAATCAAAGATTTCAATTCTTGATGATTATAATGTCTTTGAAGCTCATCTCTCAGAGGGCTTCGTTTACTACCGAGCGGAAACTCTGAATGGCCAACTGCTCACTGAGGTCTATGACATTGAGAAAGGCACCAGCTACGAAGTGAGAGATTGGTCCTCCAAGATGAGTCAGATTCAAGCGATTAGGAAATAGCTTGAAGCCGCCCTCCGCCGGGATCACTCCCACTCGATTGTTGAAGGCGGCTTTGATGAGATATCGAACACAACTCGGTTGAACCCGCGGACTTCGTTAATGATGGTGGCCGAAATTTTTTCGAGAACTTCCGTCGGTAAAGCTGCAATGTGGGCAGTCATTCCATCCTCGGAATGGACGCAGCGAACAGCGACAAGATCTTCGTACGTTCGCTGATCCCCCATCACACCAACCGACTGAATCGGTAAATAGACGCAAAAGCTCTGCCACAACTTCTCATACCAACCGGTTTCCTTGAGAATTTTTTGGAGACGAGCGTCAGCCTCTCTCAGCAGCGCTAGTCGAGGTCCAGTGACTTCTCCCATCACTCGAATCGCAAGACCTGGGCCCGGAAAGGGGTGACGCCAGACAAACTCTCGCGGCATACCCAAAAATTCTCCCAGTCGCCGAGCTTCGTCTTTGAACAAATCTCGCAGTGGTTCCACCAACTCGAAGGGCAAGCGCTCGGGAAGACCTCCCACATTGTGATGGCTTTTGATCATCACCGAAGGCCCACCATGAAAACTCACGCTCTCAATCACATCGGGATAGAGAGTTCCTTGGGCCAAAAACTTAATATTCTGCAGCTGTTTGGCTTCACGCTCAAACACCTCGATAAACAAACGTCCGATGATCTTTCTTTTTTGCTCAGGATCAACAACGCCCTTAAGCCCGCTCAGAAACTCCTCCGAGGCATCGACGATCTTGATTGGGAAATGAAATTTTTGATCAAACAAGTCTTTTAACTGCTTGAGCTCATCTTTTCTCAGCAAGCCTGTATCAACACAAAGGCAGTCCACTTGCCCCGGGAAAATCTTGTTCAAAATCACGGCCACAACAGAGGAGTCAACGCCGCCACTTAATGCACAAAGAATACGGCCATCCTTCACCTGAGCTTTCAATCGTGACTCAATATCCTCTAAGATACTCTTGGCCTGCCAATCGAACTTAAATCGGCATCCAAGCAAAAACTTCCTGAGAATCTCAAGTCCTTGAGGTGTGTGATGAACCTCAGGGTGAAACTGAAGCCCATAAATCGACTTCGACTCATGTTCCATCGCGGCAATCACACCGCGCTTAGTACTGGCACACGCTCGAAAGCCCGAGGGCAGACGATCGACGTGATCTCCATGACTCATCAAAACATCAAGACTTTGACTTAAGCCTGCAAACAATCGGCCTTGAGTGACGCGGACGGACTCCACTCCATACTCACGCGAAACTCCTGGCGAAACCTTCCCGCCCAAGGACTGAGCGATCCACTGCATCCCGTAACAGATTCCCAACACAGGAACTTCAATCTCCAAAATGGAAAAAGATAGAGCCGGCGCATCCGAGTCTGAAACACTTGCCGGACCCCCAGAGAGAATGATCCCCTTAGGTTTGCGAGCCTGAATCTCAGCCAAAGAAATTTTGGGAGTCACCACTTCAGATCGAACCCCCAGCTCTCGCAGCTTGCGAGCAATGAGCTGAGTGTATTGGCTTCCAAAATCAATAATGAGACAAACTTCCATAAGCTCCTTAGCTCAGCTGATAGTTGGGCGCTTCCTTCGTGATGATGACATCGTGCACATGAGACTCCTTGAGACCTGCCGAAGTAATCCGAACAAACTGAGCTTTTTCTTGAAGATCCTTGATCGTCAAAGCTCCGCAATAGCCCATCCCCGCTCGAATACCGCCAATCAGTTGATAGATCACTGCTGAGACGCTGCCTCGGTGGGGAACTCGTCCGACAATCCCCTCAGGAACCAACTTTGATTCAAGAGCTGAATCCTCTGCAAGATGCTGTTGGAAGTAGCGATCCTTGGATCCCTCTCGCATCGCTTCGATACTTCCCATTCCACGATGCTCCTTGTACGAGCGCCCTTGGAACAAAATGATCTCTCCGGGGCTTTCGTCTGTTCCAGCGAGCAAGGAACCAATCATCACCGATGAGGCTCCGGCAGCAAGCGCTTTGACAATATCACCTGAGTATTTGATTCCACCGTCAGCAATCAGCGGCGTTCTCGTTTTATCCGCGATCTTCGCGCACTCCAATATCGCTGAAAGCTGAGGGACTCCAACGCCCGAAACAATTCGAGTGGTACAAATACTGCCCGGGCCAATCCCCACCTTCACAGCATCGGCACCTGCATCGATCAGCGCCTTCGCACCGTCACCCGTCCCCACATTTCCAGCAATGATGGGAACCTTGGGATAAAGCTTCTTGAGAGAGGTCAGAACCTCATGAACTTTTTTTGAGTGTCCATGAGCAGTATCCAAAAACAAAACATCCACGCCAGACTCGATCAAAAGCTCAGCACGCTCTTTCGTATCGGCCGCTGTGCCGATGGCAGCCCCAACACGCAAACTTCCTCGACTGTCCTTGGTGGCATGGGGGTAGCGAGCCGTTTTTTCCAAATCCTTAATAGTGACCAGGCCCTTCAATCTAATCTGATTGTCCACGACGAGCAGCTTTTCTATCCGATGCTGCCGAAAGAGCTCCCTGCATGACTCCATATCGGCCCCTTCACTCACCGTCACAAGCTTCGTTGTCATGCGCTCAGACACAGGTCGATTCAAATCTTGGACAAATCGAAGATCTCGATTCGTCAAAATGCCTACACATCGCTCCCCCTCCACAACAGGCAAACCAGAAATTCCATTACGATCCATCAGGAGCTTTGCAGACTGAAGACTTTCGCGAGGACCAATCGTGATGGGATTGACGACCATTCCGCTCTCAAACTTTTTAACCCTCTTCACTTCCGAAGCCTGATTTTGAGGACTCATATTTTTATGAATGACGCCCAAGCCACCTTCTTGCGCGCAACGAATCGCCATCTTCGACTCGGTCACTGTATCCATAGCCGCCGAGATCAAGGGCACATTCAGATTAATGTCCTTGGTCAACTGACTCTTGAGTTGAGCCTCCTGAGGCAAAACCGAACTTTCGTTAGGCAAAAGCAGAACATCGTCAAAGGTTAAACTTTCGGGGATCTGTTTTTCTTTCATGGACGCACCTCCGATTTCTCGAATACCCTTATATTTAAGGTGAAGGAGCTTTTTTCTCTACTCCTTTTAATTGCGGAGTCGAAATCTTCGGTCGTCAATGCCCCGGAGGTTCTTGACACTGCTGCTCTTGAGCGGTGGCTTACCGGCTCGGTGTGGGGACTGCTTGGCCTGAACCTCTTTGCCCTGACTCTCTTTGTTCTCAGTATCTCGTCACCGCAAGTGGCGAAGATTAAGACTTTGATTCAATCATGGAAGGCTGAACGAGCTCGCCTTAAGGCCGAGGCTCTCGCCGCCAAAGAAGCAGCAGCTAAGGAAGCCGCCGCACAGGCTGAGGCAGTCAAAAGCGCAGCGACATCTTCAGCTCCAGCACCCGAGCAGGCCGCTTCCACAACTCCCCAGCCGACAGCTCCTGCAAGTCCGCCGGAACCTCCACCACCTCCTCCTGCTGAAGCAACAACGCAACCCACTGAAGCGACTGCGACGGAAGTTCTGCAGGAAGTCACTGAAGAGCTACCGAAGAGTGCCGAGGAAGTTTCAAGTCAAGAACAAAGTCCTCCTGCACCTGCGATGGAAATTCCGCCCCCACCTCAACCATTGCCAGAATCTGATGTTTCTGGTGAAAAAAAAGAAGCTGGGGACAAGATGACTTTCGAATCGAAACAAGATTTTGAAAAAGCTCTGAATGAATTTCTCTCATCTCCATCGGAACAAACTGAGGAGATTCCTATTTTTGATACGAAAGCCTTGGATGAGTCTCTTCAGTGGAAACCTGAAGCAGCAACGAAGGATCGAACCAAGGAGGATCCATCATAATGGGATCCAAGGGTTGCATTTGGGCACGGATTCCCGCCGAACAGCCCTGGGCTGAATGGTGGCCTGAGGTTTGCTCGCAGTTTAAGATTTCGGATCAGATTCATGTTGAGAAGGTGCAGAGCTCTGAAATGCACTGGTCTCGTCTCTTGGATTCCGCGAAAACTTTGAGCTTGTTTGCTAAGCAAAAGGCAATTGTGATTTTTGACGCCGACAAGGCGGTTAAATCCGACAAGAATGCCGCTCGCTGGATTGAAGAACTTCAGCAAGGACCGCACTGGATTGTCCTTCATTCAAGTCAAGCCTGCCCGAAATCTCTCAGCCTCAAAGCATGGGAAAGTCCCAAGTTCAATGAGACATTGGACGATGACAAAGCATCCTTTCGATGGATTGATCATTTACACAATGGCCAGCTTTCTGCGGCTCTAGTTTCTATGGAGACCGCCCTTTCATCTGGGCAGCATCCTCTGGCGCTCTTGCAACTGGCAGCTCGTGATTTCCGATTAGGTCGACTGATTCACTACGCGAAAGAGAATCGCTTGGGCGAGTCTGAGCTCGTTTCCAAACTAAAAGTCTCGCCGTATATGATTAAGAAATGGATGTCGCGACCTCATCTGAAGTCGCGCCAATGGAATGCTATCTTTGAGAAACTTTGGAAGGCAGATTTAGATCTAAAAAGTGGAAATGATGAGGTCTGGGTGCTTCGAAAGCTCTCTCTCGATTTGAGCCATCTTGTTTCACAAGACAGCCGCTCCCAGTCCTCTCGAAAAGCGGTTAAGAAGCCTTCGCCAACGCCCCAACCGCTGTGGCCAACCGCGCCATCTTTCGCTTAATGGAATTGGAATGGAGAGTGCCCTTAGACTTTTGAATCGTGCTGAAAGCCAATCGAAGAGCTTCTTGAGCACTTTTCACATTCTTAGCCTCAACGGCGTCTCGAACTTTTCTTTCCGCGGACGTCACCTTGGATTTAACACTGTTGTTTCGGGCTTCGCGAACCAAAGCCTGTTTTGCTCGTTTTTCTGCAGATTTGTGATTTGCCATGGTTTTCGATTGATAAACCGGCCTGGGCAAGCTGTCAATCAAGCAGGCCTAGGTTCCTTTGAGGGGCTCAATCCATGACCGAAGAGCTCCAGCGCGAAAAGCAACAGATTGCGAGAGCCTCCAAAATAATGGGGCTTTTGACCCTTTTATCGCGTCTTTTAGGCCTCGTGCGAAACCAGATTCTCAGCCATTTCTTTGGAGCCACTTGGGTCGCCGACGCCTTCATTGCCGCCTTTACCATTCCGAACGCACTTCGGAGGCTGTTTGGCGAGGGGGCTCTAACCCCCGCGATTGTGAGTATTTTTACCAGGGTTTTACAGGGTTCGAAGGATCCCCATGAGCATAGGGGGTTTGTGACCGCTGCTTTTTGGTGGTTCACGGCCCTCATTTGCCTTGTAGTCCTTGTAGGGATTGCGATCGCACCGTGGCTGGTACGACTTTACGTTCCCGAGTTCACACAGGTGCCCGGAAAGATTGAGCTCACGGTTGCTCTGACTCGATGGATGTTTCCGTTCATTTTGTTCATCGGCTGGGCGGCTTTGGGAATGGGCTTTTTGAATTCCATCGGCTCTTTCGGGGTCTCGGCGTTTTCTCCCGTTCTTCTCAATCTCTCTGTGATTGTCTTGGTTCCGATGAGCTTTTTGATTTGGCGTCCCGAGCCTCAGCAAGGAATCTTCATCTTTGCTTCGGCGGTTGTTCTGGGCGGCTTGCTTCAAGCTCTCATTCACCTTCGTCCCCTTGAGGTCAAAGGTCTCGCTCCCGCATTTCGCCCTTCCATAGCAAGCCCACACCTTCAGGATCTCAAAAAACTCCTCCTTCCCTCGATGATTGCCATGGGAACTTATCAGCTCAACATTATTGTGAATCGAATCTTTGCGAGCCAAATTGATGGTGCCGTTTCACATTTGTTCTACGCCGATCTCATACTCGAGTTGCCCATCTCGCTCATCGCCGTCTCCTTGGGAACAGCCGTTTTGCCTACCTTTAGTCGATATGCCGCCGCTGGAAATCGCGCTGGACTCGGAGAGACATTTCGATTTTCCATCGAAGGCGTCTTGTTCTTTGCAATCCCCTCCATGTTTGGACTGATTGCTTTGGCAACGCCTTTGTGTTCAAGCCTTTACTTTTCCGGGAAGTTTACCGCGATCGATCTGACAATCTCATCGCGATGTCTGATTGGTTACTCTCTGGGACTTCCTTTCTTTGCCGCTCTTCGAATCATCACACCACTGTTCTTCGCTCGCAAGGATACGACGACTCCCACCGTCGTAAGCTTCATTGCTCTAGCGGTGAATTTCGTCGCAGCATGGCAGCTCTCCACCCGAGGAGGAGCAGCGGGAATTGCACTCGCGACCGTTCTCTCCTCACTCGTGAACTCAGCGATCCTCACAGCCTTGGTGTTCCGACAAAATCGGGATTTCGAATGGCTCAAGATTCTTGTATCAACCCTAAAAATGCTGATGGCAGGATTCGCTATGGGCTCTTTACTGTGGTGTATTCTACAGATACTTCCTGAAAATCTTTGGACCACATCGGGGATCACCGCCACAAAACTCGGGACAGTCTTTGCGCTGGTCGCTCTCGGGGCCCTCATCTATGGAATTGCTGCTTGGGTTCTTCGAGTTGAGCAGATTCATGGCCTCGTCATTCGTCTGCGTTCCAAGATGAGCAGCCGATAAATTCGGTCTTGGGATCTCTTTGACTTCCACCTAGAATAAACAAATGTTTTTAACGGCTCTCATTTTCTCTCTCACTCTGTCCGTTACTCAGAACGACTGGGGCCAAGATAAGATTCGAGAATCTTGGGCGACACAGAAATCAGATGAGGCTAACCCCCGAGCCTGGAAACAAAGATACGGCTTGATTGATGTTGCAGAGGATTACTGGGCCAATACGAAGTCCACTTCTGCGGGATTCGTTGATCCTTACGCTGTCCATGATCGCTTCGTTCAAAGCTTTAAGTCTCAGCCCGCAAGATTCAATGTATGGATTCCAGCCCTTCTGAATGATTGGGTCTCTCGTGCGAACCGCCCCTTTGATGCCCTTCCTGTTTGGATTTCTACTCTTCAGTTTCTTTTGATTGCAGCATTCCTCGCCGGAGTAATCTGCAATCTCTTCTATTTGAGTGTTTGGGCGAATCCCATCAGCCACGATTTTCGAGCTTTCACGTTTTCAGGTCCTGCAGTTCGCTTTGCACTTTTTAGCAGCTTGATTGTCGCCATCTTTCTCAAGGCCGTTCCGATCTGGTTTTTGATCACCTCTGCCCTCATGCTCACCTATTCACGCTCGGCATTTTTTGGATTGCTCACCTACACGGTAGCCGCTCTTGTCTTCATTGCACCAGGTGCAAAGCCTATTCTGGAGGAAGCAGCCGAAGTGGGAGCGATTGCCGAAGCTCTTCAGGACGGTCGGACTCGAATGGAGTATTCTCAGTCAGCTCTAGAAAACTTGGGCCCCGATGAGCGAGCCCATTGGGCCTTCTTGAACCGAGACTTTAGCTCGTCTCGAGAATGGCTCAACCAAGCTGAGGATTCGGTGTCCACACGAAACCTCAGATTGCTTTTGAAGGCCTCGGAGGATCCAAGCAAGTCTCTCCTGGAAGACTTCCAGAATCTCTATGATAGCGATCCAGCGCAAAGCGTTCTTGCATTCAATCTCTCTCAGGTCCTGACCAAATCTCAAAATCTCATTGCTGCGGACCGACTCCGTGGAAGTATCACACCGAATCTCTATGCTAACCTCTTGAGGCAGTCCGAAGAGTCCGGACTGTGGCTTCTCCCTCTGTACAACAAAAAGGCATCCGAGATTTTTTTGGAGAGACTGCGAAGCGGCTTGAACTTTAGCGATAAGAGAACCGACAAGCAGCCAGTCTTTTTCATGATCCAACTCCTTTTGATTGCGGTGGTTCTCATCGGGGCCCTTGGCAGAAGAGCTTCTGCCGCCGGAATATGCGAGCATACAGGAGAGGCGACCCCTCATCGTAACATCCACGAGTCTTCTCTTTATGTGACCCTGAAAGGCCGTGGAACCAAGCCCACAAGACAGCAGCTGGAATCGGCGATTCGCAGCTATCAGGTTCAACGCATCGACTGGGCTCAGCAGTGGTCTTGGCTGATACCTGAATTCCATCATTTAATCAGAACGGATTCCGCATGGCGAAGTTTTCTGTGGCTCCTAGCGGTTGTAGGTGCTGTCTTGTTTGGACTCTCCTCAAAGCATCTCAACCAACTCTATTCATTTCTTCAACTATCCCCGATTGAGCTTCTAACTCGAAGTCCGCTTTTTTTGTGGAGCTTTATCCTCGCCGGAATCCTGTACTTGATCTCACTCAAGCTAAGCTACCAAAGGATTAAATCATGAACGAATTTGCCTCTCTCCTTAGTAAGCTTGAATCCGAAAAATGGTCCGGCGAAGTAGAGGTCAATTCGACGGAGGGGTCAGCGTTTATTCTCATTC
>JBEIHI010000042.1:0-13832 GCA_040381435.1 Bacteriovoracaceae bacterium | reverse complement strand
GATTGATCCGCGCCGCACCGAAATCGCCAAATACGCGCAACACCACCTGCAACTCCGGCCCGGCACGAATATCGCCGTGCTGAATATGATGCTGTACTATATCATTAAAGAGGGCCTGGAAAATCAGGATTTCATCGCCGCCCGCACGGAAGGCTATGATAATTTCCGGCAGGATATCCTCAACCTGAATATTGATGAACTCGAAGCGGTGTCGGGCGTACCCCGCGAACAAGTGCGGCAGGCGGCTATCGCGTATGCCATGGCCGGCTTGGCCATGTCGTTCCACGGCCTGGGCGTCACCGAACACTTCCAAGGCACGTACACGGTCATGCAAATCGCCAATCTCGCGATGATCACCGGCAATGTAGGCAAGCCGGGCTGCGGCGTGAATCCCCTGCGCGGACAAAACAACGTGCAGGGTATGGCCGACATGGGTGTACAACCCTACCAAGGCGCTGGATACCTCGACGTCACCAATCCGGAGGTCGTATCAAAGTACGAAGCGTTCTACGGCGCTAAACTACCCCATCATATCGGCTATACCATTCCGGAAATGTACGAGGCCGCGCTGGAGGGCAAACTGAAAGCGCTGTGGATCATGGGCGAAGACCTCGTGCAGTCGGATCCGAATACCAACAAGGTCGTGTCCGCGCTGCAATCAATGGATGCATGGCCGCCAACTTCGACTCGCGCGCCATTTCCTCATTAATCTTTGGGTTATATTTCATCGTACAAGAGCCGAGAGGATAAAAGCCCGTATCAATCGAGTAGTTCTTTTGGGAAAGTCGAACAAAGTGACGAACAATCTCGTTTTCTGAGACCTCAGGAAATCCCTCAACAGAGCTTCGGTAGAGCGATTGAGGAATCAGCTTCTTGGCGTCGGCCTCCGGAACATCACTTGGGGGCAGTGAATAGGAGTTTCGTCCCTCACGGCTCTTTTCAAAAATGGCGGGTTCTTCATGGGTCAGCTGGTTCGAGGCAATTCGTTCTTCGAGATTCAGGCTCATGCGGATCTCCTTAAGAAGGCGGCGAGCTCATCAATCTGTTGTTTGGTGTTCAGCTCTGTTGTGCAGACAAGCAGTCGATTGCTCCAAGCTTTATCAAAGCGGCCCATATCAACACCGCAAACAAAGCCCTCGGCGGCGGCTTGTCGAACAAGCTTGCCGGCATCGCACGGCAGCTCAACACAAAACTCATTGAAGGTTGCAGACTTTGAAATCTTAAAGCTTCCGGATGCCGATGAGATGGTCGATTTGGCATATTCGGCAAGACTCAGGTTTCGCTGAGCCAAGAGCGAGAAGCCTTGTTTGCCCAGAGTCGTCATGTGAATGAGACCGGCGAGCATATTTAGATTTTGATTCGTACAAATGTTAGATGTCGCTTTGTCTCGACGAATGAATTGCTCTCGAGTGGCAAAGGTCAAAGTGTAGGAGCGCCTGCCGACCTCATCAACGGTCTCGCCGACGAGTCGTCCAGGAAGGTTTCGAATATACTCACTCTTCGTTGCAAATAATCCATACGAAGCTCCTGCCAGATAGGGAGCAGCGCCAAAACTAGCGCCTTCTGCCGTCACAAAATGTGCGCCAAAGGCACCAGGTCCTCGCAAAACGCCCCACGCAAGGGGCTCCGGAGTTGCGGTGGCCCAGAGAGTCTCCGAGCCTTGGATCAGGCTTCCAACAGCTTCATAATTTTCAATCACACCAAAAATGTTCGGGCTTTGAGTGATCACGAGATCCGCGCCAGACTTAATTCCAGCAGCAAGCAGATCTAAATCGGTCTGATCGCCCTTGAGTGGAACGATTTCAATTCGATCAGAAAAGTTTTGAAGATATGTTCGTAGGACTCCAACGTAAAACGGATGCAGTCCTTGAGAGATAAGAATCTTTCCTTCAGCTTTTTTCTTCACTCGAAGGGCCATCAGAGCCGCTTCAGCCAGTGAAGTCGCACCGTCATAAAGAGAGGCGTTTGAAAGTTCACACTCGGTCAGCTGACAGACAAGAGTCTGAAACTCAAAAATGGCTTGAAGAGTGCCCTGGCTAATCTCGGGCTGATACGGAGTGTACGACGTGGCAAACTCCGAGCGTCCTTGAAGAAAGGGAACAATCGAGGGGACGTCATGATGATAAATTCCAGCGCCCGCAAAGCTCATCTTAGGTTGTGGGGATAGGGCGCAGAAGTCTTGGAAGGTTTTTCGAATCTCAATCTCTGACTGAGCCTTTGGATACGGAAGGGCTCCCTTCACTTTGAGATGAGGAGGAATGAATTTAAAGAGCTCATCTTCTGAGCTCAGCCCGACAACCTTCAATAGGGCCTCTCGGTCGCGTGGGCCCTGTGGAATATATTTCATAAACTTTCAAAGATCCGAAGATCTCAATTTTTTGCTGCTTTTGAAATCAGCTTCAAATATTCAGCGGCAGGAAGAAGCTGCTCGAGCTCTTTCTCATCATCGATTTCGATCTTGATCATCCAACCCTCACCATAAGGATCTTCATTGACCAGTTCTGCTGTGGTCGGGAGCTTGGCATTTACTTCCAAGACCTCTCCGGCAAGAGGAGCGTAGAGTTCAGCAACAGTTTTCAAAGAGTCAACGGAACCAAAGACCTTTCCCATTTTGAAAGACTGGCCCTCTTCGGGAAGCTCAACATAAGTAATGTCGCCAAGTGCATGCTGGGCATAATCAGTAATCCCGATATAGGCTGTGCCATCTTCGATTCGAGCCCACTCATGATTCTTTGTGTAAAGAAGGTGCTCGGGGACATGCATTCCAGGTTCTTTTTTTCCAGCCATCGTTTCTAACCTCACTTAAATCAATTACGTTGCTGTGCCTTTTGCTTTGACCCGTGCTGTGGGTACAAAGGGCAAACTCTGAGCACGAGCCTCTCTCTGTTTTCCGGCACTTTCAAGCATAAAAATGGCGGGCTTTGCCCCCCCGACAGCCTGAGCCTGGACAAGTCCAAGGCCAATACCGAGTTTCTTGATGGGGGAAGTTGACCCACTTGTGATCCAACCCACCTCTTTACCATCTACGAACAGCTTATCCCCAGCCCGGATGGGTTTTGGGTTGTCGGTCTGGATCGATACAGGAAGATACCGAGCGCTTTGTCTGGCTCCTGAGGAGCCAACAAAAGTGTGACTGGGGTCCATCGCAAAGGCGGCAAAGGTTTCAAGTGGCTTCAGTGAGTCATCAAGCTCATGACCATAAAGGGGAAAACCCACTTCTAAGCGAAGGGTGTCACGGGCGCCGAGGCCGATCGGGGTGGCGCCGGCCTCCCGTAACTTATTCCAAAGCTCTACGGCCAGAGCGTTTGGCAGAAAGATCTCAAAGCCATCTTCGCCCGTATAGCCAGTCCTTGCGACAATCCAGTTCGGGCTTGGCTGAAAAAAAGTGTAGTATTTAAGGTCCTTAGACCGCGGAATCAGGGATTCAATAATCTCAACGGCTCGTGGGCCTTGAACTGCTATCAATGCGGTTTCCGCGCTTACATCAGTGAGGGTGACGTTGAAGTTGGCCCGATGACTCTGCAAATGCGCCCAGTCTTTGGAGACGTTGGCAGCGTTAACCACCATCCAATACAGATGCGAATCGAGCTTATAAACGATGATATCGTCCACAATGGTTCCAGAATCATTGAGTAAAAGGCAGTACTGGGCCTTGTTGTTGGGGGTTTTGTCGAAGGGGCGGGTGCAGACATGATTCAGAAACTGAGTTGCGTCGGGACCCGTAATCCAAAACTCACCCATATGGGAGACGTCGAACATTCCAACACCTTGCCGAACTGCTAGGTGCTCCTTGGCCATGCCGCCCGTCACCTGATCATAGGAAATGGGCATATCATAGCCTGCGAAAGGGGCCATACGGGCCTTCAAGGCAATATGTTCTGAATGAAGAGGTGTCTTAAGTAACTCAGTCATGAGGGTTTCTTATCTGAACAAACCAACAGATTCCACCCTTCTTCGTACTTGGCGCGGGTCGTCTTCGTCGAGCATAGTAAAGAGATCATCCAGGTGGATCATGAGTGAGTTAGATAGGTCTAAAAAGAAGGTCGTTTTGCGAGCGGCAGACGCGGATTTCGCGGAAGGTGTTCGTGCCGCTTTGGATTTTCGTGGAGATGTGAAGATCGTGATGGAAGATGGCTCAGAGATCGTGGGCTACGTCTTTCATGGCGAAAACGGACATCTCGACATTTTTCCCCTTCATGGAAGTCAAAAGGAATCAGTTCCTCTTCAGGGCGTCAGCAGTATTGTTTTTGGCGAAGAAGACTCTTTTCAGGGCAAGGGATGGCAGGATTTTGTTCGTCTTCGATCGGAAGGAGCTAGGCTCGAGTCATGATGGAGCTTCAGGGTCGAAATGTGTTGATTACGGGTGGCGGCAGAGGAATTGGAGCTGCGTGTGCCATTCGAGCTGCAAAGTCCGGAGCGAACGTCTCAATTTTGGGCCGGACCCAAAAACAACTCGAGGCCGTGGTTTCGCGCCTCAAGGCCGATTTTCCTCAGCAGAAGTTTACATCACTTGTGGGCGATGTTTCTCATGAGGCCGATGTTGTTCGGTGGGTGGCGGAGTCCGAAAAGGCAATAGGTCCAGTGACAGACCTCATCAACAACGCAGCTGATTTTTTTTCATCAAAACTCGTCGAGACATCTTTAAAAGAATGGGAGCGTCTTTTTTCCGTGAATGTGCACGGTGTTTTCTTATGTTCTCGTGAATGTGTGAAGAAAATGCTCGCGAAGCAAACCGCAGGATCGATCGTCAACATTGGCTCGCTTGCTGGAATTAGAGGTCTAACAAAGTTTGCGGGAACAACGGCTTATTGTGCCACCAAGTCAGCGCTAGTTTCGATGACCGAGGCGATGGCTGCGGAGCTTCGAGAGCACCACATTCGAGTGAATCTTGTGGCTCCAGGGGCCGTAGAGACTGAAATGCTTCAAAGGGCATTTCCCGGATTTCATTCGCCGGCAAGCGCGGAGGATTTGGCTGAAGTTGTTATTTACTTTCTAAACCCCAAGGCCGCCCGCGTTGTGACGGGCAGCGTTCTTGAGGTCCTGACAACGCCCTAAGATGAAACCTCTACGATGAGCGGTGATCTCAAACAGATTAGAATTCTTGGCGGCGGGCAGCTGTCGTTGATGCTTGCTGAGGCGGCAGATTCACTCGGAGTCAGTACGACGGTCCTGCCAAATTCCGCCCAGGATCCCGCGGCCGCCAGGTACTCCAAAGGCTTGGTTGGTGGTGTGGATGATCCACAAGCTCTTGCAGAGTTCATGCGACTAAGTGGCCCCATCCTCTTTGAGAGTGATTTTTTGCCTTATGAAAAACTTCTTTCGTTTTCGGGCGCTGAGTTTGTGCCCTCACTCGATACCATGGAGAAGCTAAGCGACAAGCTCGAGCAGAAAAAGGCCCTGAAGGCTGCGGGAATGAAGGTCGCAGACTTTGAAGAAATGAACCCCGATGAGTCGGCGGATGTTTTTTTGCAGCGGATCGGCAAACGCTTTGGGGATGCCTTTGTGTTGAAGTGGAGTCGGGGTGGTTATGATGGCAAGGGCGTCTTGATTTCACGCCCCGGAGATTTGTTTCGCGCGAAGGGCTTTGTCGAAAGTGCTCGAGCCCAAAACACTCGCATCTTTGCGGAGGAGAAGATCCGCTTTTCGCGAGAGCTTGCTCAGGTGGCTGTCCTTTCCCGCTCCCATGATTTTCGTGCTTATCCGCTCGTGATCTCCCAGCAGCGAGATGGAATTTGCGACTATGCTTTTGGACCGGCGAGTTCCTTTGGTGTTGGTGAGGAGTCACAAAATCAAATCAAACAGTCGCTTGAGAGCCTCGCTCGATCCGTAAGGCTGCTGGGCTGCTTTGCTGTTGAGATGTTTGAGCTTCCGGATGGTTCGGTTTTGGCAAATGAGATTGCGCCTCGGGTTCATAACTCTGGGCATTTTACATTGTCTTGTTCTCTAACAAGTCAGTTTGAGAATCATGTAAGGGCGATACTTGGGTATGAGTTGGGCAGCACCGAGACGAATGAGTTTTTTCTCATGAAAAATATTTTGGGTGCTTGTGACCGTTCCACCCCCGTGCCGCCTCAATCGCCGGATCCCTCCTGGGATCTTAAGTGGTATAGGAAGGCTCAAATGCGCGTCGGGCGAAAAATGGGTCATATCAACTATGTCGACGCTCGGCCATTCCCTGTTGATGAGATCGAAGCAAAAATGTCTGCATGGATTGATGCTTTCGGGAAATCCCAGTAAGAAGGAGCCATGTCAAAGCAAAGGCCTCTTGTGGCCATCGTGATGGGAAGTGACTCTGATTACTCAGTGATGTGTCATGCGGAGGAGGCTCTTCAGGAGTTTGACATCGCCTACGAGATCAAGATTATCTCAGCACACAGAACTCCTGATGAGATGTCGAGTTTTGCGCGCTCGGCCGCTCGGCGCGGGGTGAAGGTGATCGTGGCAGGCGCCGGAGGTGCCGCTCATTTGCCCGGAATGATAGCGGCGCACTCAGAGCTTCCAGTCATTGGGGTTCCTGTTCCGCACGGAGCTTTACAGGGACAAGATGCGCTTTTGTCGATCGTCCAAATGCCAAAGGGCGTTCCGGTGGCGACGGTTGCAATTGGCAATTCTTACAATGCGGGATTGCTGGCGATTCAGATTTTGGGTGCAGGTAAGGCCTCGATTCTGAATCAGGTTCGTAAGTACAAAGATCGATTGCGAAAAACCGTCTTAGCGAAAAAGCTAGTCCGAAAGTCGAAGATCAAGAGCAGTCGCTAGGGCGTAGGTACTTGCGTTAAAGCGCTCAACGCTGTCGTTTGATTCACACAAGACGCTGATGTAGGCAACGGCGGAGATATCTACTCTTGCCATCTTTCGAGGACCGCAACCCGGAGTGAGACTGATGGTGGAAAGTATGGCGTTTGTCGTCAAATTGATCACGGAGACTGTGTCGTCAGCGAAGTTTGAGATGTAGCCTCGGTTTAGGCTGTCAACCGCTAGCACTCGCGAGGGCTTGGATCCGGGGCTGAGATCGGTGATCGTTCCGCTCTCAGCGTAGATACGAACCGTGTTTTCATTGGGGTAAGCAATATAGACCTTTGATTGGGTCGAGCTTACCGCCATGTCAGTAGCCATGGAAGGATTGAGAAAGTTGAGACCAGAGGGCACGAACTGAAGTGAGGCGGTGTCATAGTGAAGAGCACCGGATGATTCATTGAGCGCGAAGATTTCAGAAGAGGCGGAGTTAAAAGTCGCTGAAGAGATGTTATTGATCACCATTTCGGTTGAGGAGGTCGCAAGAGTTGTTCCGTTAATCGTGAGGTATTCCTTCGGGCCTGCATGAAAGACATAGATGTTTCCTGAGGCAGCATCCAACGTCAACGCGGTGGGGTCAGCTGAGGTTGCGATGGTGGTGGGAGCGGCAGCCATGTTTGAGGAGTTAAAGATTGATATATTGTTGCTGGCTCGCTGAGACACAACGAGACGATCTCGAGCGCTATCCAGGATCATGTCAAACGGGCGGCTTGCGGTGGCGATGAGGGATTGAGATTGAATATCCCCGTTTGGCTTGAGGCGAAACTGCGCGATGTTGTTGAGTTCTCCGCAAAGCACAAAAAGGGTTTCATTCTCTGTATCCAAGATCAGCTTTTTACCTGCTGAGCACGTTGCAAAAAATGAGCGCCGATTATTGGCAGTATCCCACACCATCACCGCTCCAAGATTTCTTAAGAGAAAGTACTGTCGATCTCTCGCGCTCCAAGACACAAGGTCAGAGGGACGATTGACGGTTTGGTTGCGAAGATTTTCAATTTGATAGCTTGCATCCACTCTTTGGAGCTGAAGCCGTCGTGAATCGGCAAGCCAAACATTACCAAGATCGTCTGATGAGAACTTCTCCGGCTTGATCAAAAGATTTCGCTGAATTCCGGAGGGCTCTGCACCTGTGATGTTCGCGTACGGGAAAATCCGAAGACTGGGGGTGAAGCTATTCACCAAAAAAAGATTTGTGGGTGTGCTGAAAAGGTGAGTGAAGGGCTCAATACTTTGAGTGACAGAAGTAGAGCTGAAAATCTGATTGTCGTTGAGCTGCCCCAACACCCCGACACTTCCATTGGAGGAGAGTAGTTGCGGACTTGATGATAACGAAGTCGAAGTAATCGCTGTACGTGTTAGGTGGGCGGCAGAGATGGAGTCCTGCGATGTAATCCACGCACCACCAGTGATGAGTGTCATATTCGAAAATGCACCCGAAAGGTTTTGGCTTGCGACGCCGGCATTCGAAGATCCATCGACCGTTCGGGCGGAGCTTTCACCGGCCAGATAAAGAGTGTCGTCATCCGCGTCGTAGAGTGCTTTCTCCGGTGCAAAGGAGAGCGCGGTATGCCCGATGAGCGATTCAGTGCCTGGGGAAATGTTGAGTGCTGTCCAGGAATCTCCCCCTT
Source organism: Bacteriovoracaceae bacterium (assembly GCA_040381435.1). Lineage (GTDB taxonomy): Bacteria > Bdellovibrionota > UBA2394 > UBA2394 > UBA2394 > JBEIHI01. Next base: position 5,409 of record JBEIHI010000042.1, on the reverse strand, counting down.
GATTGGCAGTCCAAAGGCGGTTGAGGCCTGTATCCATCGTCATCGAGACGGGGCGATCTTGAGTGCTAAGGCTTGAAACGGAGCGAGAGGTAAGGTTGATGATGGAAACAGAGTCTGAATCTCTGTTTAGGGTGTAGAGGCGGCCAGGCCTAAACATAATCTGTAGAGGATAGTTGCCCACGTCAAAGAGTCTCATTTTCCAAGCGCCGTTAAACAACTCTTCAATCCCGTAAGCGGTGTCAGTGTCGGAAGAGACAAAAAAAGATTTCTTCGGAGTTGTGGCGACAAGGTCTGTAATCGATGAGGGCAAGCGAAGCGTGTCGAGCGTGGCTAACGGGGATAAGTCAATTCGACTGATTTCGTTTCGTTCTTTGTTGAGAGTGACCACTTCACCTTGTGAGGGAAGGGCGGCTATATCATCCATCACCGAGCTCATCTCTAGGCTCGTTTCCGCAAAGGAAATCGGAGTGGCGGCGATCGTGTTCGTGGAAAGCGTCAGAAACTTCGTCGATCCGAGCATAGTCACAGTACGACTGACAGCATTTGAGTGGATCGACATTCGTTTAAATCCCTGAGGGGCCTTAAGGCTTGAAACAAGATTCCAAGCGAGGTCATGCACGTTAACGCGGCGACTGATAGGACAGAAAACATAGCGATAGCGATTGACCCCCTCAAAGTCTTGCTGAATCTCAACGGGGCCTATGCATGTGGAAAGAGTTGTGACGGGCACCATGTTTTCATCAAAAACACGAATGAAGTCGGATCCGTAAGTCGTATCGTCAGCAAACTGGATCGGTAGAATCAGCTGACGATCGTCAGTGTCGATCATCGGAATTCCAAACCTCGCCGTGCTGACATCAGAAACTGTGATGCTTGCGGCAAGTGGCGCGAGAGTGGTGGCATTAAAAAGTCGCAAGCGAAGACCGTCTGCATCACTTCCTCCAACGAAGATGCGAGGAGTTGCTCCGGGAAGAGATTTCACAAAACTTGGTGCTGCAAAGCTGAGAAATACTTCGCTCGAACAGAGCTCTGGACCTTGCGGATTGAGAACATAGGAATAGATCCTGTTGGCTTTTCGATCGGCGACAATTAGTCGATGGGTGTTTCCTGAGGATTCGGTGAGATGGATCGCTGAAATCTCGGAGAAGGGACCGCAAGAAAGCGTTCGGACAACGGGGGGTTCTCCGGAGTTTGTTCCGGAGGTGTCTGTTGTGCCGTAGTAGACATACTTTCGACCGCTGTCAGTGAAGATGAAGTCATCCGAGCCGTCGTCGTTTCGAAAGAAGAGTGATCCAGTTCCAATAGCAACTTCTGTAGGCAGCTCGGCAAGATGTAAATCTCGTCGCAAAAGATCCTTAGCGCTCATCGAGATAAGTCCCTGGTTTCTGGAAGTCGCAACAAAGAGGCGCTGATGAGCGTTGCCCGGCGCTCGAAACTCCGGGCGCCAAAACTTAAAGGGCGTATGGGGCAAAGTGAAGTCGAGCTTGCGATTGTCGGCCAGATAGAGCGAGGAGTTTTCTGTTAGAGCTGTAGCAATCGCTTCATCGGCATCAATCAGCCCCATTCCGAATGTGTTGTCTTCGCCAGAGCCTCCCATATCATCAGCGCTTGAAAGCAAAATCTGCGTAAGCTCCCGTGGACTTAGGTTGCTATCAACAGAAAGCAAGAGAGAGGCGAGCCCCGCCACAATGGGAGCTGCAAAGCTGGTGCCTGAGACGACAGCATAGGTGTTTCCAATAGTGGTTGCGTTGATGTTTTCACCGGGGGCAACCAAATCAACCATGCTTCCGAGATTCGAAAATGCAGAGAGGTTTGAGGCGGCTGTAGCGCCATCAACGGAGCCCACGATGAGCACATCAGATCCCTGACAGTACTCGCTGGTGGAAAGACCAAGGCATAAAGCGTCTAGATCGGTGCTATCGTTTCCAGCGGCCATTACAACGAGTGAGCCATTTTCTCTTGCGATCTCCGCGGCGTCTTGAATGTCAGGATCGAATGCTCCGCTGTAGCTTAGATTAATAATGTCGGCGCCCTGTTCAGAGGCCCAGATAATGGCTTCGATCATATCGGCCGTCGAGGCCAGGCAGTCTGTTGAATCGTTTGTGATTCGAACAGGCATGATGTTGGCCGCCCAGTTGATGCCGGCAATGCCGAGGTTGTTGTTTCCTGTTGCGGCGGCTACTCCAGCGACGAGGGTTCCATGGTCTCCGCATGCGCTTACGAGTGAGACAGGCTCTGTGTTTCCACATCCCGCAGCGGCACTTGCAGTACAGCTTGGAGAATTGTATCCCGCCACCAGTCGCCCTGCGAATTCGCTATGGGTTGACTGAACCCCCGTATCCAAAACGGCAATGGTTATAGAGTTATCTCCTGTAGTGATGTCCCAAGCATTCTCAAAATCAAGGGGCCCGAGATAGTTGAATTGGTCTGAGGTAAAAAGCGGATCATCGGGCGTGTTGGCGGGAGGATAGAGGCAGTTGCGCCGAATCGATTGATAAAGGCCGGTTTGCTCAAGCGATGAGACGGTCTCATCCAGACTTTGGTGAGAGGGGATTTCTAAAACATGAAGATCAAGGGCTTGGATCTTGTCGATATGATTTACTGGCAAAGAATCTAAAATGAGCGCTGCCCGCTCTTTGAGGTTGTCGATCTGAGTCTCTTGAGCTCCTTCGCTGCGAAATCCTTCAATAGATTTAGGGCGGACAAGAATCTGAGTGCTAGAGGTTGCGGGTGGTGGGCAGTCGGCGAAATTTTTAGGCTTCACAAATGAGCTTCGCTGACCCTCCCAATCAACACTAACTTTTGTGCCATCGAGTAAGTCCAGCAGACTTTGAGCCTTCAAAGGGGACTCGCTGAGGCCTAAGTTTGACAACAAAGCCATAAAGAGTCCGAGTCTTTTAGCAATCCACCTCACGCCCTTATGTGTCGGCTAAAAAAAGCATGATGCGCTGAAAATGAAATGGCTTCTTTGTAAGTCGTTTCAGCTATTTCGATTTTAGTTGTTCCTGGCTCGCGTCATCTCTCTGGCCAGTTGCGCTGGCGCAGCGAGCCTTGGATGCGGGTTGTATGAAAGAACGCGTGCCCACCAGGAATCGAACCTGGAACCCTCAGATTAGAAATCTGATGCTCTATCCAGTTGAGCTATGGGCACTCAAAGATTCAACCAACTCAGCATTTTTAGGGTTCTCGAGCAAGTGTGAGCAGAGTCGATTGTGAGTTTTCATGTCTGCTGTGGCCAAAGGGCGAAAGTGTGCTAAACCAGCGGCCCGATGGCATTAAATCAGATCAAGATCCTTGTTTTTTTGTGGGGCTTATCTTGCGCACAGGGGCTTTTGTTGGCGGGCCACGCATCGTTAGAGCCTGAAGATCGGCTCATTTTTTCGGAGAGCTTTTTGGAGACACAGCGTCTCGCTCATCTTTTGTGGGCCACCCATCAGTCGCTTTCGGATGGCGGCATGAGGGGAGAGTCGCGAGAGGCTGTTGCGACATTTTCATTGGCGTTCATTTGGGGGATTCAGGTTGAGGTGGGAATAGGTCTCCATCGATTCCGCTTGAGCGAGCGTCCCCATGTTCGACTCGCCTGCGGATTTGTAGAGGGCCTGGGTTTGTTCTCGACTGTCTCAGCACAGCTCACCGAGAGGCATCGGCATAGTTTGATCACACCCGAGGAATTGGATGGGCTTGAGGCGCAGTTTGGCTTTGGTCCGGCGCTTTCAACGGGGCATGAGAGTGTCTCGCCGCGTCAGTGCTCCTATCGCACGAAGATTGGGCGCTCCCCCGGAATCGGGCTGGGGGCCGGTCTGGTCTTTTCCCAAGGGATGATCAGGGCGATGGGGGTTCCTATTCCCCTCGCCATCCCCAGATCCTTTGCGCTGAAGATTCTGAAAGCCGAAGCTGTGTTGGATCGAGCTGCGCGGATGTTGTCATCGGGTGAAAGGAAAAAATATCTGCTCGCTGCTGAAGCCTCGCGAACAACAAGAGCAAATCTTTGGGAGCTTATTCAAAAGATGGAGCTCAATGACTCACCCTTTTTCTATCGAAGCCTTCCTTCGGATCACGCTTTTTCTAATCCTGAAGTCTTTGCAGCAGCCCAAGTGCAGCCAGCACGCAAAGGAAAATGCTCTCGATTTTTGGCACTTCTTCTGGAGGGCTGTTAATCAGCGCCGAAGCTCAGCGATTTGATCTTTGGCGCCCTCTTTCTTGGCTTTCTCCAAGAGAGCTTTGCCTTGCTCATTTCGGGCAATAAATTCCAGCTCTAGCTTGAGAAGATCGCGAATGACCTTCCTCTTCTTCAGCTCTTCTCTGGGGTTGGGTCGAGCGTCGATGTAACAAGTGAGCTTATTCAGCTTCACAAGCAGGTTGATCACATCACTGAGTGATCTCCACCAGATTTGCAGCTCCTTTTTGGAGTCGGCATCGATTCCTTCAAGGGACTTGGTGGAAGTAAGAATTCGGTTGAGCGCTTCCCATTTGCCGCCTAACTCGAAGATTTGATTCGGTTGTCTTGGCAGTTGGTTTCCAAGCAAAGCCCAAGCCATATCGTATTTGAATCGAAAGCCAATCTCTTCAAGTGGCACCTGCGCAAAGAGCTTGTAGAAGTTCTCTTGAGTGGGCTCGCCGCAAAGAAGCGCAACGAGATATCTGGAAAATTCCCTGACTGCGAAAGCAACATCGAGCGTTGAGAGGTCCCTAAAGTATCCGCTCTTTGATTCGATCACTCGAAATTGGTATCGGCCTGTCGGCGATTTCTCGATGAAGTGTGCGACACCGTAGTAGTTCAGTGTCTGATAGAGCACCTCATAGGCTATTCGATCGGCAGCTCCAGACTTTCGGCTGATGAAGATACTGCCGGAGTCAAAGTCCGAAGGGTTGTCCGAGGGGTCTCCAAAGGCATCATCGCCGCTATCAGGCGTGATCACTTCATCGGGCCCTGTGAGAAGTGATGCTCCGAGTTCTTCGGAACGAGCAGCGGTGGAATCTCGAAGCATTCTCTCTTGGAAGGTTTGTCCGAGAAACTCAGCAAAGTCGCTGAGGGCGTCGACCTCTTTGATTTTTAAAATTTCCTCCGAGTCTTCCTGGGCTGAAACGGCAGCAAAAAAAGGTTGTGCGAGTACCAATGAAAATAAATATGCAAAGCGCATAATCCCCTCCTCAAAAATATGTAATGAAACCCCTCAATTTCTACCGTACGCAGTGCTGACGCTCTGGATCAAGTTAATGTCTCCGGGGCTGATCGAATCATCTGCTGCATCGCGTTAGGCCGCGACCTCCATGGGGCTCTTAATGGTGGATTAAGTGAGGAGGTTTTGCCCCAATTCTGCTAAGGTCTTTTCAGGCCTAGCTAATAAGGGTAGTTATTTCGGGGCCTTACAGATTTGACGCGATAGTCTTTACACGGAGAAATGTCTG
>JBEIHI010000041.1:0-14739 GCA_040381435.1 Bacteriovoracaceae bacterium | reverse complement strand
GTTTGAAACCTCATACTGCTCGAATCCACGGGCCCTCAGTTCAGAGATCAACCGAAGATAAAATGTTTCCACCCGATCATCACCCACCATTCGGCTCTTCATAGAGTCTGCTGTTTTCCACACATGATCCTCACTCAACGTGAGAATATACGCCGAGAGGTGGGGGGGGTTAAGCTGAAGAACCTCTCGCAAATCCAACTCAAAAAGTTCTTCGGTTTGGTCAGGCAAGCCCAGCATCAAATCAATGCTGTAGTTTGAAAAATATTTCTGAATCCACTCAAGCGAAGATTGTAAGTGTTTGCGAGTTGCCAACCTCTCAAGCCTTCTCAATTGAACATCCTGAAAGCTTTGAATCCCCAAACTAATTCTATTTATTCCTGCTGACTTAAAACCCAAAACCTTCTCTTCCGTCAGGCTTTCAGGATTACACTCGATCGTCACTTCCGTTTGAGGTCCTTGCTTTAACCCCTCGCGATCGAGATCATGCATCAAGCGCTCGATCCACTCCTCGGAGAGCAACGATGGGGTCCCCCCGCCCAGATACAAGCTTTTAAGAGTCGTTGAGCTTTCTGAACAGCGCTCTCGCCAGGACCTTAAATGCTCTAAGACAGCCCCAATCCATCTCTCATTAAAGTCGGCCGATTGGTCAGAAGCGCGATAGACGTTAAAATCACAGTAGGAGCAATGATGGCGACAAAGGGGATAGTGAATATAAACAGATTGGGGTAATGAAGGACTGTGCGAAAAGACAAGATTCATGACTTTTATTTCCACAAAGCCAAGAAGGAAAAGTACTCGGCTAGAAGCGTTTATAAGCTTCAGAACATCCAAGACAAGTACCATCTTTTTTCTGCTGGAAACAAGGTCCTGGACCTCGGGGCATCCCCTGGTAGCTGGAGCGAGTATATTATTGAGATCCTAGGGCCCAAAGGTAGTCTCTATGCCTTAGACCTCAAGCCCCTGTCGATAACCGCTCAAGAAAAGATCAAACGGAAGGGCCTTGAGTTTCAGTTTCATCAACAATCTGTGTTTGATCCTCTTCCAATGGAATTACCACCGCTGGATGCGGTGATCTCTGACATGGCCCCCTCAACACAGGGCAACCGAACCGTTGACTGCGCTAGATCCCTTGAGCTCATCACCCGCGCTTTTGAAATCGCCCAATTGCACCTCAAACAAGGGGGTCACTTTGTGGTCAAACTCTTTCATTCGAATGAGACGGTGCAAGCCGCCAAAGATTGGGAGAAGTTCTTTAAGTTTGCTAAACTCTACCGACCACCCGCAGTCCAAAAGGAATCCAAAGAAATTTATTTTATTGGCCAACACTTGTTAAATGGTAAAAGCATTTCATGAAACGATTCTCCTCGCTCTTCATCTTTCTGATGGCTGCATGTGCAACAGCCCCCAAAAATCTTACAACTGCCGAGGGCACCATGGCCGAGGGAGAGCGCCTTCTCAAAGATGAGTTTTATGAAGAAGCTCGAAATCAATTTTACCGAATTAAAACAGAGTTTCCTCAAAGCTCTCTTCAGTTGGAAGCGGACCTCAAGATTGCTGAAAGCTATTTTTTGGACGAGTCCTATGTCGCCGCCGCATCAGCTTATGAGGACTTTATTCGCACCTACCCTGGTCGCAAAGAGATCCCCATGGCACTCAACCAACTCGGACAGTGCTATTTAAGACAAATGCCTACAACGCCTCAACGAGACACGCGCTCAACCGTCAAAGTTGTGGATGTCTTCACTCGATTGATGATCGACTACCCCGATAGTGAATATGCAGCGACAGCACCGCAGCAGATCGAGAAGGCAAGAAGCCAGCTCGCCAGCAAGATTTTTGATATCGGCAAATTTTACGAACGAAATGGTGACTACGACGCTGCGGTTCGCCGCTTTGAAGAACTTCAAAATCAGTACCCGGACTCTGCCCTTGTGGAAGAGGCTATGGCCCGACAGGTTCGATGCCTCAAGAAAGGTGGCAAAGCCGACCTCGCCGACAAGGCCAGAAAAGATTTTCAAGAGAAGTTTCCCAAATCCGAATTCGCGACTATGATTGCCCAATGACAATGGAGCGATCTGAACTTCAAAAAATGGTTTCGCTCGGCAAAGACCTTGCGCGAGCTCGTCAGTATGAAAAAGCTGAAGATATTTTTTTAAAAGTTCTTCGCAAACACAAGCTCGCGGATGTCTACAACGCCCTGGGCACGGTCTACGCAGATCAAGGCAAATTCAATTTTGCGGAAGTCGCTTTCAAGTCAGCACTGAAATTAAATCCTCAGTACATGGAAGCAGCCCTCAACCTTTCTGTCGTCTACAACAACTTGGGCCTCGGAAAGCAAGCCAAAAGCCTCTACAAGAAACTCAAGGCCTACGGCGCAAAAAGCCGAGGCGCTATGGATCCTCTTTTGATGGCTAAGATTGCCAATATGCACAGCGAGATTGGTGATCTTTACCACAGCGTCGGAGAATACAAGTTGGCGATACAAGCCTTCGAGCAAGCACTCGATCTTTGTCCAACCTTCATCGACATTCAAACTAAGCTCGCAACGGTCTACAGAGAATCGGGCGACTCGGGCAAAGCACTCAAACTCTTTGCGAAGGCCAAAAAAGGCGCTGGTCGATACGCTCCCTTTTGGATTTCTCTGGGCGTGACGTACTATGCGCGCAACAAGCGAGCCGACGCCAAAAAAGCGTGGAAAAAGGCTCTTTCCATTGAGCCTCGAAATTCAGCCGCCAAGGCCTACGCAGGCCTCCTTTAGCATTTGTAAAGTAGCTGAGAAGACGGCTACATTAGTGACATGCCTAAGACAGTGAATGAGCTGCGCGAAAGCTTTTTGAAGTATTTTGAATCGAAGGGTCACACCCGCGAACGAGCGAGCCCCCTCATTCCCCACAATGATCCCACACTTCTGTTTACGAACTCCGGAATGGTACAGTTCAAAGATTTGTTCACGGGCAAGGAAAAGCGCAAGTATACGCGAGCAACAACCTGTCAGAAGTCTGTTCGGGCCGGCGGAAAACACAACGATCTTGAGAGTGTTGGATTTACCAAAAGACATCACACGTTTTTTGAAATGCTTGGGAATTTTTCCTTTGGAGATTACTTCAAAGAGGAAGCTATTGGATTTGCCTGGGAATACCTCACCAAAGTGATTGGATTCTCGCCAGACAACCTCTGGGTTTCCGTTTTTGAAAATGACGAAGAAGCTCGAGTGATTTGGAAAAAAATCTCAGGCCTTCCTGACAGTCGTATCGTCAAAATGGGAGAAAAAGATAACTTCTGGGCGATGGGTGATACGGGCCCCTGTGGACCTTGTTCCGAAATCTATGTGGATCGAGGTGAGAGCTACGGCAAAAACGAGACGATTTTTGACGGGGGCGAGAGATTTCTTGAGATTTGGAATCTCGTCTTCATGCAATTCGAACGATTTGCTGACGGTCGAATGATTCCGCTCCCCAAACCCTCCGTTGATACAGGAATGGGTCTTGAACGGTTGGCAAGCGTTGTTCAAAATGTCGACAACAACTATCTGATTGACGGAATGCAGAGCATTGTTCGGGGTTTTTCTGAGTTAACCAAAACGCCCTATGGAAAGAGCGAATCCACGGACGTTGCGCTTAAAGTTTTGACAGACCACATTCGTGCCTGCTCCTTCATGATTGCTGACGGCATTCAGCCCAGCAACGAAGGTCGAGGATACGTCTTGCGCCGAATCTTGCGACGAGCGATTCGGTACGGAAAGAACCTTGGCATGGACCGCCCCTTCTTCCATCAGGGCGTGGACTTTGTTGAGCGGGAGATGGGCAAGGCCTACCCCGAGCTCACACAAAACCTCTCCGCCATCAAAACAATGATCTATCACGAAGAAGAAAAGTTTTACGAAACTCTAGAAAATGGTCTCAAGCTTTTGGAGTCCAAAACAAAATCTCTCAAGAAGGGGGAAACTCTTCCTGGAGAAGTAGCGTTTCAGTTGTATGACACTTTTGGATTTCCGGTGGATCTGACAGAAGTTATTCTCCGTGAGGGCGGACTTAATCTTGATCACGCAGGATTTCAAAGAGAACTTGAAGCACAGCGAGATCGCTCTCGGGCCTCTTGGAAGGGCAGCGGCGAGCAAGGTGTCTCAGAAATCTACAAAGAGCTCGCCAACAAGATCCCTCCCACGAGCTTCGTCGGATATGCACAGCTTGAGCACAAGACTCAAGTCACGGCGATTGTCGAAAAGGGAATTCCTGTTCAAAAACTCTCTGCGGGATCTTCTGGGGATCTCATTCTGTCGGCAACTCCCTTCTATGCGGAGGGCGGTGGACAGGTGGGAGATGTGGGGCAAATCGTTGGCAAAGATTTTGTCTTCGAAGTCTCTGACACCTTAAAGCCTGTCAAAAATGTTTTTGTTCACCGAGGAAAGATGATTCGAGGAAGTGTGGATGTGGGATCTCAGGTGGAAGCTCGAGTGAATTCCTCTCACCGAATGAAAACCCGCATCAACCACTCGGTCACTCATGTGCTTCATGCCACACTCGCTGAAGTGCTTGGAGATCATATCAAGCAAGCGGGAAGCCTTGTGACTCCGGACTATTTGCGTTTTGATTTCACGCACTTTAAAGCCCTGACCTCGGAGGAGATGCGAAAGATCGAATCAACCATCAACGCCCGCATTCGAGAAAACCATGTCGTCAGCACTGCCGAGATGAATTTAGACTCCGCTATTAAGGCCGGAGCCAAAGCTTTTTTTGATGAGAAGTATGAGGACAGCGTTCGCGTCTTGACCATGGGATCCTTCTCCAAAGAGCTCTGCGGAGGAACACATGCGGAGCGCCTCGGTGAAGCTGGGCTTTTTAAAATCACATCCGAATCCTCTGTAGCCTCAGGCGTTCGCCGAATTGTTGCCGTCACAGGTGAGAAGGCCTATGGGGAGGTTCTTCGAACCGAAGACTTGATCCAAAAACTTCGAGAGATGCTTAAATCCTCTGAGTCTGAGCTCCCTGTCAAAGTGGAAAAGCTTTTGAAGGAAAAGTCGGACCTTCAGAAGAAAATATCTCAGCAACAACTCGAAGGACCAAAAGACATTGAAAGCCTCATCCAGGAAGTGAAGGGCATTAAAACAATCGTCGAAATCAAAGCTCTTGAGGACGTCAAAGATTTACGGCCCGTGGCTGATCAGTACAAACAAAAGATTAAAAGCGGAGTCACAGTCCTTGCTGCCAGCGTAGATGGCAAGGCGACCGTGATTGTTTCTGTCACAGACGATCTCGCTCCAAAGTTTGATATGAAGAGCATGGTCGCTCGTCTTTCAACTCTCGTTCAGGGAAAAGGTGGAGGCAGAAACGACTTTGCTCAAATCGGCGGACCCGACACGTCTCGTCTTTCGGCTGATACTTTGCGAGCCGCTCTCAATGAGCACATCCAAGGCCTAGGTCTTTAGGATCAATGCACTGCTGAGGTCTGAGCGCCCGTCTTTCGACGAAGCCTTCTTCCACCGCCTGGAATCAGTGGCAACTTGCCTGCTAATGCAGCAGTCAGCACTTGATCCATGTTTTCAACCAGCGTGACCTCGATCTTTGATCGAACAGACTTAGGCAAATCCACCAAGTCCTTCTCGTTGGCTTTAGGCAAAATGATGTGATTGATGTCTTGTCGAACAGCCGCAAGAATCTTTTCCTTCACACCGCCGATGGGAAGAACCTTACCAAGCAAAGTGACCTCACCCGTCATGGCAACATCTCGCTTCACAGCAACGTTGCACAGAAGAGAAATCAAAGTCGTGGCAATCGTGATCCCCGCAGAAGGTCCATCTTTGGGAATCGCACCCGCAGGAATATGCAAATGCAGGTCATGCTCAGCAAAGAAATTCTTCGCAAGGCCCAACTCTTCAGCACGAGTTCTCACATAGGAAAGAGCGGCGCGCGCCGATTCCTTCATGACATCTCCGAGCTGACCAGTCAGTTCGATGCTTCCCTTTCCTTCCACAAAAGTGGCTTCCAAGGTCAGCGTCTCTCCTCCCGCTTGAGTCCACGCAAGTCCCGTAGCAACACCGACTTCGCTTTCTTCACGAGGAGGCTCTTGAACATACTTCACAGGTCCCAAAAGTTTTGGAACACGCTTGGAAGAAACCACTTCGGGCTTAAATTCCCCACCAAGGGCTGCTTTATCTCGAGCGATCTTTCGACAAACCGAGGCGACTTCTCTTTCGAGACCTCTAAGTCCCGCCTCACGAGTGTAGCCCTGAATAATAAATTTAAGAGCAGCATCAGGCAGACCAATATCTCCCTCAACCAAGCCGTTTTCCTTGGTTTGCTTGGGAACGAGATAGCGCTTACAAATCTCAAGCTTCTCTTCGAGCGTATATCCCGAAACATGGATCACTTCCATACGATCACGAAGCGGACCTGGGATCGTATCCATCATGTTCGCCGTGCAAATGAACATCACGTTCGAAAGGTCCACAGGCAGGTTGATATAGTGATCTCGGAAGCTATTATTTTGTTCCGGATCCAAGACCTCAAGCAGAGCAGAAGCGGGGTCACCCCGATAATCCATTCCAAGCTTGTCGATCTCATCGAGCATGATGACGGGATTGTTTGTTCCCGACTGTCTTAGACTCTGAATGATTCGACCGGGCATCGCGCCAACATAAGTTCGGCGATGACCTCGAATCTCAGATTCATCTTTAATACCACCCAAACTCATGCGGACGAATTTTCGTCCCATGGTTCGAGCGATACTTTTCCCGAGGGACGTCTTACCAACACCCGGAGGCCCCACGAAACATAAAATCGGTCCACGCAAACTCTTCTTCAATTGGCAAACAGCCAGATGATCGAGAATCCGCTCTTTAATTTTCTCAAGACCAAAATGATCCTCATCCAAGATGACCTGTGCTGTTTTTAGATCCAGCGTATCTTGAGAGGCTTTGTTCCAAGGAAGATCAACCATCCAATCCAAATAGGTTCGAATGATCGAGGCTTCAGCCGAATCATTGTGCATATTCTCGAGACGCTTCAGCTGTCTCATGCATTCACGATTCGCATCCTCGGACATATGAGCATTTGTAATCTTCGCTCTAAATTCTTCTACTTCTTCGGCCTTTGTATCCGAATCTCCAAGCTCAGATCGAATGGCTCGCATTTGCTCTCGCAGGAAGTATTCCTTCTGCGATCGGCTCATTTCATCCTTCGCTTGAGATTGAATCTTGGCCTGCATATCGAGAACTTCGACCTCTCGAGAAAGAGCGTCGTTAACCCTTCGAAGTCGAGCCACAGGATCGATGGTCTCAAGAATAGCTTGGGAGTCTGTTACTTTGAGATCTAAGTTACTGGCCACAAGGTCAGCCAGGCGACCAGGATCGGAGATCTCATCCAGGACGACGAGAATATCAGGAGAAAGAACCTTACCCATCGAAATGATTTTCTCGATGAGCGACTTAACATTTCGAATCAGCGCCTCAGATTCCAGCGCTCGATCTTCCCACGCGGGCTCGTTGATTCGCTTAATCTTCACCATGAAGTTCGGAGACTCTTGAACGAAGTCCGTAATCTCTGCCTTCACAAGACCTTGAACGAGAATTTTGATCTTTCCGTCTTCAGGTAGCTTGTTCATCTTCATGATCATCGCCACACAGCCAACGCGATTGATGGCGTCTTTTGTGGGAGCTTCATCATCCATGTTCTTTTGAGCAGCCAAGAACATTAAACGGTCCTTGTTTAGTGCTTCATTCACCGCATTGATGGATGATGTTCGACCTACGAACAAAGGCAAAATTCGGTAGGGGAAGATCACCACATCTCGAACGGGCAAAAGAGGCAATGTATCTGGGATTTGTATGCTATCGAGCTCGCGCGACATGTCTTAAGTGTATCAGTCCGCGAGATGATCAGCGAAGCACCAAAAAATTACGGGGTGCGTCCACAGCCTGCGCAAAGAGTATCATTTATGCCCCATCGCAGCATTTCTGTGGAATGGACTACAATAATGACTAGATGAACTTAAACGACATCTTGCAGATTGCGCTCAAGGCCAATGCCTCTGATGTCCACCTTAAGGCGGGCTTGAAACCCACGTTTCGCATCGATGGTTCCCTTGTGCCGCTAAACAACATGCAACCTCTTACGCCCGAGGAGTTATCAAAGGCTGCGAACGAGCTCATGACGCCTCAGCAAAAACTTAAGTTCCAGGATTTTAGCGAAGTCGATTTGGCGTATGGAGTTCCGGGCCTGGGACGATTTCGCGCCAATATTTTTGTTCAGCGAGGAACCATCGGAATGGTTCTACGGGTGATTCCGACCAAGATTCGAAGTATCGAGGAACTTCACCTGCCGCCCTCTCTCAACACTATTTGCGAAATGGAGCGAGGACTTGTGATTGTGACGGGAGCCACGGGATCTGGAAAATCCACAACACTGGCGGCACTCGTCGACAGGATTAACACGACTCGATCCGCACACATTCTTACGATCGAAGAGCCGATCGAATATCTCATTCGCGATCAAAAATCGATTATCAACCAACGAGAGATCGGCGTTGATTCCGTCGGATTCAATCTGGCGCTTCGAGCAGCCCTTCGCCAGGATCCAGACGTGATTCTGGTGGGTGAAATGCGAGACCCAGAGACAATGGAAACAGCTCTTGCTGCTGCAGAGACAGGGCATCTCGTTCTGACGACTCTTCACACACTTGATGCTTCTGAATCCATCAATCGAATTGTGTCTGCGTTTCCTCCCCACCAACACAAGCAGATTCGTCTGCAACTGGGATCAATCTTGCGAGCTGTGATTTCTCAGCGACTGGTGCCTCGAAAAGATGATCAGGGTCGAGTGGCTGCTGTTGAGGTGATGTTTAATAATGCGCGCATTCGGGAACTGATTGAGAATGAAGATCGCACTCGAGACATCGCCACAACGATTGCTGAGTCCTATACGACTTTTGGGATGCAGTCGTTTGATCAATCCCTCATGCAACTTCTTAAGTCCGATATTATTTCTTTAGAAGAAGCTCTTCGACAGGCTTCAAATCCAGCAGACTTCTCTCTGAGACTCTCTGGCGTCTCAGGAACATCCGATGCCAACTGGGGTGCCTTCGATGGTTCACACTCATCGGCCGAGCAGGCCAATGATTTCGGCATAGAAATTGACCGCACCAGCGGTGGGAAATGGAAGACAGCTCAGGGTGCCAAAGATGGCACAAAGGGTCAGAGAAACCCCAAATAATCCACACTTAGTCCACAATCATTGCCGTGGGGCAGAGCCGACCTTATAATAGAGATAGTGAATTCTCAGTATTTAGTGGGAATGCTTCGCGACATCAGTTTTGACGCCATCAACAGCGTTCATTATTGGCGTCACAATTTGACGGGAAATAAGGTCGTTAAGACCTATATCTCCGGAAAATCTTCACACCCACCCGTTATTCTTTTGCAAGGCTTTTTGGGAACTCGAGGAGTGCTTCGTCCTCTTGAGTATCATTTGAAGTCCGAGGGCAGAGACGTCATCTCACTCGATCTCGGTTTCTTTAATGTTTCGGACATCCGAACATCCGCGCATCTCTTGCAACTTAAAATTGACCGAATCATTGAGCGCCACGCCAAGAAATTTGGAATCGATCAGGTCGACATTGTAGGGCACAGCATGGGCGGACTCATTGGTCTCTATTATGTGAAGCGACTTGGGGGACACTCGCGCGTTCGAAATTTGATCACTCTCGGCACTCCCTTCAATGGAACTTGGGCCTGCTTACTTGCCATGCTGCCACTGGGACTCATCTCAAAAGGACTTTGGCAGATGCTTCCCCGATCGGATTTTCTCAAAGAACTTCGCGCGCACTCTCGCGACATGCATCAAACCAAAGTTGTTTCGATTTCGGCAAAGTACGACACGATTTGTCCGCCCAAGTCCTGCAATCTTCGATTTGCCAAAAACCAATCGATTCCTGTTGGACACGGTGGGCTTTTGATGGATCAGCGAGTTTTTGAAGCTGTCTCATTCCACCTGCCTGGGGCCAAACCCTCCTCAAAGATTATCCGTCTTCACAAATAAGATCTTCCGATTGAGATTCGGTTTCCGAATGTCTTGGGGCTTACAACCAAAAATCAGTGCCGCGGTGACGGCGGCCCACTCATTGCAACAGGATCGTTCATGAAACTTTCGTCTAGATGGAAGAATGTGTTGCTCGGTGGCCTCTGCTGCTGGAGCTTTGCTCAAGCCGTTCGCGCCTGGGAACTTCGTCGCCAAGAGCCCAAACTGATCGAGAAGGCGAAAGAAATTATTCGCCCTGCAGGAATCTTAACCCTTAAATCATTTTCATTTAGACGAGGGGTTGGCGTGTTCTGGGAGTTTGTCGAGGACCAATCCCCCATTGAATGGGAAATTGATCTTTACCGAGCGAGCATTCTCAATAAGCAGACCAAAAAAAAGCCCGGGACAAAAGCCCGGGCTTACAACGAATAGTCATCGCTATCCTAGAGGGTTCAAAAACCTCAAATCGGTGGTACTTACCTCTACTCACCACCAGGAAAACTCTTTAGGACTCTTCGTCCGTCAGAAGATCTTTTTTCTCAGATTCATCTTCTGTGCCCTGTGAGGATGAAGCTTGGCTTTCCTCTGTGCCTTTTCCGCACTGATTCTGGGCAAAAGTAGATCCAGTCATCGCGACAACAGTCAAAATTGAATAAACAGCTAGTTTCATAACATTCGTTCCTTTCATGCTCTTTCAGGTTTCGTACCTATCCGATGACTTCAATAAATGCATATTCGGTGCCAAGTGGGCCCCCCGGAGGTCTTTATCTAAGTGATTGAAATAATTGAGGTCCTGCTACAGGGCCCAAGAGGCCCCCGCCATCAAATGCGGCGCCAGAGGGTCAACGGCGCGCGGAAGCCCCACCCCAGTGAAAACTCGGCCCAGCGCTTAAACTCAAGTGATGATAGTCCTTTGCCCAGTCAAAAGCCCCCGCAAAGTGAAGCAGCCAGACCTGGTAAGTAGCCCCCACCGTGACATGAAATCTTTGCGGATCTAAGTCCGAACGGGCGGGCTGATAGTAGTGCCCGGCTCTGACTTGAAGGCGCCTTGGAAGCAGGTCGTACTCAACGCCAAAATGGTAGGAAAAACTGATCGACTGGCCCGAGGAAATGGCCGGCAAGCTAGAGGACATCCCCGAACCGGGAACAACGGTATCTCCCATTCCAAAAACAATCCCCAGATCATGAAACGATTCAAGTCGTGATGACCACTGATACGATGAACCCAAAAAAATCTGATGGGGGCGCTTGGCCTCCCGGTAAGGATCAAATCCAAGCACATCAATATTTGCCTGCTCATTAAAGTTCAAACTTTCTCCGTAATGATAAGTCAGTCCGAATCTTTGCCGACTGCTATATTGGTAGATGGCGCCTAAATCAAAACCAACACCAAAAACTGACTCTGTTGACTTCGGATTTTCCGCCGAGCTGTCTTGAGAAAAACTCGAAAATCTCATCGTCGCAAGACTCGATCGAAGGGAAAGCCCGACACTTAGATTCTCCTTCACCTGATAGGAAACAGGAAGGCTTAGCGTGGAATACTCAAAGCTAAAATTAACTCGATTGAGTTCATCGAAGTCCGAGTTGCCAGAGCCCGACAAACTAAATCCATAGGGAACCTGAAGCCCTAGTCCGACCGCCCACTGAGGCCAACGCACAAATCGATGCGAGGCACCCGCTTGAACAAAAAAGAATGAATCATCGGAAACATCCAAAAACGTATCTCTCGACTTAAAGCTTTGATTAAAAAATCCAAAACTCAAATCGCCATCCCACTGCCCCTTCATCCAAGACTGCCCTGCGGGATTAAAGAACGACGACTCAAAACTCTCCCCTTCAGCCCTGCTCGCACCAGCAAGACCCAGCATGCGAGCTGATCCTACCACATTGCCCAAATGAGCATCATATCGAGCTGCCATCAATCCCGCAGGAGCGACACAGAAGAGAAGCAGAAGAAAGGAAAAGATGTGTTTCACTGGATACCCCATTTCCTAAATCTCGATTGTGAGAATCTTTCTCATCCACAAAATTCCAGCCAAGATAAACACAAAGATAAGCCCCACAAAAAACCAACCAAGTGGTGTTCCAAAGAGCAATGAAACATACGTGGGCTGAACAATGTTTAAAACCGCCATCATGACAAATGGAAGAGCAGACAAAATCGTCGCTTGGGTAAGACCGGCCTGTGCCAGTGTACGAATCTTCTCATGAATCCTTTGGCGCTCACGAATAGTAGCAGCAATCGTCTCAAAAGCTTCTGATAAATCACCGCCCTGCTGCGAAAGGGTGACGACTGAGTTGATGATCATGAACAGATCGGCTGAAGGCACGCGATTAGCCATATTCAAAAGAGCGTCGTTCATATTCACACCGACGCGATTCTCCTTAAGAACCATTCCAAACTCCTGTGAGCAGGGGTTTGGCATCTCTTGCTCAATCACCTGAATCGTCTGCATGAAGGAAAGTCCCGATTTGATGGCTGATGACATCATCGTCAATGCATCGACCAGTTGAACATCAAACTTCTTCACTCGCGCTTCAAAAAGTTTTTTGAGAACAAATCCAGGCAATCTGAATCCAATCAACGTGAAAACCGCCATCAACCAGATGGCTGGCATCAATCCAAAGTAAAGGCCCGAAGCAAAGCCGAAAAATCCAAACACACCCGTTGAAACAATGATGAGCATATAGCACTGACTCAGTGTCTTTCGAATGAAAAGGCGGTCAAAGTAGTCATAGATTTGCTGCGCATATCCTGCGAGCCCTTCGATCGTCCTGCGCTCAAGGTCCTGGTAGTTATGAAGAATCAGATAATAAAATAGCGCTCCAACTGATGCGAGGAAGATGGCCACCAAGAGATATTCAATGAATAGGCTCATCCCTTCTTCACTCCTGCCGGATTAACAATGGGCGGCTTCGATGGCGGAACGGGCGGCTTACCCGGTCCAGGAACAGATGGACCCGGGACGGTTCCAGTATTTGTTCCACCCGATGGCTTAGGGCCCGCAGCAAACAAGCCCTTCGGAAGTGCAATGCCTTTGGCTTTGAGAGTCTCTACAAACTTAGGAATCAAACCTGAGGGCTGGAAGTTTCCTTTCACTTTGTGTGTCGCCTCATCGACACCCGATTGCTTGTACTCAAAAATGGGTTGGGTCACGATGGTATCACCCTCAATACCAATCACCTCTGTGATGTGCGAAATTTTTCTTGAGCCGTCAGAGAATCTCTTCAACTGGACAATCAAGTTTACAGCGGCAGCGATCTGCTCTCGGATGGCCTGAATGGGGAGGTCAAAACCCGCCATCATCACGAGAGTCTCAATTCTTCTCAGACAATCCCTGGGGTTGTTGGAGTGAATGGTCGTTAATGATCCATCGTGACCGGTGTTCATGGCTTGAAGCATATCAAGCGCCTCTCCTGCTCGACACTCCCCGACAACGATTCGATCAGGGCGCATCCGCAACGCGTTTCGAACAAGATCTCGAATATGAATTGCACCCTCCCCCTGAAGGTTTGCGGGGCGCGCCTCAAGAGTCACCACATGAGGCTGAGGCAGCTGAAGCTCGGCTGCGTCTTCAACGGTTACAATTCGCTCATCCTCAGGGATACAAGACGAAATCAAATTGAGCAGAGTTGTCTTACCAGTACCGGTTCCTCCACTGACGACGATATTAAGCCGCGCCTCAACGGCGGATCTTAAGAAGTCGGACATCTCATCCGTCATCGATCCAAACTTAACAAGGTCAGACATCTCTAGACGCTCTTTGAAAAACTTCCGAATCGTGATGATCGGACCCTTGAGTGAAAGTGGTGGAATAATGATGTTGATCCGGCTTCCGTCTTTGAGCCGAGCATCCACAAGCGGGGTCTTCTCATCCACACGCCGGCCAATGGGGCTTACAATTCTCTCAATACATCCAAGCAGCTGTTTATCGGATGTAAATCGATAGTCAGACAGAATGAGCTTTCCCTTTTGCTCCACATAGATCTGATCCTTGCCGTTCACCATGACCTCAGAGACATCCTTGTTCACAAGCAATGGCTCAACAGGACCCAGACCCAGAGCTTCATCGAGGATATCTTTGGCAAGACCCGATCTTTCATTTCGATCGAGCTCCTTGGCCTCTTCTTCGAGAAGTCGCTGAATGGCTTGAGCTGTTTTGTTTCGAAGATCCTCTTTTTTCTTAGGATCTTTTTCGAGCGCCACAGGGTCAAGCTCTCGCAGATCAACCAACTCAAGGAGACGATCATGAACTCGCAAGCGAATGCTAAGATTTCTCTCCATGGTCGAGTTACTGACAGATCCAGCGGATGGAACTTTTCCACCGGATTGAGCCGCCTCTCCATAAGTAAATGGCAAAAGGGGCCGAAGCACATCAAGCCCCTGAGTGAGAGTGACTTTGGTGATTTTTGTACCACCCGAAGCCTTAGCCTCCGCCGCGGTAAGAACTCGGATCGAGTCCTCGACACCCTTCAAATAGGGATGCTTGGGATTCAGCACCTGAAGCGGCTTTCCGGCAGCCACACACTGAGAAAGCGCCGCAGGGTCGTCCGGCATCGTGGCAACCGCTTCAAGATTAAACTTTTGTTTGATCACAGCAGGACTCACCACAGACTTTGAATCAAATCGATTGATAATCACTCGCTGAATTTCAGACCCAAACTGAAGACTTCTTAGCTTCTGTGAAAACGCAGCTGTTTGATTGACCGCGAGGATATCAGAAGATGT
>JBEIHI010000040.1:0-14818 GCA_040381435.1 Bacteriovoracaceae bacterium | reverse complement strand
TGGAGGGTTGATGAAAGTTTTTTGGATTCACATCACGTTGATGATTGTCGTGCCGCTAAGTCTCATTTTGCTGAATCTCTAGGATTTGAATGTGGGGAGAGAGGGCATAAAAAAAGGGCCCCGGAAAGGGGCCCTTTTTTGTATCTAATTGGCCTGAGGCTATTACGAAGCCGCTCGAGCTTTATGCTCGTCGTGGCTTGAAGAGGCCGAGGCGTTTGTTCGTCCGCTGGTGATTCTCATTCCATAGAATGATCTCCACACAAAGAACAAACCGATCACAAAGAACACAGCACCCAAAACAATCAAGAGAGTGGGCTTAGCGTTGCTTCCCGTCTCAGCTTGAGCCTGAAGAGCGTACTTGTGCGCAATTTCAACGGCCAGCAATCCAAACAAAGTGGTGAACTTGATGATCGGATTGAGTGCCACGGACGAGGTGTCCTTGAAGGGATCTCCCACAGTGTCGCCAACCACTGTGGCGGCGTGCAAGGACGATCCTTTGTCTTTCAAGTCCACT
This sequence comes from Bacteriovoracaceae bacterium, assembly GCA_040381435.1. GTDB lineage: Bacteria > Bdellovibrionota > UBA2394 > UBA2394 > UBA2394 > JBEIHI01. The sequence goes on along the minus strand of JBEIHI010000040.1, from coordinate 14,304 downwards.
TCGACAACTTTCTTGGCATTATCCCAAGCTCCACCGGCATTGGCCATAAACATGGCTTGGAACAATCCAAACACAGCAATGGAGACCAAGTAGCTGGCGAAGAAGCTTTCGTCGAAGAAGGCAAAGGCCAAGGTCATCGCGAAAATGACACCGAAGATGTTCACCATTCCGGCTTGAGCATACTGGGTACAAATTCGAACAACTTCTTTCGAGGTTTCGACGGAAGCCTTCTGATTCGAATCCAATCGAATGTTCGCTTTGATGTACTCAACGGCTCGGTAAGCTCCGGTGGTCACGGCTTGAATCGATGCGCCTGTGAACCAGTAAATCACTGATCCACCAGCAATCAATCCCAAGAGAACCATCGGACTGATGAGATCCAGCTTCAAATTGAGGGCCAAAATGATCGAGAAGATCATCGTGGTGGCTCCAATGACTGCGGTTCCGATCAATACAGGTTTCGCAGTTGCCTTGAAGGTGTTTCCAGCTGAATCGTTTTCTTCGAGCAGCTCTTTGCCTCTTTCGAAGTCTGGTGAGAATCCAAAATCCTTTTGAATCTCAGATTTGATTCCAGGGGCTGACTCAATCTGAGAAAGTTCAAACACGGATTGGGCATTGTCAGTCACAGGGCCGTATGAGTCGACGGCAATGGTCACAGGACCCATGCCGAGCATACCGAAGGCCACAAGACCGAATGCAAAAACTTCAGGATAGATCATGAATTGATCGAGTCCTTGTTTCGAGGTCCAGTAGGCCACGAACATCAAGCCAGCGATAATCATACCTTTCCAGAAGGCCGAGAAGTTTCCAGCGACCAAGCCAGACAAAACGTTGAGCGAGGCGCCACCTTCGCGGGAAGCAGCGACGACTTCGGCAACGTGTTTGCTCTTGGCAGAAGTAAAGATCTTGGTGAACTCAGGAATAATCGCTGCGGCAAAAGTACCACAGGAAATAATCGTTGAGAGTTTCCACCAGAGACCGTTTCCAAGGTCGGCCAACAAAAGATCGCTCACCACGAAGGTTACGATGATTGAAACAATCGAAGTCACCCAAACCAAAGAAGTTAGAGGAATCTCAAAGTCAAAAGACTTCGCGGCTCCGTAGGTCGATTTCGCCCAGGCTCCGTTGATGAGATAGGATCCGATTGAGGTCAAGATCATCAAGATCCTCATCACGAAGATCCAAACAATGAATTTGGCTTGTAGAGACGCCTGATCTGCAGAAGGTGTGTGTGTGCCATCAGGCAACATTTGGAATCCGACGGCCAAGACAATGAAGGAGATCAAGGCAACGCCGGTCACTCCGTAAGTTTCAAATCCATCAGCCGTTGGGCCGACAGAATCTCCAGCGTTGTCGCCAGTACAGTCAGCGATTACGCCTGGGTTTCGAGCATCATCTTCTTTGATCTTGAAGACGATTTTCATGAGGTCAGAGCCGATGTCGGCAATCTTGGTGAAGATACCGCCGCAAATACGAAGAGCAGAGGCTCCCAAGGATTCACCGATGGCAAATCCGATGAAGCAAGCGCCAGCGTATTCAGAAGGGACAAACAACAGAATGGCAAGCATCAAGAGCAGCTCAACGCAGATCAAAAGAACGCCAATCGACATTCCGGCTTTCAGCGGAATGTCCATCACTGAGAAGGCGCCACCTTTGAGGGATGAAAAGGCAGTTCGTGAGTTCGCGTAAGTGTTGATTCGAATGCCAAACCAGGCTACTCCATAGGAGCCCAAAATACCAACAACAGACCAGAACAAGATCAGAGACGTTGTGCCTAAGCTCAAGTCTCGGAGGCTGTAGAAGTACCAGAAAATTGCAGCACCAACGAGGATCTGAAGAAGAGCCAACAGTTTTCCTTGCTGGATCATATAGGTTTTGCAGGTTTCATAGATCAGGCTGGAGACTTCCAACATGGATTTATGAGCGGGCAGTTTCTTGATTTTGATGAACTCGTAGATTCCGAAAAGGAGTCCCAAGATAATGATGACAAAGCCAGCCTCTAACAGGCTTCGGCCTGAGTATTCCGTTCCAAACAATGTGAATGGAATATCTAAAGCGGGGATTTTCATTGCAACATCACCAGCGGCAAACACAGCGGGCGAGGCAAAGATCAATGCGAATACAGAAGCAAGCTTCCTGATCCATAGTTTTGACATAAAAGTTCCTGATGACCTCCAAATGATTGGTTTTAGTTAACTTTGGGAACTTAAGACACAGGCGTACCTCTAATCAAGAAGTTAGGCCTAGGATTTAGGATTTTAGAGGGTTTCTATCCCCGTATCGTCTTAATCGACATGCCGTGAGTTAAAAGCTCATCAAAATAGGCTTGGTTGTCCAAAGCGGTTTCGAGAGCCACCACGCCTCGCTGAGCTTGGCCACGAGCTGCGTGAAGCAGAACCAAGGCTGCTGGAAATGCAGTTGTTCGCTCCATAGCGGAGAAGCCCGTTTTTGGGTCTTGGAAGTCCATCAAATCGTACGTGACCGAGGCTTTCTTGCCGTTTTTGAGCCCCTCGGCATTGACACGAAGAACCACCAAATCGTGATCCTCTGGGTAGGCGATCTTTTCTGGAACAAGCTTGTGGAAGATTTCCCGGGGAACGACTCGGCTGCCCTCAATCTCAACAGGCTTGAGATCCAGGAGTCCAAGGTCCAAAATGCATTTCATCTTGGCGTAGTGACCCGGATATCGAACGGTTCTGTAATCAAGGTTTTTGACCTTTCCTTCAAAGGTCCATGGCACAGTTGAGGTGCCCCCGGAAGTGGGGAATGCCTCGCACTTGCCAACGGGTGCTGGAAACTCAAGTGCCTCAACGTCTTGAAAGGTGTCGACGCAGACGCGTTTTCCATCTTGGATAATCCAGGCTTTGCCAAAGTATTCATTGGTCAGCCCTCGAACGCTGAATACCAGTTTGTAATCGAGGGGTCCGCGAGGTTTTTGGGGCAGTCCGCCGCAACGAATCTGAACTTTTTCGGCCTGGTCGAATTGAGAAATAGCTAGGGCCGCGAGTGTGTTGCCTAAGCCGGGAGCCAAGCCGCAATCAGGAACAATACTCAGAGACTTTTGTTTGGCCTTCTCGCTGAGTTTCATTTGGGAAAAAACGACATCCGTATTGCCGCCCAAATCCACGAGGTGAGCGTTGCCTTCGATTGCGGCTTCCGTGATGCTCAAATTCAATTCATACGAAGTGGCACTTAAGATTCCATCAACTTCCTCTGCGAGCTTGATGAGATCGGCTTTACTTCGAGCGTCCACCTTTCGGGCAATGGCCGTCTTCTTGCCAGTGAGTTGTTTGATCTTCTGGGCTGCTTGTTGGGCCCTAGCCTCTGAGACATCCGCCATGATTACTTGATCGGCTGCACCAAAGTGCGCCAGGTCGTAACCACCAGCAGTTCCTTGCATTCCCGAACCAATCACAGCAAACCTCAAGCCCATGAGCGAATTCTCCTTGAAGGAGATTGTTAAAAAGGTTTTGCTTAGAGGGCAAGGAAAACAACCTGATGTCCAAACTCTTTGATCACAGAATTGATGCCGGCCGACAACTCGCAAGCGAGCTTCATAAGTCCAAGCGCGACAACGTGATCGTGTTGGCACTGCCTCGAGGAGGCGTGGGAGTTGCCGCTGAAGTGGCTAAGGCTTTTAAAGTTCCCATTGAGTTACTCTTCGTTCGTAAGTTGGGCGCTCCTTTTAATCCTGAGTTAGGCGTCGGAGCTGTGGTGGAAGGAGCGACTCCTCAAACCTTTCTCAATGAAGATCTGATCAAGGTTCTCAAGGTCTCCCCTGATTTTCTGAAAGAAGAAACAGAGCGTCAGCTTCATGTGATTCAGCAGCAGCAACAAAAGTTTCGCTCAGGGAATCAACGGCCCGTTGTCGCAGGGAAGTCCGTGATTTTGATTGATGATGGCATTGCCACGGGAGCTACAGTTCAGGCTGCTCTTAAGGGGCTCAAAAACGAAAAACCTAAACGTCTGACGCTGGCTGTTCCTGTGGCTCCTCTTGATGTCATTCAGGAGCTGTCACGAGAGGTGGATGAAGTTGTTTGTCTCCATCAGCCGCAGCATTTCCAGGCGGTCGGGCAATTTTTCAGAGAGTTTCCGCAACTTCAGGATGAAGAAGTTAAGCGCTTAATGTCTGAGTCGAGATCGAATTAGCCCCAGTTTCGAGTTTTTTCCCAATCGCGACAATTCGCTGATAAACCTCATCAATAATGCGGGCGGGCGTTGATGTTCCGGCCGTGATCCCAACGTGTTTCACGTCTTTGAACCAAGCCTCGTCGAGCTGGGCAGGGCTTTCTATATGAAAATTCGCAAGGCTTCGATCATCACAAACTTTTTTGAGTTTCTTGGTATTGGATGAATTGTATCCACCAACCACAATCATCAGATCGACTTCGCCGGCCAACTTTTCAACAGCCATTTGTCGATCTTTGGTGGGTTTACAAACGGTATCGATAAATCGAACTTCTTTGGCTGAGCCGTCCGGGTTCGGCAAAGATTTGATTTTTTCAACGAGAGCCAAAACCGATTTTATTTGATTTGTCGTTTGAGAGACGATTCCAATCTTGGGTTTGTCGGCAATCTTATGAAAATCATTTTCGTCATAGATGACAGCATACTGTTTGAGGTCCGTTACGATTCCACGGACTTCAACATGCGACTCCTGTCCAATCACAACGGGAAAGAATCCTTCGACTTCTAAACGGGCAACACTTTTGTGAACCTTCATCACCAGGGGACAAGTGGCATCAAAAACTTTGAATCCACGATTGAGAGCTCGTTCGTGCACACTCTTCGCAGCGCCATGCGCGGTGATCATGACATTCGGAGTCGCAATCTCAGCGTTCACGGAGTCCACGATCTCGACGCCATTCTCTCGAAGAGCCTGAACAACTTGAGGGTTGTGCACAAGCTGACCAATGATCGTGAGGTTTCCCTGAAACTTTGGATCCATGGCTTCGGTGATGGCATCTTCCACACCAAAACAAGTTCCAAGAGCATCGGCGAGGGTGACTTTCATGACCCTCGTCTTAGCGTGCTTTACGCTGAGGGTCCAAAATTTTTGGCAGGCCTTTTCGAGGGCAAAGATCTACCAGTTTACAGGCCTTACACTGGGGTCTTTGAGCCTTACAGACAGCGCGGCCGTGGCTGATCATGAGGTGGGGAAACTGCGTCCAATGGATTTCGGGAATGACTTGGTTGAGGTCACGTTCGATCTTTTCGGCGCTTTTGTTTCGACTGAGACCAAGCCGTTGGCTGAGTCGACCCACATGGGTATCAACGACCACTCCGCCGGGTTTTCCAAAAGCGTTACCCAAGACAACATTCGCCGTTTTTCTTCCGACACCGGGCAGGTGAGTGAGGTCCTTCATGTTTTCAGGGATGCAGCCCGAAAACTTGCTGACAATCGCCGAGGCCATTCCTAAGAGGCTCTTGGTTTTATTCCGATAAAACCCTGTCGATTGGATTAGTGATTCAACCTCTTTGGCCGAAGCCTCAGACAGCTCCAGAGCCGAGGGGAATCTCTCGAACAGCTTTGGAGTCACTTGATTCACCCGAGCGTCCGTACACTGCGCAGATAAAATAGTCGCTACAAGCAGTTCATAGGGATTGTGGTAATCCAGAGAACACTTCGAGTCAGGATACATTTCAGTAAGACGTGCGATGAGTGAAACCGCTCGCTCTTTGAGTTTTGCCTTTGATTCCTTCATCACTTCACTTTTTCGAGAAAAAAGACTTCAGCTGTTCCGTATCCCATGTGTTCAAAATCAACTCGTGAGGAATTCGAGCCTTGTTGGCAAACCATAAACCATACCGAATGTCTTGAAGCCCTTCTCGAGAATGAGCATCTGGATTCAAAGAAACAAGCAATCCTCTTTGGCAAGCTTCTGCAAGATCGCGCCAGTCGAAGTCGAGTCGATGGGGGTTGGCGTTAAACTCAATCACGACCTTGTTGGCAATCGCGGCATGAACAACCTTCGTCTTATCAAATAGGTAAGGATCACGAGCGAGAAGAAGTCTTCCCGAGATGTGTCCAATCATTGTGGTGTGAGGATTTTCAATGGCTTCGATCAATCGCTTTGTCATTTCAGTCATTCCATATCGCGTGTGAATAGAGGCGATAACGAAGTCGAATTTCTTGAGAACAGCTGATGAGTAGTCGAGGCCTCCATCCTTGAGAATATCGCTCTCGATTCCCTTGAAGATAAAAAAGTCTTTTCCATTCTTGCGATTCCATTGATCGATCTCATGCCACTGCTGTTCGAGGGCCTCATCTTTGAGGCCCCGAGCATAAGCCGCTGTTTGAGAATGCTCTGAGACGCCGAAATACTTCCAGCCTAGAGCCTGCGCGGCGTTAGCCATTTCAGCGAGCGTGTTTTGTCCATCGGAGTACTGAGTGTGTAAATGAAATCCGCCCAGAATTTGTTTCTCATTGAGGGGTTTCCAAGATGACTTCGGATTCGGCGGAAGCTCTCGCGATTCCACGGGGTAGATCGGTAAATCTAAGCAGGCGTAAAGGCTCGATTCCAAGCTGTGTGGCTTGTTGTTCTTTAAGAGACCTTGCGGCGTAAGATGGTAATTTTTCTTCTCTGCAAATGTTTGAAGAGCTTGCCAGTGCTGCGGGCTCGAGGTCTTAAAGATCTCATACGTTGAACAGCTTTCTTCGCTTCGGCAGTAGAGGCTGACATGGAATAGTCCTTTGACTTTGAATTGAATCTTCCCCTCCGCCTTGTCCAGCGCCAAATCGCTGATTGCGCGATGCTCGGAGAGCTGGTCAAAGACCGCCTGAACATTGTCGGTCCGAACTAAAAACTCAAAGCTGGAGACGACCTCAGACTTTCGCGCGAGGTCTCCAATGGGATAGTTCGGGAATTTCAACGAGTTGAGAATTTCTCGAATCTCTTCGGCTTGGTTGAGGGCGTCTGAAAGCAAGTGCAGATGGGAACGGGTTTTGACTTTGTTGATTTCAGAGATGATTTTTTCCTGAGTCTTTTGGCCAAAGCCCGGAAGATCGATGAGTCTGTTTTCGTTACACGCGTATTCAAGCTCTCCCAGATTTTTGATAGAGAGCCCCTCGTAGAGAGCTTTGACTTTTTTGACTCCTAACCCCCTCACTTGCCTCAGCCTGTAAAGCTCAGGGGGCATCTCTCCTTGGGCGTCTTTGAGCTCTTGGGATTTCTGGGATTTGAGGAAGTCTTTGGCCACCTGAAGAAGGCCCTTTCCAATGCCTTTTCGATCAGTCAGACGACCCGATTCGATCTCCTCTTTGAGGGTGGATTCATCAATGTCAGCCAGGGTGTCGAGAGCGTTGCTAAAGGCTCGAATTTTAAAGGGATTTGCGCCGTTGAGCTCTAAAAAGAAGGCGATCTGTTCAAGGTGGTCCAGGAAGCTTTCTTTCCAGCTCATACGTGCCCGGCACAATAGCGTTCCAAGCGTGGACGGGCCAGGCTTTTTCGCCTAAGAGAACCTATGGCTAAAAAACCTAAAGAAGAACTTCCTCAAGACCTGGAAGCCGCTTTGAAAGCACTCGAGAAAACCGTGGAAAGGCTTGAAAAGCCTGAGCTTCCCCTCGAAGAGTCGATCGACCTTTTTGAAGAGGGATCAAAGCTAGCAGAGATTTGCTATGCGAAGTTGCAGGAGGCCGAGAAGAAGGTCGAAGTTTTGATGAAGAAGAATCCTCAGCCCTCAAGTCGGGATGACTTTAAAGCGGAAAGCTTTGAGACTGATGATTGAGAGCCCCGCCCATTCTGTTTCGCTGACCCTTTCGGACTATTTGGCTTCGCAAAGGGCGAAGTTCGATCAGTCGATGCGAGAGTATTTTCAATCCAGTGGATTGAGAGCGACGGATGAGCGAGTCACTGAGTCGGCGCAGTATTCCTTGTTCCTGCCGTCCAAGAGGTTGCGACCCTTGTTTTGCTTAGAGATTTGCAAGGCATTGTGTGGAAATGAGTGGCGAGCGATGCCTGCGGCATTTGCGTTGGAGATGGTTCATACCTACTCTTTGATTCACGATGATCTGCCCGCGATGGACGATGATGATTTTCGTCGAGGTAAGCCCACCAATCACAAGGTTTATGGAGAGGCGCTTGCGATTCTGGCAGGGGATGGATTGTTGACACAGGCTTTTCATAGTTTGGCTTCTGTGGATTCAATAAGCCCGTCTGTACAAACGGCTTGGGTTCGAGAACTTGCGCATGCTGCAGGATTTGATGGGATGGTGCTGGGCCAAGCCTGGGATGTGAGTCCAGCCCGTGAAGTTTCTCTGACGGCCCTAGAGAGCTTGCACCGAAAAAAGACGGGCGCGCTTTTGGCAGCTTCCTGCGCGATGGGAGCCATTGCTGCTGAGAGCGACGAAGGGATTGTGGCGAGCCTTCGTCAATTCGGCTCAGATTTAGGGTTAGCTTTTCAGATTCGAGATGATGTTTTGGATGTTGAAGGCGGTGTTGATTTAGGAAAGCCGCTGATGAGCGATGAGAAAAACAAAAAAGCCACTTATGTTTCTGTTTTAGGAATGGATGAAGCCAAAAAACAAGCAGATGCGTGGATGCAAAAGGCTCTGCGTCAGATTCGATCGATTCCATTTGCTTTTGAAAACCGACTGGAAGAGATGACTTCTTTCATCATCGATCGAAAGGCTTGATGGGGGGATAGCAATGGAACGGATATCGACTGAAGAATTGAAGAAGCGCTTTCCTCTCAGCATGTCTGTTCAGTCGCCTGCTGACTTAAAGAAGCTTACGAGGAAAGAACTTTCGGCCTTGGCGACCGAGTATCGCGATTATCTCATCGAGGTCTGCTCGCGAAATGGTGGGCATTTGGGCCCGTCGCGGGGCGTGGTGGAATTGACCCTCGCTTTGCATCGAGTTTTTGACTCACCTCAAGACAAAATTGTCTGGGACATTGGTCATCAGGCCTATCCGCACAAAATGATTACTGGGCGCTTTGAGAGGTTGCAAACCCTACGTCAAGAAGACGGAGTTTCAGGTTTCTGCCGTCGTCATGAATCTGAGCATGGTATTTTTGGGGCGGGACATGCAGGAACCTCTCTTTCTGCTGCTATTGGTTTAGTGGAAGCTCATCGGCTGAATGGGAATCCTCATAAGGTTGTCTCGATCATTGGCGATGCGGGCTTGACCTCCGGAATGGCCTTTGAGGCTCTTCATCAAAGTGTTGAGCTCAAGAAAAATTTGATCGTGATCTTGAACGATAACGAAATGAGTATTTCTCCCAACGTGGGTGCGGTGAATGCTTTTTTGAGTCGCAAGGTATCATCTCCGTTTGTTGCCAAGCTTCAGGAAGATGTGAAGTCCGTCCTCTCCAAGATTCCGCTGGTAGGAGAGGAGCTTGTTGATGTGGCTCATCGTGTGAAACACTCGATCAAAAACCTTCTGCTTCCAGCCGTGATTTTTGAAGGTTTTGGTTTTCACTATATTGGTCCGTTGGATGGACATGATGTCGATCGCCTGATTGAGACTCTTGAGGATGTAAAAACCTGGGAGAAGCCTGTTTTGATTCACGTCAAAACAGAAAAGGGCCGAGGATATGGCCCAGCGCTGGCTGATAAAGTGACTTTCCATGGTTGTGGTCCCTATGATCGGGAAACTGGAAAACTGGTTCCGGAGAAAACTGGACTTCCGCCCACATATACAAAAGTTTTTGCTCAAACTCTCTTGAAGATGGCGAAGAGGGATCCCAAGATTGTGGCAATTACTGGGGCGATGCCCACGGGAACTGGACTCGCTGTTTTTGAAAAAGAACTGCCCAAACAGCTTTACGATGTGGGAATTTCAGAGCAGCACGCTGTGACCTTTGCTGGTGGACTCGCCATCGAAGGCATCAAGCCCTTTGTGACGATTTATTCGACCTTCATGCAGCGGGCCTATGATCAGATTGTTCATGATGTTGCGATTCAGAATCTCAATGTGAAATTTTGCATGGATCGAGGTGGATTCGTAGGAGCTGATGGAGCCACTCACCACGGTGTTTTTGATATTGGATTTATGCGAGCTCTTCCGAACATGGCGGTTTGCGCCCCGCGCGATGAGCGAGAGCTCCAAGAGCTTTTGGTCGCAATGGATCGGCATAAAGGTCCTGCGGCGATTCGCTATCCTCGAGGAAATGGCGTCGGGGTTGAGCTCTATCAAGATGTGAATGATATCATTCCGACTCCTTGGGGAACTTCTGAGATCGTCTACTGGGGGCAGATGCATATGAGCTCCTGGTCCGCTGATGATTCTCCCACTGCCCATCCTCGGAGCATTCCTATGGAGTGGGTTGAGAGAGTTTTGAGATCTCGCAAAGGCAAAGTAGACGTCATCATTTTGGGTCTCGGCAATAGTGTTCAGTGGGCCCTTAAAGCCGGTGAAAGTCTTTCAAAGCAGGGAGTCTCTGCTCTGGTTGTGAATACTCGATTTGTGAAGCCATTGGATGAGGCTCTTCTCAAAAGATTGGCCTCCGTGTGCTCAAAGATGATCACAGTGGAGGAGAATGTTCTGATGACGGGATTTGGTTCGGCAATTCTCGAGTTTTATCAGGGCAACGGTCTTTTGGATGATTTGCAGATTCGTTGTTTGGCGATTCCCGATGAGTTCTATGAGCAGGCTTCTCAGGCTCGATTGCAACAGCTTGCTGGTATTGATGCAGAAGCTATTTCTGCGGCAGCGATCAAGTTGGTTCATGCGAAGGATGCTGCTGAGTCCGATTCCGTGCTGGCAAAGTTTTAGTTTTTCACGATTGAGTATTCGCCCTGCTCCAATGTTTTAAAGCGCTGAAGCACTGGACTTGATCGAACTTGCTCAGGGAGATTCCAGTTTTTGATCTTAAAAAGCATCTCATCGATACTATGAATGGGATTTGATTCATCCATTTCATCGGGTGTGGACGTCAATGCAAACGATTCCGATTTTTTGGCTGATTTTCCCTCAAGGATCACATCCCAGGTCTCCGTGACGGTCAGGCTCTCGGGTTGCACCAGCATGGATCTGACTTCCTTTCGAGTTTGGGGGGAGTCAGGAATGTGCAGCTGAATACTCATGGTCATCACAGCCTTCGTTGTGATTCTTGTTTTGATTCCTTGGCGCGCTGAAAAGGGTGAGAATTCAGAAATGCCAATGTCCTCATGGTCGCCAAAGACTTTGAGTTTGCGATTGAGAGCGCCGAGCGAAATGAGATGGAGGCCTGAGGCTTCGAGCTGATTCTCCTCCGTCAATGGAAGCAGCAATGGGTGAATCGTCAGAATGCCTCCTGCGGTAGGTGCTTTGCGTGAGCGTTTGAGTTCAAAGTAGGCCATAAACTCACCGAGTCTATTGAAGCGAGTGCCGAGACGGAGTTCACTTTTTCCATTGAGGAAAGCTTTGATCGAGGGATTTCTACCCTCTAGGTAATCAGCAAATCCTGCCCAACCTTTAATCTCCCTGATTCGATTAGCTCGATCCATCGGGATGAGAGAGGGCGTCCTTTGAACAACCTCGATGGCTTTTGGAATTGATTGCCGAATCAACGCGGCTTGCATTTGTTGGGCGGAATGGGGAGGAGCTGGCTCGTCAATATTGTCGTGCTCAAACTCCGACTCTTCCTCAAAGGAGCGTTGAGCCATTCTTTGTTGAGTCTCTGCGGGCATGCTTTCAAACGCCGGTCCGGGAACTTCAGAACTAAAAGCATCGAGAACGGCATGGGGTCCAGCCCAGGTCTTCATACTGGCAATGCGAAGATGTCCGGCCACGAGCTTCTGTGCTTTCGGATGAGCTCGGGTTGAAACTGATGTGTTTAAAGAGAAGAGTTCCGTGATGATCGTGAGGTCTTTGCCATAGGTTTTAATTTGAAGGCTCTCATCAAGTTCCATCCTGGTGCTCGTCCAAAAAGTGGGAACATTCATAATGATTTCCGTTTGATCGGGTCCGCTTTCGATCATTTGCATGGGTGAGGGCTTTGAGCATCGAGAAAACGTCTTGGCGAGTGAAATGATCTTTTGCGAATCAATGAGTTCCTCGTAGAGCGTAAGACTCTTGAGCTTACAGATATCTTCGTCAGAGATATCGCTCAGTTCAGCGAGCGTCAAAAAATTGGATCGAGACGAAAGGATTTTTAATGGCCTCTCTTTGATGAGACTCGATACGTAGCCGGCCTGCGAGTGAAGCTGAGCGGCCAGAGTTTCCTTCCTTTGCGCTGTTTCAATTTTTTGGACAACGGGCTGCATGCGCTCAACAGCCTTTGTGGTCTCAGGAAGTTTCTTCGTGAATTCACCCTCATTCACAATGACCTCAGGCCCTCCACAGGAAATCAACAGGTTGAGGCCAATCAAGAGGGTTATTTTTGGGAAGGGGGCTTTCATGGGGCGCGCAGTGAATAGCATGAAGTCTCAGAAATGCAAAATCAGCTTCATCACAAAGTGATCATGCCATGCGGCTTTTAAGAGTTCTTAAACTCCGGAACTCGGAAAATCTCTTTCATTGGGCGTAAACTCTATTGGTAGAGAACAAGGGACTGGCTGACGGCAAAGTCCCGAGAGGCGGATGGGAGGCGCGCTGCGCTAAGCACTCGGTGAAAACAGCTCTGCAGAGAATTTTGAGACTGTGACGATCCATCAAGTCCTTGAATCTCGAGAGACTCAATTTTGCCAGCAGACCTCACACGAATCATCAGATTCGCTCGGCCCTGAAGAGCTGAATCAATGAAAAGAGCTTCGTTGTAGCACTCCTTGAGGCGGGATTGAAAGGGACGAAGACTGTCCGCGATTTGTTGCGCGCTGATATCTGTTCCCGGAGAAGAGACAATTTTCGGAGCAGAGGCTTCGTATCCAAAAAAATCCCTTCGAGAAGATTCGGTAACTTTAGGAAACTCGGGAGCGCTCCTATCGGGGCTAGCCAAACTCACTTTGGAGGATCTCAGCTTCATGCCCTTCAAAAGTTGGTTCCATTTTTGTTCAGAGGGAGCGGCGGCACCTTGGGGGTTTAGGCTTTGTACAGTTGGGGCTTGTACCAGAACTTCGACTTGAGAAATGTCGAGCGCAGGCTCTTCGGTCTGCCGTGAGAAGGAAATGTGAAGACTGAGGAGTCCCAAGAGTAACAGATGAAATCCCACAATTCCCGCAGTAACAGAGAGAGTCTTTGAGCTTTTGATTTTCTCGAGCCAGGTTGCGGGTGAAGTGCCAACACTCACAGAGTCACCATTTTGAAACTGAAATCGAAGAAAATCTGTTCGAGGAATCATCACTTCATTGTTGAGCGATGAAGTTTCGTGAGGTCGACTCCAAATGATTTCGTCATGATGACTGATCCTAACGACCGATGAGGGAAATCCCATTCGGAGGAAATCTTTCTCCTCTTGAATGGTGATATCTTGCTGGAGAGATCGTCGTTTGGAATGAGTTTGAACAGAGGTGAGGCGAGGTCCTTCCATGAAATGAGAGATGCAAATACCGGATCCCATCATCTCTAAAGGAATGGGCTGAAGGTTTGATGCTTTCTCAACTTGAACGCTCCAGCGAATCATAAACTTTCTGCGTATCTATACCCTAAACGTCACCATCCGGGGATGCCGATTCTAATCTATTGAAATCATTTAGTTTTCGGCGGGCGAGGGACGGGTTTCGTAAGCTCCTTTTCAAGTTCAATCAGGTTTTTCAAAGCCAGGGCCTGCACCTTCTCGTTGAGTTCGGAGCTTTGGAGTTCAATCAGGGCGGGTCTCTTGTAAGTCCCCTGAAGAAGCGCATCATCCAGGCGGATCACAGGACGTTGCGCAGCCCCTGTCTGGGCAATCATCACAAGAAGAACGATCGCGATCATGGAGCACTCCTTGAACTGTCAGGAGATGAGAAAAACTCTCGGTATTTTTCTCTGAGGTTCGACTTCATTTCTTCTTTCTTTTGATAAAAAGCCTCTTCAATGCCACTTGCCTCGGCTGGTAACTCGAGAGCATCAATCTGAGATGTGAGTTGCTCAACGCTCTTTCGAACCTCTTCGCCAACCAGGGGATGCATGACCTTGAACCACTGGGCAGGAAGATTGGCCGTGGCTGCCACCTGAGAGTCCAGATCGCGAATCACTCGATTCATCTTTTGATTGAAATCTTCAGAGAGCACTTTCGGGAGTACCTGACTTTGAACTTTTTGAAAGGCTTTCAAAATTTTCTGCGCTGATCTTTCGGAAGCGCTCTGAGGTTTTTCGAGTAGGCTGGAGGCCTGAGTACGAAGCGCATCGAGATTAGGTTCAGATTGTGAAGCGATTAAGATTGCGCGTTTCATGAGGACGGATCGGGGCGTTTGGTCCTGAGGATAAAGGCCTTCTTCAAAACGAATCCAGCGCTCGGAAT
>JBEIHI010000039.1:0-14841 GCA_040381435.1 Bacteriovoracaceae bacterium | reverse complement strand
TGCCCACTTCAATCACATCCTGATCGACGAGGATGACCTCCTGAACTTGTTTACGATTTACGAATGTCCCATTCGTTGACTCGAGATCTTTCAGTAGAAACTCCGAGCCATCAATACGCACCTCGGCATGGGTCGATGATACTTTCGCGTCATCGAGGATAATGTCGGCAAGCTTTCGGCCAATCGTCGTCACGGCTTTAGTCAAAGGAATCATCACCTGACGCTTGTCTCGCACTAGAAGCAATCCTGCATGGGGGTGATGGAGCTTTGCCATTATTCATTGTACAATTTCTGGTAAGACAAGCAAAGATAAGGTGCAGAAAATCTCAGTAGTATCAAGGAGTTCGATCTTTCCATGCAGCACGATTCAGACAATCCACCCGTCAGTCGCCGAAAGACGCGTTGGAAAAAATTCATGCGAATTGCATCGATTTGTTCCGCCGTGATCATCGCCGGATTCTTGTGGATCGGATTTGTCGTGTTGGTTTTTCTCAATCGAGGCTTGCCCTCAATTGAAACTTTGAAAAACTACGAACCGAAAGAAGTTTCCCAAGTGTTTGCCGAGCACGGAGAGGTCATCGGCGAGTTTTTTGAAGAGAAGAGGCTTGTTCGAAAAGAGATCCCCATCCAGGTCAAACAAGCTTTCATTGCTGCTGAGGACTCAGGCTTCTACTTTCATAAGGGCGTTGATTTCTTTGGAATGCTCAGAGCTGCGTATGTCAACATCATGGCTGGAGGAATCAGACAAGGTGCTAGCACAATCACTCAGCAAGTTGCGCGAGCGTTTCTACTTTCCTCTGAAAGAACCTTTGAGCGAAAGATTCGCGAGATCATTCTCGCTTGGCAGATTGAAAACTCTTTAACCAAAGATGAAATTTTGTTTCTTTATCTCAACCATATTTTCTTGGGTGCAGGCTCATATGGCGTCGCCGCTGCGTCCCAAATTTATTTCGGCAAAGATTTGAACGATATCACGCTTGCGGAGGCGGCCATCTTAGCGGGTCTGCCTAAGGCTCCCAGTAAATACTCGCCGCAAAAGAATCCGATGCGGGTGAAGCGCCGACAGCTCTACGTTTTGAAGCAAATGTATGAGAACAATTTCATCTCGAAACAAGAGTATGAGGAAGCTGCCGTTCAAGATGTCTTTGTAGAGCCTCCAAAGAATATCAACCAGACCATCGCTCCCTACTTCGTCGAGACTATTCGACAGCAGCTAATGGAAGAATACGGAGCGCGCCGCGTGCTCGAGGATGGACTTCGTATCTACACGACTTTAGATCTGGAAAAGCAAAAGGCAGCGCAAAACGCTTTACGCAAAGGGCTTTCTGATCTCGAAAAACGTCAGGGCTATCGAGGCCCGCTTCGCCACACGAATCGTGACGAATATTTTAAAGGTCGTGAGTTTATCAAAGATGATGGAGCGTCCAGGGACAGTGAGGCGGAAGTATCCTTGGAAGAAGCCAAAAACAAAGGGAATATTCTCATGCGCCCACCCAAGGTTGCTGAGCCAGGCGACTTCATGGAAGGAATTGTTTCCTCAGTTGATGATGGTAAAGGCGAGGTCTTCGTTGAGTTCGATCCCGGTCATTTTGCGCGAATGAGCTTTGAAACGATGAGATGGGCGCACAAACGAGTCGCCGTCTCTGAAGAAGACGAGGATGAGATTGAGATTCAGGAGGTTAACAATCCGTCTGATGTTTTGAGGAAGGGCGATGTCGTTCTCATGTCAGTTGTATCCGTTCCAGCGGAGAGAGGATTGCCCCTGGAAGCTCAGCTCGAGCAGCATACCATGGTTGAGGGAGCACTTCTGAGCATCGATCCACATAACGGATTCATGAAATCAATGGTCGGTGGATATGATTTTGCTCGATCTCAATTCAATCGAGCAATTCAGGCGAGGCGCCAGCCGGGCTCTGCATTTAAGCCCATTATTTATGCAGCTGCACTTGATCTTGGCTTTACTGCAGCGTCGCTGATTCAAGACATCCCGATTACCTTTGAAAATGCAGCCGATGAGGAAAAATGGCGGCCCGCAAATTACGATCAAAAGTTTTTAGGAGATGTCACTCTCCGAAGCTCGCTGCTCGCCTCTAGAAATATCCCCACGATTCGTCTGCTCAATGAGGTCGGACTTGATACCGTCATCAGTTACGCTCGAAGAACGGGAATCACCAGCCCCCTTCAAAGAGACTTTACTCTAGCGCTTGGCTCTTCCGTGACAACTCTTGAGGAAATTATGAGACCCTACGTTGTATTCTCAAATGGGGGCTACACGAAGAAGGTCTATCTCATCAAACGAGTGACAGACCGCCGTGGCATGCTCATGAAAGAAAATGTTATCGAAAACTACGAAGCAGATTCGATTTCGACCATTCAGTCTTCAGTCGCAGAACTCAAGAAAGAGATTGCAGGAGCGATCTTCAAAGGTTCAGCTGAACCCGAGGAAGCCCAAGGCGAGTCCTTCCTCAAAGACACCCAAAGCGATGCTAGGCGAGAACTGAAGGTAGTTACCTCTCCGCTCAAGGCAGGACAGGCGTTGAGCACGGAAACAAGTTTCCTCATGACACATTTGCTGAAAGAAAACGTTCTCTACGGAACCGGCAAGCGCGCAAAGGAATTGCAAAGACCCGCTTCAGGAAAAACCGGGACCACAGATCAAAATCGAGATGCCTGGTTCGTTGGATACACACCCGATCTCGTCACTGGTGTTTGGGTTGGATTTGATGACCTGAGAGTTCTCGGTCGCGCTGAGACGGGATCTCGGGCTGCCGTTCCCATTTGGCTTGATTTCATGGTGAAGGCCTCCGCCCCCTACCCCGTCTCTGATTTCGAAGTCCCTGCCACGATTGAGTTCGCCCGAGTCAATCCCAAACTAGGAACCCTGGCGGGTCCCCAGGAGCGAAATGCGACCTTTGAAGCTTTCGTCAAGGGCACAGCACCAACCCAGACCACTCAACCCGTCATGAAAGATTCTGATCTATACTTGAGGGATCGATAGATGTTTGGAATTGGCGGCACAGAACTCGTTGTCTTGATCATCATTATCGCCGTCCTTCTGGGACCGGATCAAATCCCCTCTGTCGTCAAAAGCCTGTCAAAATTTGTTCGCGAAGTGACAAAAGCGAAAGAGGATCTACGGGAAACCGTCGATTCTGACGAAACCCTTCGCTCACTCAAGCAGTCTGTTGGTGAAGTGAAGGATGAACTTCAGAGCCGCGTTCAGAATGTCACGGGTGGAGTGCAGCGAGATATCGAACAAGTCAAAGAAATCATTCAAAAACAAATTCAAGAGGAAACTGAAGATCACAAGAAAGAGACGAAGTCATGAGTGAGATGCCAATTCTGGAACATCTTCGAGAACTTCGAACTCGACTAGTCAGAGCCCTTGCCGGCGTTCTGGTAGGATTTCTGGCATGCTACAGCTTTTCGGAAACGATTTTTGATTGGCTCATCCAGCCTCTGTGTACGGCATACAACAAGCCCGATTGCCCCATTGTCTACACTGGAGTGGCTGAACCCTTCATGGTCTATCTTAAGTTGGGATTCATTGGTGGAATTTTTGTCTCAGCTCCTTGGATTTTTTTTCAAGCCTGGCAGTTTATTAGCCCGGGACTTCATTCACATGAAAAAAGATATGTTGTTCCCTTTGTAAGCGTTGCCTCACTGATGTTTGTGGGAGGCGGGCTCCTCGGTTACTTCTTCATCTTTCCATTCGCTTTTGATTACTTCGTCCATATCGCACCCGTCGAGATCCAACCCATGATTAGCATGTCTGACTACTTTGGATTTGCGAGCGGCCTGCTTCTGGCGTTTGGAATCCTCTTTGAGATTCCCGTCTTCGTTGTTCTTCTCAATCTGATTGGCGTTCTTCGAGCGAGCACGCTTTGGAGAACTTGGAGAATGGCTCTTGCGATCATTTTTGTAATGAGCGCCGTCCTGACCCCACAAGATCCCTATACAATGCTTCTACTCGGAGTCCCTTTGAGTGTTCTCTATATGTTGGCCCTGGTTTTCTGCTCACTCTTGGAACGTGCCAAGCGTCCGCCTAATGATCTCAATGAAGCTGCTTAGCTAGCCTGATGGCCTGCTGAACTGCATCTGAGTTGATGTTCGATGCAAACACGAGCCCGAACAATAGAGCTGCCCTCAATTTGACAGAGGCCTCCGAGCTCTCCGGAAAATACTTCAAAAGCTTTTGCTGGTGACGAATCTCTAAGTCTCTAAATGCCTGACCAATAGGGGATTCCTTTGTGCGATGGAGCAAATAAAACGCAGCGAGATCAGGGTTCGCCTCAATGAACTTGCGGCTCATATCAATCGAGTCTGCGATTGTCCCGACATCCCACAACTTCAGACGCTGAGGCGTTAGTCCAAAGAACTCTTCGCCAATAGTTTTCACAGACTCCACAAGAATGTCCGTCTTGGAATTTCCAAAATAATAGTAGATCAATGATCTCGTAATTCCAGAGGCTCGGGAGAGCTCGCTAATTGTCCATCGCTGGTGACCCTTTCGAAAGTCCAGCGACATGGCCGCCATAAAAACCTTAAAAAAAATAGCCTCTTTGGTGAGATTGACTGCTGGCTTTTCGATTTCGGACTCTGAAACCTGCGTTTTCACGCCCCCTCCTCCCTTGGACCCTGCCCTTTCTCTTAGCCTTATTGAGGCAAGATTGTCCACGGACCGCTGAGGGTGGGCCTGAAGGCCATGGGAAAGGATCTCCAGGCCGTATTGACAGTTAACTGACCTAAACGTCAACGTCTCATCGTGCGGATTCCGTCCCTCCTATGTCACATTGAACATAGATCCAGGGGTGCTAAACCTAGCGATTTTCATAAGATTTTAGAGCGGGAGGGGGAGAGGCCTAAGGTGCGAAAGCACTTTAGGCCTTCGTGCTCGACCTTTACTTTTGAGGGGATAATTAGAGATCATCTCCTTATGAGATTCTTTTTGATTACTACTCTTTTTATTGTTTCAACGACTGCCCAAGGCTCGGAACAAAATCTTCAAAAGCATCAGATTCCTCCAGCCATGTATGAATTCATGGGGCAGATGTTTCGCCTTCAACCATTTATGTTTTCTCAGCGTGAATTTCTCAATCCGAAAAATGAAAAGACGATTCAAGATAGTCTCAGTCAACTCAAGGGAATTTCTCGAAGACTTCCTCATAGCAAACGACTCGATTCGGCGACATTTCAAATTAGTCTACAAACCATGCAACGGCATTTGAGTGATCTAGATTCTGCATTTTCATCAGGCAGAAAAGAATACGCTCGCCGCATGCTCACAGCCTCACTCGATGGTTGCAGCTCTTGCCACACTCAAGTTCCAGGCGGAGAAAGCCGAGGATGGTCCTTTAAAACCAATGAACTCAGCGGAAACGCTTTTGATAAGGCTGAGTTTTTGTTTGCTGTTCGTCACTATGCGGAGGCTCTCAGCTTCTACAAGGAATATATCAAGACATTCGACAAAAATAGCGATGACTACATGCCGCTAGAGACTGCGATAAAAAGAAGTCTTGTGATCTATGTTCGCATCAATAGAGATCTTTCGGGTGCAGCTAAAACTGTCGCTGAAGATCTAAAAAATAAGTCTATTCCCGGCTACCTTCGGGCGGAAATGCAGGGCTGGATTCGAGGCCTCGATAAAATGAAAAAAATGACGGCTCCCATTCCGGAAAGAAGCGACCTGCCAACCATCGAATCCTACGCTCGCAAACTCATTCAGCCAGTTCTGCAAAAAAATGGTATCCGTTTTAATCCAGAGGCTTTTGTGGAACTGCTGCAAGCCTCCGGCATTATCTATGATTTTATCAACACATCGAAGAAGTCATCGGCTGAACTTCTGTATTATCTTGCACTAGCGGACTCGACGATTTCAAAAGGCTACTTTTTCTCGATGGCAGATCAGTATCTGAAGGAATGTATCGTAAAGTTTTCCAACGATCCCTTCGCACAGAAATGCTATAGCGAGCTCGAAAGTCGGACACTCGAAGATTATACGGGATCTTCCGGAGTTGATTTTCCATCGGATGTCAAAGATGAGCTCGAAAGGCTGAAAAAGATTCTCCAGTCGGCTCAACCCTCTTCCAAAAGGTAGAGTTAACGACCTGACAGCATCACCTCGTACAGGTCATATCGCTGAGAGGTCATGCCCAGACTTTGATAGCATGACTTTGCCGTTGCATTTTCCTTTTCGACGTAGAGGCGAAGACCTTTGACGCTGGAATCCGAAGCTTCTTTTTGAATGGTTCGAAAGAATCTAGCGAAGACACCTTGGCGACGATGGCTCGGTATTACATAGACCGAATGAATCCACCACACAACGGCGTTTCGCCAGTCACTCCACTCATATTGAATCAAAACAGAGCCCATAAGTCCGTCGGACCCTTCGGCAACATAGTAATGCCCCCAACGAGGCTCCCGAAAAACTCGGGCAACTCCCTGCTCAACTGTAGCGCGATCCAAGGTGATTCCCTCAGACTCCATCGCCATCTTGATTTGAAAGCCCGCTATGGCCACGCCATCAGCCTCTGTCGCACGTCGGATCTGCATCACCCCCTATAACTGATCGAGCGGAACTTGCAAAGAGAGCCTCCCAGACTTTGCACTGTACAAAGCCGCTGGGGAAAAGCAGATTTTGATCATGCCCTCGCGCTTGTTCCGCAATCTCACCATGTTTGCAATCTTCTATGCGATCGTGATCATTCTTTGGGGAGCATTTGTTCGTATCTCCGGATCCGGCGATGGATGTGGCAAGCACTGGCCGCTCTGTCATGGAGTACTTCTTCCTCAGGGTGATGTTGCCTATCAGCTTCAGACTTGGATTGAGTTTTTACATCGAGCCAAGTCGGGGCTCTTTGGATTTCTCATCTTTGGACTTTGGATTTTTTCTTTCCGCCTCTTCCCCAAAGGTCATCTCGCACGAAAAGCAGCGACGTTTATGTTCGTTTTTACCGTGATTGAAGCTCTGCTCGGAGCTCTCTTAGTTTTGAAGGGATATGTGGACAATGATGAGTCCCTCGGAAGGGTCGCCTCACAAGGATTTCACCTTGCGAACACTTTGCTTCTGCTAGGATCAATGGCAGCGCTTTGGACCTGGAGTCGATTTATCAACCCAGCGTTCAGCTTTTCCTATCGTGCACTGATCATCATAGGCCTATTGGGCTTTTTCTTGATTGGTGTTTCAGGATCAGTCGCCTCATTAAGCAACACTTTGTTTCCCTCACAATCTCTATCTGAGGCCCTTCAAAAGGATATAGCGGATGGTTCTCACTTCATCTTGAAGTTTCGAATCTTCCACCCGCTGCTCGCACTGACTATTTCAGCACTGATTCTTTACCTGATTGTCTCAATTCGAAACCAAATGCAAAAGCGCACGTTGATCGCTACGATTTTACCCTGGGTTGTGATCGGCGCACTGATCTTTGGAGCTGCCACCCTGTTGATGCTGTCACCGCTCTGGATGAAACTGACCCATCTCTTGATCGCAGATATCCTCTGGATCTCAATTGTTATTTTTGTCTGCGACTCTCTGACTCAAGAAAAGACTTAAGAGTCTGGTCGATTTCATCCTCGTCAAAGAGCTCGAGCTCTAAAACCATGTAAGCATCTCGACGCTCCAGCCATTTCAGCCATTTGATGAAATACTGCTCCTTGACCTTGTTCTTCTTAGCTTTGAAGTATGACCGCCCCATTTTTGCAAACTGAATCGCATGAAACATCGAGGTTCCCCTCATATAGAGAGCAATTCCCTTGGGATCTAAATCCGTTCCAAAAAAAGACACTCGATCTCTTTCGATCTCAACCTCATGAAAATAAACCAGCTCCGCCTCGGAACTTCGATCGACGCGACTCATGTTGAAGACGATTCCTTCTTTGAGAACATCAAAAATCAGATCGTCCGGCAGAGTCTGGGATTCAAGAAGATAGCGCCAACGAATTGTGGAACCCAGGCCTCGGAGAACGTCGGATAGACGCTTCTTTTGTCGAACCACCTGAAGTACCTCAACCGCCACCTTTGGATCGCGCCCGAGTGATGCAAGAAGGTACTGACCGACATCAAAATTTCCAGTCTGCCGTTCTTCATCCACAATCTGATTGATATAATAACTTTTAAGGAGTTCGAGCTCGCGAAGCTGTTTTTCGCAATCACTCGAATCACTCCCAATGAGGGTCGAAGCCAAAATGGTTAAGGTAAACGCGAACATAACAAAAATGGAGTTCCGCATTTATGCCACAAATTGAGACGAATGTGGAAAATTTAACCCCGATTCCGTGACCTGGGACATGAGCCCCCCAAACCAGCCCAATCGCCTGATCCTATGTATCGGGAATCACTCATTTAATATCCGAATCCTCTGGCTTGAAAGTTGCTTTTTTAAAGGGGGTCTATGAGGCTGGTGAGTATATTCGTTTTGGTTTTGATGTCGTGGAGGGCTCATGCTGAGTCCATGACAGCTCGCTTTGCCGCCGCTCCAAACGCAGATCTTGTGTGGCTTCATCCCGAACTTAGGCTGCATCAAGACAAGGTATTGGCAGCGTGGTCCCTGACGAGAGCCGATCAAGGAGAAATCATTCTTGAAATCCCCAGTCAAACAGGCCGAGCTGCTCTAGCCGCTGAGAAGTTTGGGCTTCCGGGTGAGGTACTACTCAAAGGCACCGGGCTCAATCCTGAGACAGTTGAAGAAGTGGCAAAGATCCGATACTACCCCTCAACCAAAATACCGAAAGCAGGCGACGGACTTTATGGAATCCGAGAGGCATTCGCTGATTTCATCAACTCATCCATGCTCGAATCCGCTGATATCCAGGTTCCCAAAATACGCGCGATCATTCAACGCGAAGATAGACATCCGCTTGCAGGATATCGTACCGCCATCATGGCGCGAGAATTTATCAATCAAACTCGCATCTCAAATCTCTACGCTCTGGAAACCTCGGAAGCTCGGGCGGAACTCGATCGAGCAACCGAGATTTTGCACAAAAAGGGCATCACTCAAACGAAACTTGATACTGAAGAGCTCTATTTTTTTCTCCTCGAGCGGATGGCACGGACCACAGCGCGACTTCAAGATTTAGGCTTTGAGCACTCCTATCTTCATTCCCAACAAGTAACTCTCGCTGGAGAGCTTGCCGACAATGGAACGGGCACTTGGCTTAGTGACAAAGGCTTTCAGTCGTACCGCGGAACCGATCGGCCGCAATACTTCAAATATGATCGTCAGCCCACACTTGCTCTCAATATGTTCATTCGAGCACACGGGCTTACTCAAGAGCGCATTGTGCGATTGGCCGAAGGCTCTGAGACGCTGAAAGAGCAAACTCACTCACTTCTTGGCGTTCTGATGCGCATTGATCCTGAATCAGCGAAGCGAATCGCTCAAAGAGATCCGGAGAAAGTGTTTTGGGCGGTCTATAAAGAAGAGCTGAGTCGTCTTGCCAAACAGCCTACAGCGATTGTGTCCACGCGAGCCAAGTTCTCCGAAACATGGGATGAATTTGCCTCTAAAAATTCTATCCGCCTCTCATCTTCGTTAAGCGATTTTGAGGGCCGAAAGCGCTTTGATGAGCTCAAAGACGACTGGAAAGTAGAAGCTTTACCCGATGCTTTTGTGATTGATGAACTCATCAAACTAAGTGCGCGAACATGTGAAGCCCTGATTAGAGATCTCAAAAGACCCCTTGATGACAAAAGCCTCTCTCGATAGAGGAGACGCTGTGTTTTTCCGACCCTCTCGATTCATCCTCCGCGTGAGCCTTCTCTATGCGATCATTGCAGGTGGTCCCCTATCCCACGAGTGGTCGCTTGAAGCTCGCACCTCCCCTGGTTGGTGCCAGCAAGCCTTGGCCAAACTGGCCCTTCCCTCATTGGCCCAGAAATTTCAAAGCCTGAGCCACCGAATCAAAGGTCAAATCGACCGGCATCAGGCTGAAACTTTTGCGGAACTAGCCGAAGGAAGAAAAAAAATCCGACCGCTTCTTTACGGTCGGACAGTGATTGAATCATCCGTTTTGTTTTGGCTGATTGCGTATGGAATGGAGGGCCTGAGACTCCTTAACGCGGGTTTTGGGGCTGCTGTGTTTGGGGGCAATGCTGACGGCCCCCAGATTCGAAATGAGATTCTTCAAGATCCTGCACTGATGACTCTGATCGTGAGTGCCTATGCACCTTTGACCGAAGAGATAAACTTTCGATTTCTTCCACGATTCTTCTTTGGAAAATCGTGGAAAGTCGGAACTGCCTCAAGCTTGGCCTTTGGATTTGTTCACAATATGCAACAAATTCCTGCACCCCAGATCGTCGCCGGCTTTTATCTTTGGTCTGTGATGAGAAGTCGCGGCATCAGTCACGCCATACTCGCTCACGCGGTCAATAACACCTGGGTCGTCATTCTTATTTTGAGCCGGTAAAGAGCTGGGGAGGTAGGATTCGAACCTACGAATGGCAGAGTCAAAGTCTGCTGACTTACCACTTGTCGACTCCCCAATCTAAAGATCGAAAAGACGCTTGAAGACTAAGAAGCTTTTGGAAAATTGTCTATTTTAAAGACGAACAAGAATGGGCCCAAAAACCCTGCGAAACAAGCTTTTGAGCCGCCTGCCTCGCTCTGGCTGGAGTCTCAAACAGCCCGAAGAAACTTGCACCAGAACCTGTCATTCGAACGCCGGAGGCTCCCACCTGACAAAGAGCCCTCTGAACCCTCCTCAGGTGCGGCCGCCTCTCAAGCACAACGGCCTCAAAATCGTTTTCCAGCGGTAAATGAGCCCAGGACCCTTTAAGCCACTGGGGCTTTCCCGACAGCTCCACAGGCGCCGGATGAGATCGTGATCGTGCGATATCCAATTGCTGATAAGCCCATGGAGTTGAAACAGCCGATTTCGGAGAATGAACCAAAACGAAATGAAGCTGACGAGGCAGATTCACGATCTTACAAATCTCGCCCCTTCCTTCACACCAAGCTGATTCCCGCTCCAGAAAAAAGGGCACATCAGACCCTAACGAAGCAGCCACATCCCTCAACGCCCGCTCGCGCTCAAAACCACAGAACTGAGACAAAAGCCTTAAAACCGTTGCTGCATCACTGCTACCACCCCCCAGACCGGCACCCATGGGAACTCTTTTGATCAAACGCATTTTGACGCTCAGGGGTTGCTGAAACCGCCGACAAAACGCCTGGGCCGCCCCAAAAGCTAAATTGGATCCTTCAGGAAGCTCGATGCCCCCTCCACACTGAAGCTCAATATCCGTCCGGTCATTCTGCCCAACCCTCATCGACAGTTCATCGCCCCAGTTTAAAGGCACCATGAGGCTCTCTAAATCGTGATATCCATCCCGTCGAGGCGGCCCGACCCTCAGAATGAGGTTGAGCTTGGCGGGACATAAAACTCTGCTATAAACAGCCTTCTTAAGCACCATGAACCGGGAAATCACTACACTTTCTGGCCACCAATTGCGAGGGCGAGTTTTTTCAGCTCCGATGGCCGGCTATACGGATCCCCCCTATCGAATTCTGATGAAAGAGTTTGGAATTCCCGTGCTCTTCACCGAAATGATTGATTCTCATGCGCTCATCCATCGAAATGAGAAAACATTGAAGATGATTGGAGATCCCGATCCGGAAGTCTTCACACAGATCGCCGCCGGCACTCCCGTTTTGGCTGATCATGCCATGGCAGCACTCCAGGATATTCCCTCTGCGGGTATCAATCTGAACATGGGCTGTCCCGCTAAGAAGGTGGTTAGCTGTGGTGGAGGCAGCAATTTGCTTCGATATCCTCAGGTCATTCAAGACATTTGCAAAGTGGTTCGAAAGCGTGCGGGCAATTCTCTTTTCTCTGTGAAGTTTCGCTCTGGCTGGAACGACTGTTCTCTCAACTATGAAGAAGTGGGAAAGATTTATGAAGGTGAGGGTGTGGACTTTGTCATGCTTCACGCTCGAACTCGCGCCCAATCTTTTTCAGGTCGAGCGAATTGGGTACACATCAAGCGCCTCAAAGAGCTTCTCAAGATTCCCGTGATTGGAAATGGTGACATTGTCAGCTACGAATCCGCTAAACAAATGGCCGAAGAAACGGGCTGCGATGGAGTGGCGATTGGTCGAGGCGCTGTTGGAAATCCCTGGGTCTATCGACAAGCGGAGCGTGCAGTTCTTGGGCTTCCTCCACTTGAAGAACCAACTCCTCAAGAACGCCTGAGAGTGATCGTTCGCCACTACGAGCTTATCTGTGCTTACTATGGAAATCATTTGGGACCTCACGTGATTCGAAAACATTTGGTGGGCTACCTCAAGGGACTTCCGGGACACAAAGCAATCAAAGAAAAGCTTTTCCTAAGCGAAACATTAGGCGTAGCCCGACTTCATGAAATCCTCGCCGAGTATTTCAAAAGTCTTAACGATCTCCAAATGGCAAAAAAGGAGTCGACGGATCAGACTTCCGGCGACGACGAAACAAAACAAGCTCCTCCATTAGCCCGGATAGCAAGTAGATAACAAACACTAAGAACAAAGCTTCAGTTCCAAACTCGATTAAAACAACCAACAGAAGCAACGCGATCAAAAAATACTGAATAGGCTGACGCTTAAAGTTCAAATCCTTGAAAGATCGAAACCGCACATTCGAAACCATCAAAAGAGCAATTCCGACCGTCGCAATCAAAGCTGCAACCAAGAAGTAGTCCTCGACCAAGTACTCTCGCATCATCAGCAACGTGACACCGAGACCTCCCGCTGCAACAGGAGAAGAAAGCCCCTTAAAATATTTCCGAGATGGTGCTTCTGCCGTCATCACATTAAATCGGGCAAGCCGAATGGCCGCACAGGTCAGGAACATAAATGCGCCAAGCCAGCCCCAGCGCTCGAGATCGATCAAAGCAAATCCGTAAGACATCACCGCTGGAGCCACCCCGAAGGAAACCATATCGGCAATGGAGTCAAACTGAAGACCAAACGCGGATTCGGCCTTCATCAAACGTGCGATTCGCCCATCCAGATTGTCCAAAATTCCTGCAACAACGATGGCATAAACGGCAATCGAGAGATCCGCATCACGGATCCCTTCGACATATCGCAGAGTAAGAATGATGGAGTAAAAACCAAGAAACATGGCACTGGCTGTAATCAAAGATGGGAAGATCACAATACCTCGGGCAATTCCTCGACGTGGCTTAAAGGGAAGCGGGGTCTGTTCGTTGTCCATCACTGCCGCAGCTTATGAAAAATGATCGTTGGAATAAACAGGAACAATCGCGTTTCGATCCTCTACGAGCTGAAAGTCCTCCGCCTTCATTAGACCAATGTCAGGGTGATCAATTTCAGGGTTCTTTTCCTTACTTCGCTCAAGAATGCTCTGAGACGAAAACTGATAGAGGGGGATGTCAGCAGCATAAGACCAAATCTTGGCCACAGTGATCCCGATCCGAAGTCCAGTGTAGGAACCAGGCCCGATTCCCACGGCCAACTCTGTAATCTCTGATTTTGAGATCTGATAAAATGCAAGTAACTCCTCGAGAACAACAAAGAGCTCTTTGGATTGCGACTGGGCTTCCGCCTTTTCAATCGTGCCAATCCAGCCATCGTCAGACCAAACACCTGCGACAACCCACGAACTTGAAGTGTCAAACACAAGGCGCTTCATGAATCACTGCTTTCGAAACAGATTCATAAAGGCATCGAAGAATCCATACCGATGAAAATCATTGTAGAGAACAAACGCAATCAACGTAATGATTGCAAACATTCCCACCTGCATTGCCATCTCCAAAACTTTTAAGCTCAGCGGCCTTCCTCGAATCCATTCAATGAGGAAAAATGTTGCGTGCCCACCATCGAGAACTGGAATCGGGAGCAAATTAAAAAGTCCCAAGGAGATCGACAGCAGCGCCAAGGCGTTAAAAAACGAGATCCATCCATGCTTTCCACCCCCGGCCATTCGGTAGGAGTTTCCAGCAACTTTGTAGATCATAATCGGGCTTCCCAAGAGCTTCAAAGACAGCTGTCCGGTCACAAGCTTTCCAAGGGCTTCAACCGTCATTGTAGTCATCTCCCACGTTCGCTTGAAGCCGTAGGTAACCCAATCAATGGGATTTAATGAATGCTCAACGTAGAACTCATTATCTTGCATAGCCGCAGATCCCACACCAATTCGATAGGCAGGCTCTCGTGCCGCCGGATTATCCTTTCCCATCAATGGATCATCAATGGTGGTCTTCTCCGGTATGACTTCGGCTTCCATCGCGGCACCATTTCGACTCCACTGAATCTTAAGGGCCTTTCCTTCGGAGCCCTTGATCCATATTGAAACCTCTTCCCATCGCGACAACTTCTTTCCATCGATTGAAATCAACCGATCGTCTTTTCTAACTCCCGCTCGAAATGCTGGAGAATTCTCGTCCACAAAACCCACAACCAAAAAGGGAGCAACAAAACCTAATTGCTCATAAACTGAACCTTTGCCACCCACTGAAGGAAGAGTCACATCCTTCAGTTCGCCCTGACGTTCAATCGTGATCACTCGAGGATCCATGGCGCTTTGAAGGGCTTTGACGAAATCATCGTGACTTGAAATGGAGAAGCCGTTGACCTTTCGAACGCGATCAAACTTCTCAAGACCAGCGTTCGCCAAGGGAGAGTTTTCGCCCTCAAAAAAGACAAGGGGTACAAATAATTCAGGGGAGATGCCAAGCCGTCCAATCTGAACATCCTCTCCGAACTTAGATTTTCCATCTGCCAACTTTGGAGTTGCTAGCACCATGAAGGGCTCAATCTTTTGGGTTACAAAATTGGGGCGCTCCCCCTCAATCCTCAGTTCAACATTTGGCGATTTCTGCACGATGGCCTCGAG
>JBEIHI010000038.1:0-15000 GCA_040381435.1 Bacteriovoracaceae bacterium | reverse complement strand
CCGAAGACGAGAACGAGAACGAGAACGGCCAGAATTCCAAAGGAAACCATGAACTCAGTCAGAGTGAACGCTCGAATTGTTTTCGTACTTCTGAAACGGCTCAGCATTCGGCGACTCCTGTCGCCACGCCTATTGCAACACCAAGGTTTAGGTATTGCAAAACCGGTGCCTAGGGCTCAAGGACCTCTAAAATCCAAATGAGTCTGTGTCTTTGAGGAAGGGGTCGGGCTGTTTTGCCCGACTTTGAAGCGCCTTGCGTAGACATTTATTGGTAGCGCTGAATCTCGGAGACTTTGGAGCACTCCGAAATGAGCTGCTCGGTGATCAAAGTGTTGCCAGCGATCAACTCTGGATCGGAAACTCTGCAAGCTCGCCCCGTAATATGTCTGACTTCTCCGCCCGCTTCTTTGACGAGCAGAAGTCCAGCCGCCACATCCCAGGCATTGAGTCCTAGTTCCCAAAATCCATCGAAGCGACCCGCGGCCACGTAGGCAAGATTGAGTGCTGCGGATCCGTCCCGTCGAATGGCTTGAGCCTTTCGAATCATATGCAGAAAAAACGGGATATTGTTTTTGCGAGGATCATCAAGATCATAAGGAAAGCCCGTGACGAGTAGGGATTCCTTGAGCGTTTGTGCTTTTGAAATTTTCAAGCGCTTGCCGTTGAGAAAAGCGCCCTTTCCTCGAGCGGCTGTAAAAACTTCCTTCATGACAGGATCCAGAATCACTCCGCACTCAAGCTCTCCGTTTTTTTCAAAGGCAATGGAGACGCAAAACTTGGGATAGCCGTGCGCGAAGTTGGTGGTTCCATCAATCGGATCCACAATCCAGCGACGAGCAGCCCCGGCTGTTTTGGAGAGCTCAAACTCCTCAGCCAAGATCGCATCTTTAGGGAAGGATTTCCAAATCACTCGGCAGATTTCTTTTTGGGCGCGCTCATCGACTTCGGTGACAAGATCGATTTCACCTTTGCGCTTAACCTTAAACTTTTTGCCATAAAACTTATTGATGATTTTTGCGGCCGCTCGCGCAGCCGTAAGGGCGACTTTGAGCTCTTTCATTTCATGGCCTGCTCAAGATCGGCAATCAAGTCATGAATGTTCTCAACGCCCACTGAAATTCGAATCAAGCCGTCGGAGATTCCATTTGCCTCTCGAATCTCCTTAGGTACAGACGCATGAGTCATGATGGCGGGATGTTCAATCAAGCTCTCCACACCTCCCAGACTTTCAGCGCAGGCAAAAATTCTCACCTTCTCCAAGAGAGAGCGCGCCTCAGGCAATCCACCCTTCACCACGAAGCTCATCATTCCGCCAAAGCCCTTCATTTGTTTTTTGGCGAGAGCGTGCTGAGGATGACTTTCGAGGCCCGGATAGAAGACCTTCTCCACTTTGGGATGCTTTTCCAAAAAGCGCGCCACGGCCATTGCGTTTTGGTTGTGACGATCCATTCGAACAGGAAGAGTCTTTGTTCCTCTCATCACCAAGAAGCAGTCAAAGGGTCCGGGTGTTGCGCCCACGGCATTCTGAGTAAACTTGAGAAGTTTGTAAGTTTCTTCATCTTTGCAAGAAACAAAGCCGCCGATCACGTCGGAGTGGCCCCCGAGATACTTGGTCGTGGACTGCAAAACATAGTCGGCACCCATGGTGATGGGCTGCTGCAAAATAGGGGACGCAAAGGTATTGTCGACGAGAACTTTGATCTTGGTGTTTCCCGAGGACTTAGCTTTTGCAATCTCCACCATCTTTTGAATATCGATGACCTTCAGCAGGGGGTTGGTGGGAGTTTCCACCCAAAGAAGTTTGGTCTGAGGGGTGATGGCCTTTTCCACCAGCTCGGGTTTTGTCATATCGACGTAGGTGAAGTGGTATCCGCATTTTTTAAAAACCTTATCAAACAAGCGGAAGGTTCCACCGTAGACATCGTCGCAAACAACAAAATGATCTCCCGTTTGAAAGCAATGCATGATGGACGTCATGGCTCCGCAGCCACTGGAAAATGCTAGGCCAAACTCGCCACCCTCAAGCGCAGCAAGATTTTTCTCAAGTGCTTCTCGGGTGGGATTTCGTGAGCGAGCGTACTCATAACCCTTATGCACTCCAGGACCTGCCTGCACATAGGTGGAGGTTTGATAAATCGGTGTCATGATGGCGCCGGTCAATGGATCGGGTTCTTGGCCCGCGTGAATAGCAATGGTTTCAATCTTTGAATCCTTTGGAATTTTCATCCGTTAAAGCTCCTTTGTGCTAGATACTCGAGCAAATCAATCTTAGTGATGACGCCGACGACTTTGCCTTTGTCCAAGACCACGGGCACTCGATCTTTTTTCAGAATCTCCTGAGCTTTTTGGAGAGGGGACTGCGGTGTCACCGTTTCTACATCACGAATCACAAAAGGCTCAATGGCCTTGGTGAGATTTGCGGATCCACCGATCACTCCTTGCATCAGATCGTACTCGGCGATGATTCCAAAGAGTGAGCCATCGTCGTTAATCACAGGCATTTGTGAAATCCCGTGAGTTTTGAAGTTTGCAATGCAATCCTTGGCAAGATCTTTCGGCTTACATGTAATGAGTTTGCTGGGTGCTTTGAAGAAATCAGCAACCAACACTTCCGCATCTTCGAGCATGCCGTTTTCTCTCATCCAGTCATCGTTATAAACTTTGCTGAGATATCGAGACCCTGAATCGGGGAGGAGTACGACCGGGAAAGAAGGTCCTTTTTGCTGGCGAGCCCATTTGACCGCTCCCGCCATGGCCGCTCCGCAAGAAACTCCGCAGAAGAGGCCCTCCATTCGAGCGAGCTTTCGAGTGTATTGAAAGGACTCGGTATCATTCACGGTGACGACCTCATCTATATATTTGAAGTCGATGGTCGAGGGCATAAAGTCCTCTCCAATACCTTCGACCTTATAGACCCAAGCTGGCCCCATTTTGCCCGTCTTTTTGAACTCTGTATAAACAGAACCTTCCGGATCTACGCCAACAATCTTAATGTTCGGGTTTTTTTCTTTGAGATATTTTCCCACACCCGAAATCGTTCCGCCCGTTCCCATTCCAGCGATGAAGTGAGTGATCTTGCCGTCGGTTTGCTTCCAAATTTCAGGACCCGTGCTTTCGTAGTGAGCTTTGGGATTGTCGGGATTGTGATATTGATTGGAGTAAAATGCATTCGGCGTTTCCTGAGCGATGCGCTTGGCCACGCAATAATAAGAGCGAGGATCTTCGGGCTCAACATTGGTGGGGGTGACCACGACCTTGGCGCCAAAAGCTCGAAGGGCTTGAATTTTTTCGATCGACATTTTGTCGGGCATCACAAAAATCGCTTTGTATCCACGAACAGCAGAAATCAGCGCAAGTCCCATTCCTGTATTTCCAGACGTTGCCTCGACAATCGTTCCGCCGGGTTTGAGTTCCCCTCGACGTTCGGCTTCCTCGATGATCTTGATTGCCATTCGATCTTTTACGCTTGAGCCGGGATTAAAATACTCGACTTTGGCGTAGAGATCCGTGGGAAGACCCGCCGTCAGGCGATTGAGTTTGACGATGGGGGTGTCCCCGATTGTTTTGAGAATATTGTCGTAGATCACAAAAACCCTTCCTTCTCTTTCCGGTCTGTTTGGCTTACTTTAGGCGTTATGATCCTGGAGCCTCAATCAAAATTTACCGTCGATGAAGTTGAAGAAATTCTGGGTGAGAGCAGCTTTAAACTCTCCACCAAGGCTGCACAAAAGTGCCAACGTGCGTTTGATCGTGTTCAGGCGTTGGCCGTCTCCAATGAAGCGATTTACGGAGTGAATACGGGTTTTGGTCGTTTGGCTCAGGTCAAAATTTCTGGGGATTCGCTCTATGAATTGCAGGTGAATTTGCTGCGCTCGCATGCCTCTGGCATGGGCGAGCCCACCTCTGATGAGGTGGTGCGTCGTTTGTTGTTGCTTCGAGCTATTTCGCTTGGGAAATCCTACTCAGGTCTTTCTCCGCAAATGGTTCAGCGGCATTTGGATTATCTTAATCACGATTTGATTCCGTGGATCCCGGTTCAAGGAAGTGTGGGAGCTTCGGGAGACTTGGCACCTCTTGCGCATTTGGGTTTGACGTTCATGGGTGAGGGGGCGTTTCGGGTAGGAGATCGAAAGCTCAAAGCCGCGGCCGCACTCAAAGCCAAGAAGCTTAAGCCCCTGACAGTTTATGCCAAAGAGGGTTTGGCTCTCATCAATGGAACACAGTTTTCATTGGCGCTTTCGCTTCAGGTGTTGAAAGAGATCAAAGATCTTTGGCCTTGGATGCTTCATGCGATTGCTGTTTCTGCGGAAGGGCACCGTGCGACGGATTCCGTGTATCGCGAGGATTTACATTCGTTGAAGGCGCATCCGCATCAGCAGATGGTGGCCAAGCAGATTCGAGATCTTTTGAAGGGATCTCAGCATATGAAATCTCATGAAGACTGTGAGATTGTTCAGGATGCCTACTCGTTTCGATGTATCCCTCAGGTTATCGGTCCTTGCTTGTCGATCTTGGAGCGAGCCGAAGAGATTTTGCAGGATGAGGTCAACTCCGTTTCCGACAATCCTGTTTTGATTGGCTCAGAGCTTGTGTCTGGCGGGCATTTTCATGCTCAGTCAGTGAGCATGGCGTCTGATTTGCTGACGATGGCGATGGTGACGATGGGGAATTTGCTGGAAAGACGAGTGGATCAGGTGGTCAATCCCTCCACAACGCGATCGGCGAGTTTTTTGGCGGATCGCCCCGGAGTGGAGAGTGGGCTGATGATTGTGCATACAGCTTTGTCGGCGTTGGCGAGTGAAAACAAAACGCTCGCTTTTCCGGCTTCGGCGGACACGATTTCCACGAACGGCAATCAAGAGGATCATGTGAGCATGGCGCCGTGGGCTGCGCGAAAGGCACATCTTGTGGTGACCAATTTGCGCCGAATGGTGGCGGGTGAGATTCTCTGTGGTGTGCGAGCGTGTGTTTTGGAGTCTCGAAAGTCCAAGGCCTCATTTGCTCCGGCTGTTGAGAAGTTTTTGAAGCAGCTTCAGTCTGAAGTTCCGTCATTGTTCCGATCTGGCGATCGAATTTTTTCGGATGATCTTCAGCAGCTTGAAGGGCTGATGAGTTAAGCATTCCTTGGGGAATCTTCAGCGCCGAGCATGCCACAAGAACGTAACGCAGACTGTGAGACTCTGGCGTGCCTCCTGAGGCCAACTTGCCGCAGTTTCGAAGAGAGCGATGTTTTCCTTCTTTTCGAGTGCTCGAGTGTAAGTGATTGAAAGTTCCTTTACTTATGCTGTCCATCACAAAACAAACTTTGAATGGCATACCACTTGCAACCTCCTCGGCACATGTGCGCTTACTCGGCTACTGTTTCAAAAAGGAGAACCCGTGATTCTTATCGCTTTATCTTTTTTAGTTTCCATTCAACCTAAATCGGGCGAGTGCCGCGGCCCGGAGACGGAAGAGCCGTTAGCTATCATTGAGGAAGCTCGATTGAGTCAGGTGCGTGGGGAGCAGATCCTGGACAAGGAGACCCAGAAGCTTGTCTCGGACTGTGTTGGTTCCACTTCCCCCGTTAGCAAAAAAGCCTGCAAAGAACTACGAAGGAATGCTTCTAAGGTCGTTCCCCAATTGATCGACAGCCTTGAGCTCAGTGCATCAACTCAAAGTCGCACGGAGGCGGCCATTGCGCTCCGCAAACTTGGAACTCGAGAGCCCTCGGCTGTTCTTGCTCTCACCAAAGCTCTGAAGTCTTCTGACCCGATTCTTCGCCGCCAAGCGATCAAGACTCTTTCGAGCATGAGTGAGGTTGCCTCTCCTGCACTCGCCACTCTCGAGGAAATTGCTCAAACTGATGCGGACGCGAAGGTGCGAAGAAATGCTCAAAACCTCGTTGAGAAGATAAACTCCTCACAGTCGGTGGGGGTCACATCGACTTTTTCGGGCCAAGTGAAACTGCTCAGCAGCTGTGACGGTTCGGATCATAGTCCGTATCGAGTCACGCTAAGAACCCGTGTCGTTGGCGACTCAATTGAGTTAGAGATCCTGGAGTTCGTGTCTGAAGCCAATAATACTCCTGGGACTGTTGGCGCTCGATTTCAAGGGGTGCAAGCTGTCGGACAACTTTCAAACGAGACAGACTTCTTTGCCGAAAATCCTGATGATACTGAGCGCCATATCAGCGTCAAGGGAGCTCTTGCCAGGGGGAGGGAGGCAATCTCAAGCTTGCAAGTGGCGATCAGCGTGAAAAACCTCTCTGGATTTCTTTGCAAGGATGAGTTTACGAACGTGGGCCTTGAGCCGCTCCGGTTGATCGTCAAAGATCGTTGAGATTACCGCTCGCACAAAGGTACTAAGCCCAGCAACTTTTTGCTGCTTTTCTAAAAAAAGTTTGGGAACCTACTCGGGAATTTTTACTCGAGAAAGGAGTACTTTATGAAACTAAACTTCCGCAGAATCAATGCGTCTGTTTCAACATCAGTCGCATCCGTGATTCTCTTAGCGGCTCTTGCGGGCTGTGGTGCGGCCAAGCAACCCTCTTCAGCTGCCGCGCCGGCATCGTCTATGGCTGCAGCGGTCACTGGGCAGCCACGCTCCAATCAGTTTTGGTGGCCGGAGAGCTTGAACCTTCAACCGCTTCGCGCTCAGTCACCAACCTCCAATCCCATGGGGGAAAACTTCAACTACGCCAAAGAGTTTGCGAGTCTTGATTTGAAGGCTGTCAAAAAAGACATCGAGGCCGCTCTCACGAAATCTCAAGCCTGGTGGCCAGCGGATTACGGAAATTATGGCCCCTTCTTCATTCGAATGGCCTGGCATAGTGCCGGAACCTATCGAACGGGCGATGGTCGTGGAGGATCCGACGGAGGACAACTTCGCTTTGAACCGCTTAACAGTTGGCCTGATAACGCAAACCTCGACAAAGCTCGGCGTCTGCTTTGGCCTGTGAAGAAGAAATACGGTCGAAAGCTTTCATGGGGAGACTTGATGGTTTTGACCGGAAATGTGGCGCTCGAAAATATGGGATTCACCACTTTTGGTTTTGCCGGAGGTCGTGCGGATGATTGGGAGCCAGATCTTGTGTACTGGGGACCTGAGACCAAAATGCTGGCCGATCAGCGCTACAGCGAAGGCCGCAAACTTGCCAAGCCCCTTGGAGCCGTTCAGATGGGACTCATCTATGTGAACCCAGAAGGACCCAACGGAAATCCGGATCCTCTTGCTGCGGCCAAGGATATTCGTGAGACCTTTGGACGAATGGCAATGAACGATGAGGAAACCGTCGCGCTTATCGCAGGTGGACATACGTTCGGAAAAGCGCACGGTGCGCGAAAGCCCGACAACTGCGTGGGTCCTGAACCTGCTGCGGCCAAAATCGAAGAGCAGGGATTTGGTTGGACCAACACCTGCGGAACTGGAAAAGGTGCAGACACCATTACCTCAGGTCTTGAAGGTGCATGGACGGCAGCTCCCACTCGATGGTCCAATCTCTATCTCGCCAATTTGTTTGCATTCAACTGGGTGAAGACCAAGAGCCCAGCAGGAGCCACTCAGTGGATTCCCGATGATAAGAGCGCCGCAACGATGGTCCCGGATGCGCATGATCCTAATAAACGTCATGCTCCGGTGATGTTCACCACCGACTTGGCTCTTCGGTTTGATCCTGCTTACGAAAAAATCTCCAAGCGCTTCTTAGAAAATCCCAAGGACTTTGAGCTGGCGTTTGCCAAAGCCTGGTTCAAACTGACGCATCGAGATTTAGGACCTCGTGCTCGGTATGTGGGATCCGAAGTGCCCAAAGAAGTTCTGACCTGGCAGGATCCTGTTCCAGCTGTTGATCATAAGCTGATCGACTCAGCGGATGCAGAGAACCTGAAAAGTCAAATTTTGAGCTCGGGCTTGAGTGTTTCGCAGTTGGTTCGAACGGCATGGGCTTCTGCTGCGAGCTTCCGATCAACTGACAAGCGTGGGGGAGCCAATGGTGCTCGAGTTCGTCTTGCTCCGCAAAAGGATTGGCAAGTCAATGACCCTCAAGAGCTTGCTTCAGTCTTGAGCAGGCTGTCCGAGATTCAATCAGCGTTCAACGCTTCAGCTACTGGCGGAAAGAAAGTTTCATTGGCTGATGTGATTGTGCTCGGCGGCTGCGCTGCTGTTGAGAAGGCTGCCAAGGATGCCGGCTACAATATCAAAGTGCCGTTTACTCCTGGACGAGGCGATGCTTCTCAGGAGCAAACGGATGTGGCTTCGTTTGAAGCGCTCGAGCCTAAAGCCGATGCTTTCCGAAACTACTTTGTTGAGGGCGGCTACGGCTCTCCGACAGAGATGTTGGTGGATCGAGCGAGTATGCTCAGCTTGACGGTGCCTGAGATGACGGTCCTCATTGGAGGTATGCGAGCCTTGGGTGCAAATGCTGGTGGATCAACTCATGGATTGATGACGGATCAGCCGGGAGTGCTCACCAATGACTTCTTTGTGAATCTCATGGATTTTTCAACCAAGTGGGAGAAGTCAGCATCGCAAGAAGGCGTCTATGAAGGAAAGGACCGCGCTACTGGAAAGGTCAAGTGGACGGCTACACCTGTGGATTTGATCTTTGGATCGCACTCTGAACTTCGCACCATTGCAGAGGTCTACGCTGCCGATGATGCGGGTCAAAAGTTCGCTCGTGATTTTGCATCCGCTTGGAACAAAGTCATGTCGAATGATCGATTTTGATTAATCCAAACACACCTTGAATCGTCAGGCCCTGACTCCGGAAGTTTTTCGGAGTCAGGGTTTTGACGGTCTCTCGGCGCTGTTTTCTTGGCTTTCAGGCCAAATCTCGCTGGCACAGCCCTTGCTCCTTATTCGCCACATGGGCGTATGGGATGTCATTTCAAAATCAGTTTTCACTCTCACGTTTTGTTCATTTCTACTGTCGGGCTGCGGTGCAGACGCCGTTCAAGACGGATCCGTCGACCCCTCAAATGATTGGATCGTGAAGGATCTTTATCGAAACGGTGGAACTTTCGTGGGAAATTCTCCGGGAGGACTCATAGTGAATCGAGTCGGAGACGTGATTACATGTAGCTTTTTTCCGGATCCGAACACTCCGTCCGAGGTGTTGCCTTTGGGTATCGAACTTTATGTCTTTGATCCTCGCGTCGGGGAATGGGCTCTCATCGAGCAGCAAGTGGGATACTCTCTTTCAACTCATCTAGGCGGTTATAGCGTGTTTGAAGACTTTCAATGTCGAACCTACGGAAGCTTAGGTCATTCTGCTCACCAGGGATGTAAATCATCCGATCTTAATCGCGATGGATTCGTGAAAATGGATGATCTTGATTTGATGAACTCCTATCTGGCGGTGGGTAATCTAAGTGGTGATCTCAATGAAGATGGCTTCGTTAATTATTTAGATTCCGAAATTGTTAAAGCTTGTATCAACGCGAAGGTATTGACCACGAACGATACCATTATCTACGCCGATACAGCCCAGCAAGGAGGTGAGTTATGAAAGCTCAGCTCACCGAATCGCGGAACATCACTGAGCCAAGTGTGTTTGACTTTGTCGATGCCCGCTCCTTTGTGATCTCTCGGATCTCTTATCTTCAGCAGTCTCAATCGGGATTTAGCCTCCGCAAGTTTTCAAAAGAAATCGGAATGTCGAGTTCAGGTCATATTCACAATATCGTCTCCGGTCGAATTGCTTTGTCCGAGAAGGTGGCACTGAAGTTGGCTCAGGGATTTGCTTTGAACAAGGTGGAATCCAAAGCACTTTTGGAATTGTTTTTACTGGAAACCCTCCCGGATGGATCGGCCAAAGAGGGCCTCAAGAAAAAGATCTTGGATGAGCGTCTACATCGCAAAAAAACCAAGCTCAAAGAGCCGCAATATGCCTATTTTACGGATTGGTACTATCCTGTGATTCGAGAAATGGTGGGCTTGTCGGATTTTAGAGTGGATCCTCAATGGATTGCTTCACGGCTTGCTGGCAAGGTCACTGCTCTGGAAGTGGCTCAGGCACTGAAAACCCTGTTCAGTCTCGGTCTCATTCGATCAGAGGGCTCTCATGTTGTGCAGTCTGAGCCCACAGTGGAGACGGATGATGTCACGGATATCTCAGCTTTGATTCCTCAGTTTCATCGAGCGATGATGAATAAGGCCCAAGAGGCCCAGGATCTTGTTGCCGTTTCCCTGCGAGAGATCACGGGGATGACGATCACCTTGGGGGATGATGAGCTCGATCAGCTCAAGCAGGAAGTGACGGAGTTTCGTCGCCGCGTGTTTCAGAAGTACGGTCAAGTGAAGCCCTCTCACAACCGGGTTTATCAGATCAATCTTCAGATGTTTCCTCTCACCAAGTAGTCAAACTCGGCAGCCCCCAATTGAATGATCCTGAGACGGGGATTGCCGCTTCTTGCCGGGATTGTCCGCATTTTTTAAAGACCTGGATTGGTGCTCACTTTGGAGGCGTTTATCCTCCGTTTATTCTCATAAGCTCAATTGGCTCACTCCTCGCACTCTCTTATCAGCGTTGGCTGCCGGCGTGGTGGCTCAACACTGAAAAAGCAAATATCAACAGTGCCGCCTCAACCTCGACCCCGTTGTCTCTTAGGCATCGGGGTCTTTTTTTGTCTAATGACGGCCCCCCTCAATCTATGCCAAAACTTGTGTATGCGCGCATATCGAGGAACGGAACTTCACTGTAAAGGATGGATTCAAGAAGCAGCTCTGAGAATGCTTCAAAACAACTTAGATCCCGAGGTGGCCGAAAGGCCCGAAGACCTCGTGGTTTACGGAGGCCGGGGAAAAGCGGCTCGAAATCCCAAAGCTCTTGAGGCCATCATTAAGTCGCTTCAAAACTTAGAATCCGATGAAACCTTGCTGGTTCAATCGGGTAAGCCCGTTGGGATTTTTAAATCTCACAAAGATGCTCCTCGCGTTTTGCTTGCCAACTCCAATTTGGTTCCGCGCTGGGCCACGTGGCAGCACTTTGATGAGCTCGAAGCCAAAGGTCTCATGATGTACGGCCAAATGACCGCAGGGTCTTGGATCTATATCGGGACCCAGGGAATTTTGCAGGGCACTTACGAAACCTTTGCTGAGTGTGGTCGAAAGCACTTCAACGGTGATCTCACCAACAAATGGATTCTCTCCGGTGGTCTGGGAGGAATGGGCGGAGCTCAGCCTCTGGCCGCTGTCATTGCGGGTGCAAGTTTTCTGGGCGTGGATGTCGATCCCTCTCGAATCCAAAAGCGACTCGACACCAAGTATCTCGACAAAATGACTCACTCCTTGGATGAAGCGCTGAAATGGATCGAAGAAGCCACTCAAAGCCGAAAGCCCATCTCAGTCGGTCTCGTTGGCAATGCGGCCACTGTTTATCATGAGCTGCTTAAGCGCAATGTTCTGCCACCCATGGTGACGGATCAAACGTCAGCTCACGATCCTGTCTACGGCTACGTTCCCGAAGGCGTTGACATGAAGTCTCTGGCTGAAGCGCGCAAGAATCCCAATCGATACAAAGAGATGAGTTTGCAGACCATGGTCAAACATTGCCAAGCCATGGTGGAGTTCCAAAAACGCGGCAGCATTGTGTTTGATTACGGCAATAACTTGCGCGGACATGCTCTTGAAGCTGGCTACAAAGACGCCTTCGTGTATCCGGGCTTTGTGCCTGCCTTTATTCGTCCGATGTTTTGTGAAGGCAATGGTCCGTTTCGGTGGGTAGCGCTTTCCGGAGATCCCGAAGATATCAAAGTCACCGATCAAGCTCTTATCAAGCTTTTCCCCGATCACCATCGATTGCATCGATGGCTCGAAGAAGCAGGCAAGCGCGTGCAGTTCCAAGGCTTGCCGGCTCGAATCTGCTGGCTCAAATACGGTGAGCGCGCCAAAGCGGGTTTGATGTTCAACGAGCTTGTGCGCACCAAAAAAGTCAAAGCCCCGATCGTAATTGGCCGCGATCATCTGGATTGCGGCTCGGTTGCTTCACCCAACCGCGAAACCGAAGCCATGAAGGACGGCAGTGACGCTGTCAGTGATTGGCCTATTCTTAATGCCATGATCGCCACAGCCAATGGGGCTTCATGGGTGAGTTTTCATCACGGCGGTGGAGTAGGCATGGGATACTCTCAGCACTCAGGAGTTGTGATCGTAGCCGACGGCTCCGCCGATGCCGACGCACGACTGGAGAGAACGCTGACATCCGATTCGGGCATGGGCGTGATTCGTCATGTGGATGCAGGCTATCAAGAAGCCATTGATTACGCGGCCAAAACCAAAGTTCGCATTCCGATGCGGGAAGTTTGATCGAGGTCTCTTTGCCCCGAAGCCTTGTTGAAGTCGCCGTTCGCTCTCCGCTTCGTCGCTTGTTTACTTACGAGTCGGACGTTCCTCTCACTCAGGGGACGCGTGTGCGCGTTCCTTTTGGACGCCGAGAGGTTTTGGGAGTTGTCTGGCGAGCCGCTTTTGCAGAACCCAAGGGTCTTAAGCGTATCACCAAGATTCTCGATCAAGCGCCGATGTTTGGTGCCAAGGATCTTGAGTTCTATCAAAAGGCGAGTGACTACTACGGTGTTTCGCTTGGGGAGCTTTTGAATTTTTCGATTCCAAAGCGGGTCG
The DNA here is from genome assembly GCA_040381435.1 of Bacteriovoracaceae bacterium. Taxonomy (GTDB): domain Bacteria; phylum Bdellovibrionota; class UBA2394; order UBA2394; family UBA2394; genus JBEIHI01. The sequence continues at coordinate 2,403 of JBEIHI010000038.1, read as the reverse complement.
CCGATGGAAAACCGCTCAAAGAAGTTGAGCCCAAAAACTTTAAGTTCAATCTTTTGGATCTCTCACCTCAGCAAAACGCAGTCGTTGAAGATGTGCTTTCGAAGCAGGATTTCACTCAGCATCTGTTGCTGGGAGAAACGGGGAGTGGAAAGACAGAAGTCTATCTCCATGTTTTCAAGAAAATTTATGAGCGCGGTGGCCAGGCCTTGTTTTTGGTTCCTGAGATCGCTCTGACTCCTCAGTTTGAGCAGCGAATGAAAGAGCGACTCGGTGCTGAGGTCAGTGTGTTTCACTCCCAGCTCAAAGAGTCGCGTCGCGAAGAGTGTTTTGCTCTCGCTGCCTCGGGTAAGCCTGGAATCTTTTTGGGAACGCGATCGGCATTGTTTTTGCCCTACAAAAATCTTCAGACCATTGTTGTCGATGAAGAACACGATAATTCCTACAAACAAAACGAGCGCGGTTGTTACAACGCAAGAGACCTTGCCATTTGGAAGGCTCAGATGCTTCGCATTCCAATTGTCATGGGGTCTGCGACCCCGAGCCTTGAAACCTATGAGCGAATGAAATCTCAAAATCTTCCCATTCATCGCCTCAAACCTTTTTTCAAAACGCCAGACATCAAACAAGAAGTCGTGGATCTCAAGGCCCAGTTTAAGGATCGGGACAAATCTTTTATCTCTCCCGTTTTGCACGAGGCCCTCATTGAGAATCTCACCAAGGGAGAACAAAGCTTGCTGTTCCTCAATCGCCGAGGCTCAGCTTCCCAGCGTCTTTGCACAAGCTGTGGACAGGAAACCAACTGTCAGCATTGCAGTACCACGTTGACGGTGCATCGGGATCGAGGGGTTGCGATTTGTCATTGGTGCGGCTTTCAGCAAAAGCTCTCACAACCTTGTCGATCGTGCGGGCACAAGGAGTTTTTTGAGGGCGGTATCGGGACCAAAGAAGTTGAAATGCAGATCAAGGCTCGATTCCCTGACGCACGAGTAGCGCGTCTTGACCGAGATGAAACGGCACAGACCAACAAATTGGCCGAAGTGATTGAAAAGTTTGCTCAAGGCAAAATCGATATCTTGATCGGCACACAAATGATTTCTAAAGGGATCGACATTCCTAAACTTTCTTTGTTGGGTGTGATCCTCGCCGATCAAGGTTGGGGGGTTCCAGACTTTCGAGGAATGGAAAGAAGCTTTCAGCTGCTGAAGCAGTTGCGCGGGCGAGTGGGTCGGCGAGGTCAGGACTCTCGCTTCATTATTCAGACTTTCCAAAAGGACCACCCACTCTTTGCTTCACTCGAAGGGGATGATGCCTTTGAGAAGTTTGCCCAAGGAGAGCTGGCAGTTCGCTGGGTTGCGGAGCTTCCACCGTACAAAAAACTCACGCTCTGGACCCTCAGCCACAAATCCGAGTCCGTGGTGCGCCAATCTGCGGAAACGCTTAAAAACTCTCTAGACCGCATGGGGACTGCTTATAAGCTGTTTAATCGGGGGCCCACGCCAGCCCCCTTAAGTCGCTGGAAGGGCTACTACCGCTATCAGATTTTGAGCCGCTCAGATGCCAAAACGCCGACTACAGCCCTTATAACCTCAATTCTTGACGCCATCGACAGCAAGCCCCTCAACGCCAAGGTAAAGCTTGATCGAGATCCCTATCATTTTCTATAGAGCCGCATTATATAGAGAGGCGCATCATGAGGTGGAGAGTTCTAGCCGTCATTCTTGTTTGGGGTCTTGTGGCGGCCTGGTCGAGTTATTATTTCACCCACAATCAAAAGTCCGCACGGTTTGATTTTTTCTCAGGACCCAACGGTCGTGTCTCTGTTGTTCAATACGAGGAGTGGTTTCATAAGCCCCAGATTTTACAGCCTGGAGATCGTGTTGTGGCTGTTGAGGGGCGCCCCTTAAGTCTCAAAAGTGTTCGCAATTTTTTGAAGGGTAAGAAATCCGGCGACATCGTTAAAATCAGCATCGAGCGTGAGGGCAAAGAACAGATCGTTTCAACCAGATTAAAGCGCCATTCTCGCCAGTCCGTCCTCACACTCTTTGTGATTCCTTTAGCACTCTCTTTGATCTTTTTAGTTTTTGCGATCGGTGTTCTGTTGCAGCGAGGGGCGAAACGAACCAACCGCGAGGCCATCGTTGTCTTCTCAAGTTTATGTATGTTGCTCAGTTTGGTCTTTCTGGGGCTGTTCCCGATGTTGACCTTTGGCGCTCCGATCGGACTTTCACTCGTTGTTCCTTTGTTAAGCTTTGCCCTCGTGCATTTGTCCATGTGTTACCCCAAACAAAAGGGACAGCCTTGGCTGCGTCGCCTCGCTATTGGTGGTGGCTACGGTGTTGCTGCGGTTCTTTCGATCTTCAAATCCCTTGAGGATTTGCACATGTACTTTGTGGCGCTTTGTTT
>JBEIHI010000037.1:0-15155 GCA_040381435.1 Bacteriovoracaceae bacterium | reverse complement strand
CTCAAACTCCTCTTCGGAAATAGGAGGATTCTCTCTAGCAATCTCGTCTTCAAAATCAACGGAGTTTCGAGACGAAACCTTTGCGTTTTTTGCTGAGCAACCGACGACAATAGTAAACAACGCAGCTAGTGCTGCTGAATGGAGAGCCCTCATACCTTAATTGTAGGAATGAGACAGTGTCCGGGTCAACAGCCACAGAACGTCTGTAAAAAGTAATTTCTCAGGTTTAAAACTTGACGCGCTGAGTCCCAAACGCTCTAGAGCCGTTAAACAAAGATATGGGGAAGCGCCCAGCCAACAGCAGCAACGGCCGCCGTATCCACCTTGAGAACCGGAATCGGCCAATGAACTCGACGATAGCCCCACTGCTCAAAAAAGCTTCTCTCCGAAGAGGTCCATCCACCCTCACAGCCAATGACCATCAACGTTGATTTTGAGGCACTGAAATGAACCTGGTCCGAAGACTCAGTCTCATCAAACACGAATCGATTAACCTCTGGCGCGGACTGCAACGAAGAGAAGTGCACAAAGTCAATCTCAAGTGGCCGGTCGCGCCCAGACTGTCGGCACGACTCAATCGCAATCTTCTCGAGCCTCTCTTTAAAGTCCAAGGACAGTCGCGCCTTAGACTTCTGAGATCTTTCAGCGCCAAAGAGATGCAAGCTCTTTACACCAAGTTCGGAAAGCTGACGTACAAGTTGAAACACCACCGCTGATTCAGGCAAAGCCAAGGCAACCCTTAAGTCCAATGACGAAGCACGGGCCAACTCCACCTCACTGATCAGAAAAACCTTACCCTCAATCGTTCCATGAGCCAGCTGTCCGAAGCTGTTAAACAAAACCACTGGGCCCTGACCGCGTCGAACAACCTTAAAATAGCGCAACTCCGATGATGGCAACGAAACTTCACCACCGACTTCAAAATTAACCGGAGCATACAAACGAACCACGACCTCACCGTAGCATGCTGGACCCCCGAGGAGAAGCTCGCTAGTCTACGAGATTGTGACGAAGCTAACTGACTGGTCAAAAATCGATTGGAAAAAGAAGGGTTGCCTCTACCTCGTTCCCTTGGGGGGCGTTGGGGAAATTGGAATGAATTTGATGGTTCTTGCCCATCAGGGTCGAGGGATTCTGATCGATTGCGGAGTCATGTTTCCCGAAGCAGCCATGCTGGGCGTTGATTTGATTGTCCCCAATATTCAATTCTTGAAGGAAAGCCCTCTTCAGATCGAAGGAATTGTTCTCACCCACGGGCATGAGGATCATATTGGCGCAGTCGCCTATCTCTACAATGACCTCAAGCGCCCCACAGTCTTCGGCACGGAGTTTACTCTCGCCCTCGTCGAAGATCGAATGAGAGAAGCAGGCAGCCTCAGTGGCGCCAAGCTTCAAAAGGTGAAAGTGAAGGATTCCTTCAAGGTTGCGGATTTTACGATTGAGGCCCTTCAGGTCACCCACTCCATATGCGAAAGCATGGGACTCCTCATCAAAACTCCCATCGGATCGCTTGTACATTCAGGTGATTTTAAAATTGATCGACAGCCCATCGACGGCTTGAAGTTTGATGAGGGACGATTCGCCGAAATGGCAGACGAAGATATTTTGCTTCTAATGTCGGACTCAACAAATGTGGAACGTAAAGGTTGGAGCACCTCGGAGTCAGATGTCGCAAAGGGAATTCGGCAGCTGTTTGAAACGATTAAAGATGGGAAGATCATCACGGCTGTATTTGCATCCAACATTCATCGCATTCAGGAGATTTACAAGGCAGCGAAGGACTCAGGTCGTCGAGTGGCCCTCTGCGGAAGATCGATGAACTCAAACGCAGACATCGCACAGCGACTGAAGCTGCTCAAGCTTGATCCCGAGTGGCTGATCTCTTTAAGTGATGTCGAAGACTATCCGCCTGAAGAGGTCGCTATCATCGCCACCGGAACTCAGGCAGAACCGCGCTCAGCGCTCTACAAAATGAGTTTAAATGATCATCCCGATGTGAAACTTAACGACGGTGATACGGTAATCATGTCCTCACGACATATTCCAGGAAACGAGCGCGCGATTTCCCATCTTGTAAACAATCTCTATCGTCGAGGAGCTCGAGTCATCGATTCCGATCATGCCCTGGTGCATGCTTCAGGCCACGCCTATCAAGATGAGCAAGCGAAGCTTCTCCAGTGGGTGAAGCCCAAATTCTTTTTTCCCGTTCATGGGGAGTATCGAATGCTCGTCATGCACGCTGATCTCGCCAAGGATGCTGTACCCAAAACTCATAGCGTTGTGGCGGAAAATGGGGACGTCTTAGAGCTCACTCCCAATGCCTTTCGAAAGATTGGACGAGTGCCTTGCGGAAAGATTTTCCTGGATGAGGCGGCGGGTGATTTGAAAGAGGAGCTGCTGAGAGACCGACGCCAAATGGCTCACACAGGGGTCGTAGTGGTGAGCGTCGTTGTTGATAGCAACCGAGCAACGATCATTGAAGGACCTGATTTTGACATTCGAGGGGTCAACGATGAGATCGATCTGGATGCGCTCAAGAAGGAGCTTATGAGAGCCTTTCGTGAGCATTCTGAGGAGGCTCGCCGAGACGCCACAGAACTTTCAGAGGAATTGAGGCGAGTCACGAGAAGGTTTTTTTACAAGGCCAACGGCGTAAAACCCGTAGTAATTCCGCTAGTTTACGAGATCTAAAACCGGATCTCATTTTTCATTTTTTCTTTTTGACATGCTGCGTGATCGGTCCTAAATGGATTGTACAGTTTAGGTTTTTTAAGTTTGGGTTCAGCGCCCTTTAGATCTCAATCCCCTCCCCTCCGATTTCTAGAAGTGCTGAACCCAATTTTTTTTGCCCGAAAAACGAACAAATCCCAGCAAGATCAGAAACACGGAGACAGCCCAAAGCTGAAGCGAGCCTGCCCTTTGAGTCGAGACACCGAGTGAGCAACTGCGAGTCCCCCCAAGAGCCTGCGCAACAGAGAGAGTGTCATAACCTTGAGCGCTTTTGAGCTGAGGTGACTCAGTCAGCTGACCAGCCTTATCGGCCGCGTAGATTTTAAAATAAAGTTCCCGATAGTTTTCAATCGGCGACAAAACAATATGCGTTTTTTGATTTGAGGCCGAAACAATTTTCGGAGACGTCAGGGTGTAGCCAGAAATTCCACTTTCAAAACTCCGGGAAGCATCGGGATCGAATGAATCAAGATCCGTCGCTTCAAAAGAGTAATCAACGTAGTACTGCGATATATCCCCGCCTACCGGGGGATCAAAATAAAGATGAACTGACTGATCTCCGGATTTCACGACAAGATTCCTGACCTCCGAGGGAGGTTCGTCATAGACAAACGGAATCCCGATTCTAGTCTGAGGCTCTGAACCTTGAGACAGAGCAGGATCCCAAGCAATAAGACTCAAGCTCATGGAGCGCTCTAGCGAAAGATTGAGATCGGAGATAGAGAACGTCAGCTCTCCCGAGCTTTGGTTTTCATCGATCACTCCAGAGCTGACAAGCGTGCCATACTCTCGCGACAAGCCCGCCGAGCTTCCATCCTCCGCGTAGTCCTGCTTCAATCGAAGCTGATACTGGATTCTACGATCAGCACTAAAGGACAAAGTAAGAGGCGATGAGGCAGTTATCTGCGACTCCTCAGGCCGAGTTGTCAGCGTTACATTAGGCCCAGAGCCCAGCAACGAAACGCCAGCGGACTCCGAAAGCCCATACTTGTAATGATCAACACCTGATGACAACCATAGCGAGGGCTTTCTTGATCCCACCGCGGAAGATCCCTCTCCCCATCGACCCTCAAAAGATGATGAGTTCGTGAGTGGCAGAGCGGTCATCGGAAATCGTGTGGATTCCGACGCAGTGACCTCAGGATAAAATGTATCAACAAAGACGCCCAAGCGAAATTGATCCCCCAGTTTGAAAGCCGCTAGAGCTCTCGCCCCTGAGCCAGCGGCCTTGACCGCTGTCGTCTCCAGGCTCGAAGTCGAGATGGCCACTACGCGCGCATCCTCGCGATTATCTTGAGGCAACTGCCGATTCGCAAGAACAAGAAGCTGATCTAGCCGAGGCGAAAGAACGGCATCGTCAATGAATCGATCGGTCAAAGTAAATGAGGCTGTTGAGATACTTTGATTCGAAGCTGAGATTCGGGCGAGTCGAAAGCTATCTTTCGTTCCCCAACTTCCCTCCATCGCGAGGAGCAAAACAGAATCAGCCGTACACCAAATGGCCATCGGGCTTAGAGCAGTGGTTGCACTCGGAAAGATCGACGCCCAAGTAACCGCGGCGACGAGATTCGAACCCTCAACGAACCGAAGAATATGTTCCGAGCCAGTGGACTCCTCGAGAAGCGCAGTTTTTCTCTGCCCCAACCAGCAGGAATCGCTCACTGTCCGAGTTGGGGTCTCAGTGGGACGTGTGTACTTCGCATCAAACTTTGAAATCGAAAACGGTTTTGAAACATCAAAATATTGAACTCCCTTTTGATGAGTGGCGATGATCTCCGTTGATGAGGGCATGAAGAGATCCACAATACTTCCATCAGCGGAAATACTTGAACCCTCAAGTCCCATGTCCTGCAGATCCAGCGCAAGAAATGAGGCCCCCGTTTTGGAAAGAAACAAATAGCGACCATCTGCTCGAAGGGCAGCGGCACTCAAAGAATCTGAGCGGAGCGCATCTATTCGACCCTTGTAAGAGGTCACATCGCTAGGAGTTGTTTGGCTGTAAGAACTAAACGGTAGCGCGCAAAAAGCCGCGCTCAACACACTCTTCAGCAATTTGAACCGCATTTGTGGCAGCTCCCTTTCTCAAATTATCCGCCACAATCCACAAATGAAGACCATGGGGAACAGACTCATCTCTTCGAATGCGGCCGGCATAGACCTCATCTGTTCCGGCAACATTGAACCCTAATGGATAGAGCCCCTCACTTGGCTCATCCAAGACCTGAATGCCCGCCTGAGCCAAAGCATCTCGAGCCGCCTCAACATCAAAAGCCTGATCAAACTCAACATTCACACTCTCTGCGTGAGAAACAAGTGTAGGAACTCGCACAGTAGTCGCCGTGATGCGAAGCTGAGAAAGATGAAGAATCTTTCTGCTCTCTTGAATGATCTTCATTTCCTCTTTCGTAAATCCATTAGCCGTAAATGAATCAATCTGCGGAATGCAATTAAAGGCAATCTGATGCGGGAACACTTTTCGCGTAATAGCCTCATTGGAAAACAACTGTCGGATTTGACTCTCAAGCTCATCAATCGCATCACTTCCCGCTCCAGAGACAGATTGGTAACTGGAGACCACCACTCTCTTCAACGGAACTCTGTCATGCAGAGGTTTCAAACAGCAGACCAATTGAATGGTTGAGCAATTCGGATTTGCAATAATCCGATGCGACTTTGCCATCTCAATGTCGGAGGCGTTGACCTCGGGAACAACCAAGGGAATCTCCTGATTCATCCGAAAGTGAGAAGAGTTATCAATCGCAATGGCACCACTGGCTGTTGCCACGGGAACAAACTGAGACGACAACTCAGCACTTGTGGCGAACAAAGCAAAATCAAGCTCAGCACCTTTCAGCGACTTAGAGTCGAGAACTTCAACGGCAATCTCTTCGCCACGAAACTCAATTTTCTCCCCGAGGCTTCGCTCTGATGCAAAGAGCTTAAGTTCCTTCACCGCAAAATCTCTATCCTCTAAAACCTTGACCATCTCGCGCCCAACAAGTCCCGTCGCACCCACAATACCAACTCGAAAATTTCGCCTTCCCATAAAGAGCTCCTTGAGTAATGCAAATTTTTACTCCAAGTTATGAGATATGAGAATCATCAGCACTAGTCTATTCTTTGGTCTCTTAGCCTGCATTTTGATGGGTTTTCCCGGCCTAGCCGCCGCTCCTCGAGTAAAATCCGCCTGGGACATCGGAAAGCTTGAGGAGTCTCGAGAAGCCGGCCCTGCAGACACCTTCGCGCAAGATGCTCGGCTTTTTTCTGAGGCAATCGCATTCTCGGTCATGCAAAGTCAAAATCGAGTGAAACTACCAGGCCCCTTTCGCCCCTATCTCCAAGCGGGTTTTCATCTCTTCCAAGTCGATGCTGAGATCCTCAAAGCCTACACCGTCGATGGCACAACTTCCCTGTTTTCTCGCACGCTGTTTGCAAAGGCTGGAATCGGACTTCCGTTTGGCCTCAACATCGAAGGAGGCATGAGCCAGGTGATCTCGGAAAACTCATCCACCGCCGTCAACCTCACGATTGCCGGACAAACTCTCGACTTTGCAAATCTTGTCTATGTGGACCTAGTCCCCTGCGTCAGCACGAGCGCTACAATGACTCGCACCATTGGCGGCCCGGGTCTTTGGAATTTCGCAGGACAGGCCGTACTCGGAGCCTATCATCGCCTCACATTAGCTCAGGTGGGCTACATTCTTCAGTATAACTACACAGTTTTGCGATCACTCACCCCGAGCATTTCCAATACTTTCTTTCGACATGGGGTCATGATGAGCATGCCGATCTTCAAAGGCTTGTTTGCACAAACTGAAGTCTTCTACCCATCGATGTCAGCAACGATGTCGGCCGGCGTTCAGTTTTAAGATTTGACAGTCTTCGTCAGGTAGTCCGCCAATGCCCTCGGTTTATTCGTGATAATCGCCTGAAACGGAAGCGACGAGTCCATCACCGATTTCCATTGATCCGGCTCATCGAGTGTCCAGATCCAGAGCGGTGGGATGCCGATATCCTTCCAACGCTTACTCCAAGGTGCTGACAAAATCTGCCGAGGAACATTCCACGTATCACAAGAGAGCTTTTGCGAGATTCGAGGCAGGTCAGCGATATGAGACGTAGACACAAGCATTCCATGATCACCCAAGGTGCGCTTAGCATCCATTACCGATAGCGCCCGCATGACCTCGAGTGAAAATGACGAAAGCAAAATTGCGCCCCTCGGACGCTGCTTGGTTAGGATTCGAAGAACTTGCTCGACCACAACTGCGTCTCGATTTGACTTCTTGATCTCAAGATTGATCCGAGTGGTGTGAAAATTCTGCAGCAGTTCCTCAAGTGTGGGTATCGCTTCCTGGCTGAAAACTTTTAGCGATTGAATCTCTTTAAGAGTCATTTGCTCAATCGAGCCCTTCACCCCGCACAACCGCTTCAGGTCATCATCGTGAAAAACGACAACATGGCCATCGGCACTGAGTCTCAAATCACACTCAAAGCCATCAGCACCCGCTCGCATCCCTTCATCAAAGGCTCGAAGAGTGTTTTCCGGATACTTGGCTGAATATCCCCGGTGGGCAATGTTCAGAATTTTTTTCACACTTTCTGCCTCAGGATGATTTGAATGATCTTATCTTCAACCACTCGTAAGTCTGCGTCTGAAGCTTTTGAATCGTTAAAAATGAGAGAAAAGGCCAGGGCCCTTGAAGATTGTGGATCAAGAAACCCAGCAATAGACCTCACTCCCTTGATGGAGCCCGTCTTGAGGCGCGCTCTGCCTGAGTACTCGCCTAAACGCGATCGAGTTGTTCCGTCCTGACCCAAAATCGACAGCGACGAAAGAAGCTCGGGAAAAAAGTCTTCTTTTCGGGTCTTTGCCATGATTTCCGTGAACGCCGAAGGAGCCACTTTTGATTTGCGTGAGAGACCAGACGCATTTTCCAGCTCTGCTCTTTGAGATGAAATATTCCACTCCTTCAAACAATCTCGCAAGAACTGTTGGGATTTAACAAGACTCGCAGGTGCGCCGTACTTCACCTCAGCGGCGACTAAAGACAAAAGCTCAGAACCAAAGTTTGTCGATAGCTTGTTGATGTCCAAATACATTCGAGTGATGGGACGCGACTCGTGAGTCCAAATCCTCTTGAATGACACCGGCTTTGCCGAAACTCGATAGTCCATCGGACTCCACTTTCCACCTGACTCATTCCAAACGCGCTGAAAGACCCTTGCCAAGGAATCATAGACATCAGGAACAGCCCGGTAGATCACTCGAGGAGACGCGTCTCTGCCAATCGAGCCTGTCAGCTCAATGGTTTGCGTGTCCCGGTTGTATTGCACGGACACCGCTTGAGCAGATCCCGTAACAAGTTTAACTCGATTCGAAATTTTAGGATTCAGAGCTTCCCGAGGATAGTGCTGAACTTGAACGACTCCACCCTCAGACCAAACCCAAATCGAAAACGAGTTATGATTAAACGGAAAAGGAGTCAATTCAACAGCAAAGGATCGGCCGTCATCACCAGAGAAATCATCATTCAAACTAATCTTCTCAATTCCGAGAAAGCTCGCATCGAAAACCAATTGCCCTCGGATTTCTCGAACACCAAAGACTTTCTGTAGAATCTCCACATCCTGTTTCAAATCCTCGATCACATAGGAAGGATCTCCCGCCCCTCGAATGACGAGGTCTCCCTTGATGACACCTCCAGAAAACTCCCCCACATAACCAAACTGAGTCTTTAGACTATGAGCGATCCCCAACTCCTTGAGAACACAGGACGACGAAATCAACTTTGCAGTTGAAGCTGGAACAAAGAGCTTCTCACCGTTCACTTGGAGGAGCTCCTCCCCGTCCAAAGTCCTGACAGAGAGTCCGGCACTCGAACCAAAGCGAGCTAGCTCAGCACGAGCCTCTGACTTCCAATCCCCGGCATGAAGAAAATGGCTTGGCAAAAGAAAAACGAGAAAACTAGCAGACCAAATTTTGCTCATGGTCTGAGCTTAACCAACCTCTGGAAGTTTTAAAATCTTATCTAGCCCGAATAGGTTCCAGCAATAGAGCGAAACACATCCGCGACTTCACCCAAAGTCACTTTGGACTCCACGGCCGATACAATCGTCTCACAAACCTGTGCCGGAGCTCCTTGGTGCAGCTTAATCGCCTCCGCCTCAAGAGCCCTTAAAGCTCGGTCGACTTCCGCTTTCTTGCGCTTCGCTTTGAACGTCTTCAAACGCGACAACTGCTCCTTCACCACTCGCGTGTTAAGAGAGTGCAGATTTTTAGGAGCTTTCTCCTCCATTTGATAGGAATTCACACCCACAACAAGCTGAGCCCCAGAATCAATCGACTTTTGAGCTTGAAAGGCTGCGTTTTGAATCTCTTTTTGGACATATCCGGTCTCAATGGCCTTGAGCATGCCGCCCATGGCATCAATTCGTCCAATAATCTGCATACTCTTCTCTTCCAGATCTCGGCATAGATCCTCCAAGTAATAAGAGCCCGCCAAAGGATCGACTGTCTGGGTCACACCGGTTTCATGAGCCAAAATCTGCTGCGTTCGCAAAGCCAACAGCGCACTTTGCTCAGTCGGAAGCGACAAGGCTTCATCAAAAGAGTTCGTGTGCAAGCTTTGGGTCCCGCCCAAAACAGCAGCGAGGGCCTGGTAAGCGACCCGAATGGCGTTATTGATGGGCTGCTGAGCAGTCAATGTTGACCCTGCAGTTTGAGCGTGGAATCGCAGAGCCAAAGCTTCTGGAGGAGCATCAAATCGTCGACGCATTTCCTCCGCATAGATCTTTCTCGCGACTCGAAACTTAGCAATCTCTTCGAAAAAATGATTGTGAACATTAAAGAAGAACGACAATCGTGGAACAAAAGTCTCAAGCTTAAGGCCCGCTTTGATTGCAGCCTCCGCATAGGCAAATGTATTGCTCAACGTAAATGCAATCTCTTGTGCAGCCGTGCACCCCGCCTCTCGAATGTGATAGCCACTGATCGAGATAGGATTCCACTTGGGCACCACTGAATGACTAAAGCGAAATGTATCAGCCACAAGCTTCAAAGAAAAAGCTGGGGGATAAATGTAAGTCCCGCGCGCGACATACTCTTTCAAAATATCGTTTTGAATTGTTCCCCGAAGAAGCTGGGGCTGAATTTTTCTCTTCTTTGCAACCGCTACATACAAAGACAAAAGAGTTGAAGCTGTTGCATTAATTGTCATCGAAGTGCTCAAAGCATCCAAGGGCAGCTTCGCAAGTAAAAGTTCCATATCTTCAATCGAAGATATGGCAACACCCACGCGACCCACTTCTCCTTCGGCCATGGAATGATCCGAGTCGTATCCCATCTGAGTCGGTAGATCGAAGGCGCAGCTAAGGCCGGTTTGACCGTTCTTCAAAAGATACTGAAAGCGCTGATTGGTCTCCTTCGCAGATCCGAAACCACTGTATTGCCGCATCGTCCACGGCCTTTGTCTGTACATCGTTTTGTAGGGCCCACGAATGTAGGGAAACTCGCCCGCCTCTCCCGGACCGTAGACCTCTTTGATGACGATCCCAGAGGATGTCTGAGTGATTGGACTGTTAACTTCAGCTTGGTTCGCCTTCTGCTTCATATTAGACTCTTTCTATATGTTTAAGCCTTCTACAGCCTTAACAGGCATTTTGTTTTTTGTGAAAGTTCTTATCGGATCGGATGCGGCAATTGCCCAGGAAGCTTTCCAGGAGCAAATGAGAATTTGGGATCGAGACGACATTCACAGCATTCATAAGAAACTCTACACCAAACAAGGTCGTCATGAGTTTGGATTCCAGCTCGGTGGGATCTTAAATGGCGGGGGATACGGCCTAGTCACAGGCCTCTACCAGTATCACTTTCTCGAAAATATGGCCGTGGAGGCGGGACTCGGAGGGTTTGGATTTCAGATGGGAGACAACAATCGAATCGCCTTTTATCAGGCTTCAGTCTCCTTTTCGCCGCTCTACGGAAAAATCAGCTTGTTTACCTGGGCCGTTTCGAATTTTGATATCTACTTCATCGGAGGAGGGGGCGTCACAAGCTACTCAGGGTTAGTTGACGGCTCATCGTTCATGGCCAACATCGGTGGTGGCTATCGATTCTTTTTGAATGAGTTCCTCAGCAGCCGAGTGGAGTTTAGAGACTACGTCTACAGACGTAACAACCCTTCGGGCTCCACACGACAGTCTGAGATTGCTCATAACTTTACGCTCACAGCTGGTCTTTCGATTATGTTTCCGCTCCGCCAGCCATACTAAGGAGATCTTATGAGGGGATTTTTTTCATTCCTGATTTCACTGTCGATGACGACTCAAGCGTTTGCTCTGGGTGGCGACTCGATTCGAAGCTTTGCGCCCATGACGGCATTGATCCTCGATGCAAGAGCGAATTACTCGGATCCCCTGTTGAAGGCCTACTTCAACCAAGAAGTTGATTTCTTTTTAGACTTTGAAAATGTTCAGAACTCAACGGTGAATGAACTTCGCAATCTTCGTGAGGCCGGTCGTGCACTTGAGCGCAGCGACTATATGACTGCCGAGCAAAGGATTGCGGGCATTCAACGATTCCCCAATGAGAAAAAATATCTCAGAGGCGTTCTAGAAGCCGCACGAGGTCGATATCAACAGAGTTTAGAGCAATTCCGTCAGCTCATTGACGATCGCTTAAGCGTTTCTCGACGACTGCAAAACCTTGCTTTTATGGGTGCGGCTCGAGTGTTTCATGAAGTGGGAGACTACAAGCAAGCCATCTACCACTACAATCAAGTGAGACAACTCGACTCTGAGTTCTTTCAAGCTGTGTTTGAAAAGGGATGGTCGTTTTATCTCAATGGAGACATGAACGGATCTTTGGGAGTGAGTTTGAGCTTCTTGTCTCCCTATTTTGATTCCGCCTTCTACCCCGAAGCTTGGGTTGTTCGAGCTGCCTCATTTTTTCAGCTCTGCTACTTCGATCGAGCCACAGGAACCGTCGAGGAAATGAAGCGCCGGTTTGAACCCGTGCAAAGACAAGCTCGAGAACTCCTGAACCGCGAACCCTCTTCGTTTTTGTTCGATGACCGAATCCTCAAAGCCGTGAATAAGGGCCTTTTGGGATTCTTAACTTCGGATTCAAGATTCAGAAGTCTCATGCGAGCTCAACTTGCTCTTTCGAATGAAGTCAAAGCTCTCCAAGGAAGACGCGAGCAAGCACTTGCTTCAAGCGCGCTTGCCTCTGTTCGCTCAAGGCTCTCCCAGGAAACTCGCCGAGTTTTGACGCTTGCCGACAAACAAGTAAGCGATTTACTCGCACAAGCCGATCTGATTGCCATTGAGATTCTTCAAGCAGCGGCGAATCAACTTTTGGGACGCCCTCCCGAGGAACAAGCTCAGGTGAAGATCATCAATCTCGGTGAGGTCGACTTCGATGAGATGGTTCAATTCTGGCCATTTAAATCTGAGTTTTGGCTCGATGAACTTGGCTCTTATTACTATGGTCTTAAGTCCAACTGCGATTCCGAGACTGAGCAAAGTTCAATCATTCCAACGCGTTATGGCAGTGCGCTGCAGCACTTCAAAGCTCAGTTTTGACCTGCAAACAATTGACAGCCTTCTACCATCAATGAAACCATTTGATGGGTTTTAGGGTGTTTGGTCGAATGGCCCTCTCCCTGCAACCTAGAGAAAACATTAACCATGGAAAACATCTCTATTAAAGGAGAACTATAAAATGAAAATCGCGATTATTGCCGCTTTAGGGCTCAGCGTGACCGGTCTTAACGCCGCTCCCTACTATGTCGGTGAAACTTTAACTCAAAAAAACAACGTGACTCTTAATTTCCAAGACACTTTGGTCAAGGATACAGGAACCATCACTGGTGAATCAGCGAACATTGCTGCATTCCAACTTCGTGGAGCTTACAATGCTTCTGCCAATATTCCTGTAACCTTCAACGTTCCTTTCTACATGGCTGGCGAAAAGCTCAGCGGAACAAGCCGATCGGCCCTTGGAAACATCGGTCTTGGCTTGGGCTGGAACAAATCTATGCCTACTTCAGATCGTGAAATGACCTGGGGTTATAGCGCTGTGTTGAATGCATGGATGCCGACTTCACGAAAAGCTGAAGGTGGCTTCGTTGCTGGATCCAACTTCGCCATTGATGCTTACAAATACTATACCAAGACGACATCGATTGTTCCTACAATTGGTCTCTGGTTGACCGCTGACATGATTACCCTCAAAGGTAATTTTGGATACGGCTACTCCTATAACAATGACGCCGATGATAAGAGCTCAAACTCTTTCACGGGCCAAGTGGCCGCTAGCTGGCATGCTACCAACAACATGCATGTAAACCTCGAGTACAACGCCTTGGCTGCCGATTCCAATTTCCGAGGCTCTTTGCCCAAGCTTGTTCACCAGATTTCTCCTTCGATTTCTGGAACCATGGACAAGTTCATGGGTTCCGCTTTCGTGAACGTTCCTTTGGATAGCGAAAGCCGCGACATCACCACGATCGCCTTCGGTGCGAACGTTGGCTATATGTTCTAATTTCTAGAACGTATTGATTAGCTTTGAAAACCCGGATGGCAACATCCGGGTTTTTTTATGCTCGAGATCTTTTTTGAAGAAGCCGAAGAACCTGCTGATGTTTAACCAGAGAAAAGTTCATGAAGAGAGCAATCAAGGCTCCGCCAACAAAAAAAGCATTTACCCCGGGACCAAAGATCCAAGCAATCCTCTCCGCGACCTCCGGAGACTGATCTTGATTCGAAACAAATCCTGCGCTGGAGAGCAAAATGCCTCCGGCAAAAATGGCTAAAGCACGCGTCAGCTTCTCCGCCAATTTCCAAATGCCGAAATAAACGCCCGCCCTCTTCTCACCAGATTTCAACTCGTCATAGTCAATCACGTCCGCAAGAAACGTATCGAGCAAAACGACACTGGCGATCATGACTCCAGCAAAAACTGCATAGATCAGGGGTCCCGCAATTACGGAAGGAGCAAAGACTGGGTAGACGATACTTCCCGAAACGCCAAGAGCCAGGACCCCAACTACGAGCGAAATCTTCTTAGACAAGAAACGAGACAACACGATCCAAAGCGGAATCGAAAGAGTGAAGACAACGATGAATACTGCAATGATGGATTGAGTTTGCGACTCGGTAAAATTTAAACGGTACTTATAGTAGTAGATTGCAAAAACCGAGTTGATGGAAACCCCAATTGTACAAATTAGATAGCAAGCCAGCAGCATAAGAAAGGGGCGATTCTTCCAAACGCCCCAGTCAACAGTGCTCCGATTCAGCCCCCTAGGCTCATCAGTCCTCAAAGTACGAGTGGATAAGAATGAGCACATTGCTCCCATCAACACCATGAGCCCTAACACGAATCCAATTGAGGAAAATCGAATCTCCCCCCAAATTTGAATAGAGAGCACAGGCAAAACAGCTGCCAAGATCGCACCGAGGTTTCCCATCGCAAGCCGCCATCCGTAGACCTCTAAGCGCTCTCGAACATCGCGGCTCAGCTCAGCCGCGAGAGCTCCATGAGGAACGGCAAAAATCGTTGAGAAGGTATTGAGCCCAAGATATGTCATGAACAAAAAGAAAAACTTCTCCGATTGATTCATGGCTTCGGGAGGAGACAGAAGAGCAATCAAGCAAAAGGCCGCTCCAAGAGCGCCTGGAATAAAGAAAATCTGACGTCGACCCCACTTGGCAGGAACTCGATCAGAAATCCAGCCCATCATCGGATCCGTGATGGCATCCCAGAAAATCGCCAGTCCCACCGCGAGACCCGCAAGCGACGGCGATAGGCCCACAACATCCGTATAAAAAATCAAAAGCTGGATGCGAATAAAAACTTCGAAGGCCGTAATCCCAAGCTGCCCCACTGAGTAGCCAATGGTGACCTTTCTTGAAGTCACTCGCCCTTAACCCCAAAATAACTGGCGCTGGGATGAGAAAACACAAGAGCCGATACCGAGGACTCGGGACTCATCATGAAGCCTTCCGTCAACTCGACTCCAACATCCTCAGGCTTGAGAACTTCAAACAGCTCTCGCTGAAACTCGAGCTCAGGACAGGCTGGATAACCAAAACTATATCTCTTACCCCGGTACTTCGCCTGGAATCGATCCATCATGGACATATCAGGGTGGTCCGGAAAACCCCACTGAGAGCGAAGGAAAGAATGCAAATACTCAGCGGCAGCTTCCGCAGTCTCCAATGCCAACGACTGAATAATATGAGAATTCAAAAACTCGCCTCGCTCCTTTGCCAACTCCGACATCTTCCGAGTGGGCCCCTGAGCCGTGGTGACAAACAAACAAACATAGTCCTGCGTTCGGTAATCAGTGGGATTGACGTAATCAGCTAAGCAAAGCCCCTGAGGCGCCACTTGTCGCTTAAAACTCCAAGAAATCAAT
>JBEIHI010000036.1:0-15305 GCA_040381435.1 Bacteriovoracaceae bacterium | reverse complement strand
GTCGTTCTCGATGCGAACTGACCGGTTCCCGCATTTTTGGTGAAGATATCTGAGGCTTTGAGAGATCCGAGTTCGAGGGAGATGGAGTCTGTGTTGCCTGAGCCGATTTGGATTCGTTTGCTTCCGAAGCTTCCATCGAGGAGCTTTTCTCCGTTAAATTCAGTATCAGAGGTGATTCTTCTGAATTCATTGAGAAGGCTCTGGACTTCGGTTTGTAGGTTTTGACGATCTTGAGAGCTGAGAGAAGTGCTGGAGGCTTCGACAGCGATTTCACGCAAGCGTTGGAGGATATCGAGTTGAGTATCAATTGCCGAGCTTGCGGTTTCAAGAAGTCCCATCGAGAGGTTTGTATTGATGTTGGCTTGAGTGAGTCCTCGAGCTTGAGCTTGAAGAGAAGTGCTTAGAGCATAAGCGTATGAATCATCTTGAGGAGAATTCACACGTTTGCCCGAGGCCAGTCGTTCTAGTGAGCGAGCAATAGCAGCAGTCGTCCTCTGAAGATCGACGCTCGCTGCTAGGGTTGTCACATTCCAGATTCTCATAGTCTTATCCCTCAATGAGTCTTAATGCGGTTTGAAGCTGAACGTTAGCCTGCGCGAGTACAGCAATCTGCGCTTGCTGTTGCACTTGGTTTCTTGTCAGCTCAGCGGTTTCAATCGCGATGTCGGCATCAACTGCTTCGCTATAAGCGTCTGAGTAACTTTCAATCAAAAGCAAGTTTGCGGCGTACGCACTTTGAAGCCGCGAGTGGACCGCAGCCAGATTGTTTCGCTCTTCATTGATGTTATCGATTGCCGTGTCGATGATGGCGAGTAAGTCTTGAGCTTTCTCTGCCGTATTGACTTTGACATCGCCCTCAGCGCTTGTGCTTGTGCGGTTGGCGAGAAGAATCCCGACCTCCGTCCCGTCTGTGGCTGTGGTGTTTCCTGTTTGCGGAGCTACAATATCGACCACGCCATCGCCGTTGAGATCCCCCAGAGCCATCTCAAACGCACCAAAGGTACTTGTTCCTCCAAGACTGAGTGTTGTCGCTGAACCAAAGGTCGCCGCTCCGGAGGCAAGAAAGAGAGAAATGTTTCGAGTGTCTTCATTCAAAACAAAGAGATCTTGATAGCCATCTTTGTTGAGATCCGCCGCTCGAATATCTTCAGGCTTTGTTCCTGCTGTAAGAGTCGATGTGACCGTAAAAACTCCAACACCTGAGTTGGTTGCAATCGTTACGTTGTTTGTCGTTCCGTTGCTGACCGCGATATCGAGATCCCCATCGAGATCCATATCAAAGAGGGCCATCCCCGAGGGCGCTGTTCCTACAGTGAGAGTTGTTCCGGTGGTAAAAGTCCCGGTAGAACTTCCGAACAGAACCGAGACGTTTGCTGATCCGCTGTTGGCAACGAGAAGGTCCACATTGCCATCACCATTGACATCGCCAGAGGTGATCGCCACGGGCGTTGTTCCAACCGTATAGGTCTGAACAGTTTGGAATGTTCCATCTCCATTGCTTTTGTAGACTCCAACTTGAGCCGACCCTGAAATTGTTGTCACAATGTCGAGGCTTCCATCGTCATTGACATCAGCCAGTTCGATATCTGTTGGCGCTGAACCTGGGCCTAGTGTGATGCGAGTATCAAAGGTGCCGTCTCCGTTTCCGGCCAGGATCGAGATGGTGGTTGTTCCTGCATCTCCAACGACTAGGTCAACAATGCCGTCACCTGTGACATCGCCTGCTCGGATTTCTTGCGCCGTCGTTCCGACGGTGTATGTGCGGGGTGCGAGAAAGGTTCCGTCGCCTTTGCCATCATAGATTTGAACAACGGCACTCGTTGAGGCAACAGCGGCAATATCCAGCTTGCCGTCTTGGTTAAAGTCGGCCAGCGCTACTCCGTAGGGGTTAGCAGCTGATGTGACGGTTGTGCGGCTCGCAAAAGTTCCTGTTCCGACATTTTTTTGGAAGATGCTTGAGGCTTGAATGGATCCAATGTCTACAGAGATTCTGTTTCCAAAGTTTGATCCCACTTGCATGGCTTTACTGCCGAAGCTTCCATCGAGAAGTTTGGCGCCATCAAATTCGGTATCTGCTGTGATGCGCCGGAACTCCTCCATCAATGCGTAGACTTCTTCGCCGATTCCCTCCCGCTCAACGCTTGTTAGTGTTGTGCTTGAGGCTTCTACGGCGAGCTGCCTCAGCTGCTGCAAGATATCGAGCTGAGTTTCAAGCGCTCCGTCCGCTGTCTCCACGATTCCCATCGCCGTGTTGGCGTTGAGATTGGCTTGGGTCACGCCACGAATCTGGGACTGAAGGGTGACTCCCAGTCGATAAGCATAGGAATCATCCTTTGAAGAATTGACCCTCTTTCCTGTGCTTAGCCGCTCGAGAGATCTGGCAATCGCTGTCGTCGTAACTTGTAGGTCTTGCCTAAACCCCTGAGCTAACGATGTCGAAATACGCATACATTTCTCCTTTACCTTTACTGCTGCGCGTCAAAACTTGGCGCAAAACAGCGTTCTACGGATGAAACGACATCCGAGTTCATTCACTTGAGGTCTGTTGCCTAAGTTTCGCCAGGGGCCTTTCCCAAAGCGGACTTGAGCGCACTTTCCTCAAGCGCGTCAGAGCGTTGTGCTATGTGTCAAACTTCATGTAGGTTCCTCCTTCTGGTCTAAGTGGTCGAAAAACCTCAAATTTTCTGTAGAAAAGTCGTCAAAACTGCCCAAAATAGTAAGGATTTAAAGAACTTCACTCACAGAACTGGAAACGCGTCATCGCATCCGATAAAAGGGCCAACTCATGTCAAAGATTCGAAATATTTGTATTATTGCTCACGTCGATCACGGCAAAACCACTCTTGTCGATCACCTCCTCAAACAAGCAGGAACGTTTAAATCTCATCAAGAAGTGGCTGAACGGGTCATGGACTCGATGGACCTGGAGCGCGAAAAGGGGATTACGATTCGGGCAAAAAACGCCTCGATTTTCTACAACGATTTGAAAATCAATATTGTCGACACTCCGGGCCATGCTGACTTTGGCGGTGAAGTCGAGCGGATCCTTGGAATGGTGGATGGAGCGTTGTTGTTGGTGGATGCCGCTGAGGGTCCTCTTCCTCAAACTCGGTTTGTGCTCAAAAAAGCTCTCGAGCAAAATCTGAAACTGATATTGGTGATTAACAAGGTTGATCGTCCTGAGTGTCGTGGGGGCGAGCGAATCAAGGAAGTTGTAAATCAAACCTTTGATTTGTTTGTTGAGCTTGGCGCTTCGGACGAACAGGCGGATTTCCCAATCGTCTACGCCTGCGCACGAAATGGTTGGTGCACCACGAATTTTGATGACATCGAGGCCCTCGTTGCTGGCGAAAAGAAGGCTGATCTTACCCCCATGTTTGATTTGGTGGAGCGAGTGGTGCCACAGCCTCGCACCAATGACAGTGTTGATTTCCAAATGCTGATTTCGAACCTTTCTTATTCGGATTATGTGGGCCGGTTGGCCGTGGGCCGTGTGATGGGTGGCAAGGTTTCAAGAAACCAGCGCATCGTTCGAGGGGGCGAGACCACTCAAGAGCCATTCTCCGTTTCTCGTATTTATGTTCTTGAAGGCATGAGTGAAAAAGAAGCTGAAGTTCTTGAGGCTGGCGACATTGGCCTCATTGCCGGAACCGAGGATTTTCAAATTGGAGATACGTTGATCGGATCGACCGACACACCAACTCTGCCTCGTATCAAAGTCGATCCCCCGACGATTGGAATGTTGTTTTCAGTGAATACATCCCCCTTTTCGGGCAAAGAGGGGCAGCCGCTCCAGTCGAGAAAGTTGCGTGAGAGACTCTTAAGAGAAGTGCGCATGAATGTTGCTCTTCGTTTTGAGGAAACGGATGTGCCGGATCAGTTTCGAGTTTTGGGCCGAGGCGAGCTTCAGTTCGCGATCCTGATTGAACAAATCCGTCGAGAGGGCGCTGAGTTCATGATCGGAAAGCCCAGCGTTTTGTTTAAGAGCGAAGGCGGCCAGCGACACGAGCCCTTTGAGCGCGCTGTCTTGGATTTGCCTGAGTCAGCGGCAGGAGATGTGACGTCTCTATTTCAGCAGCGACGAGGGATTTTGCAGAGCTACGAAAAGATGACCGTGGGCACAGGGCACGATCGTGTTCGTCTTATTTTTGAAGTGCCGACTCGCGGCCTTTTGGGGATTCGCTCAAAGTTCCTTACCCAGACACGCGGGGAGGGTCTGATGAGTACTGAGTTTGTGGGTTACTCTCCTTCTCGAGGAGAAATCATGGCTCGAATCAACGGCGCTATTGTTGCAGATCGTGAAGGGCCTTCGACCGAGTATGCGATTCGAAACCTCGAAGATCGGGGCATTTTCTTTATTCAGCCGGGAACACAGGTTTATGAGGGCATGGTCGTCGGTGAGTGTAATAAAGACATCGACATCAATGCCAATGTTTGTCGCGAAAAGAAGCTCACCAACATGCGAGCTTCCCATTTGGAAGCGCTTGTCCATCTCCAAGGCGTTCGACAGATGTCGTTGGAAGATGCTCTCGAGTGGCTAGAGTTTGATGAATGGATTGAGGTCACTCCTGAGTCCATTCGAATTCGAAAGAAAGTTCTGCCGCAGAACCAGAGAAGCGTACACAAATCCGAAGTAGTTTAGTCGAGTCAGATCAAGTCTGCGTTTTGATTGAGGCCGGGCGGTCTTCGATATTCTGTGATCGGTGTGCGGGAGAGTCGGATTGGATTTCTAATACACGGAGTTTTGCCGTCATTCATGGTGGTAAAAAGATCTCGAGCCTTCGTTTGAGGGTGACTTTCAATTTCAGCGAGATTTTGAATGGGGCCATACGGAAATCCTTGATCGGTGAAGATCTGCATCCATTCATCACGAGTCTTCTCTGAAAGCTTTTGATCAATCAGACGTTCCAGCTCTTTGCGGTTCTTGACTCGAGCGGAATTGGTGGAAAATTTCAAGTCATCGCTCCAGCGCTCACCCACACACCGCGAGAAAGCTTGGAATTGATGATCATTTCCAATGCTCAGCAAAATCGGACGATCCTTGGTTGCAAATGTTCCATACGGCACAATGCTTGGGTGGTGATTTCCAATCGCTTGGGGAATCTGATGTGTCGTTAGATAGTTCATGCCAATGTTGGCTAGGAGGCTCACTTGAGTGTCATAGAGTGCGAGATCAATGTGCTGTCCTAGACCCGATTTTTCTTTCTCTCTGAGTGCCGCCAGGATTCCAATGACGGCATAAAGTCCGGTTGTTAAGTCGGTGACAGCAACGCCTACCTTGGTCGGGGTGTGGGCCTCGGGCCCGGTAATGCTCATGAGCCCACCCATCGCTTGAATGAGAACGTCGTATCCGGGTGAATGAGCGAGAGGTCCGCTCTGGCCGAAACCTGTGATGCTGCAGTAGATAAGTTTTGGGTATCGGGATTTGAGACTCAAGTAGTCGAGACCAAATCGCTTGAGACTGTCGACCTTGAAGTTCTCGATCAAAACGTCTGACTCAGAAAGAATTTGATGTAACTTCTCGAGGTCTTGGGATTTTGAAAAATCCAGAGCAATAGCTTCCTTGTTTCGGTTCGCTGTCAAAAAGTAGCTCGATGTTCCCTCAAAGTAAGGTGGGCCCCATTGTCTTGTTTCATCCCCCTTTGTAGGCTCCTCGATTTTGATCACCCTTGCCCCAAGGTCTGCCATGATCTGCGTGGCGTAGGGGCCCGCAAGCACGCGAGAGAGATCGCAAACGTTAAGGCCCTGCAGCGGCAGCATGCCTTAAGGGTAGCACTTCTTGAGATTCGAAGTGAAAAGAAGTTTCTTCTCAACGTTGTAAAAATTCATTGTAATCAGAGGGCGATGGCAGATACCGAACATTTTTTTGAGGAGCTTCAGTCCGCCTATCTCTACGATGTCATGTCAAAGGCTGAGCGGGGCGGGGCGCGCAGTATTCTATTCAATCGTCTCGCTCATGAAGCGCGATCGCAGGCTGAGATTTGGAAATCAAAGCTAGCCGCGGAAGGCATTTCGGTTGCTGAGGCGGACTTTATTCCTTCGCTTCGAGCGCGCCTAGTTGCTCGTCTCATCACCGTCTTGGGTCCGCGCTCTATTATGCCTGTATTAGCGTCGATGAAGGTGCGCGGCATTTCTGTCTATCAATCATCGGTTCATGGTGATGAGAAGAGGCTTCATCGAGCGATCAATAGTGGCGGTAATTTGCGGGCAGCCGTTTTCGGCCTGAATGATGGGCTTGTCTCTAATGCTAGTTTGGTCTTGGGCGTTGTCGGTGCAGGTGCCGACTCACCTGTGATTTTAGTCTCCGGTGCTGCCGGTCTCATGGCTGGCGCATTTTCAATGGCTGCTGGAGAGTATGTTTCGGTGAGGACGCAGCGAGAGCTCTACGAGTATCAGATTGGATTGGAGCGGGATGAGCTTAAGGCTTACCCCGAGGAAGAAGCTCAAGAGCTCGCATTGATTTACGAAGCCAAGGGTTTTAGTGCTCAGGAAGCTGAAGCGATGTCGAAAAAGATCATTGCTGATCCCGAGAAGGCGTTAGACACTCTCGCTCGCGAGGAGCTGGGCCTCAATCCGCAAGATCTTGGCTCTCCTTGGCGAGCGGCTCTGTACTCCTTTGTGAGTTTTGCAGTGGGTGCAACGATTCCGCTGATTCCTGTGATTCTCTCAAGTGAGCCTCTTAAGGGAACAATCATTTCATCGGCCGTTTCACTGTTTATTGTAGGGCTTGCAATGAGTTTGTTTACAGGTCGTGGAGCTTTGTGGTCGGGGCTTCGCATGTTATTGATTGGCCTTTTGGCTGGTGCTGTGACCTATGGAATGGGGCATTGGCTTGGAGTGAGTTTGAATTAGATATTGAGTGAGGTGATTCATGATTCGATTTTCATTTTTGATTTCAGTTTTCGTATGCTTTTCATCGGTTGTGATTGCGGAAGAAGGCGCATCCATTAAGATCGAGGGAACTCCGGGAGTGAAGTTTCTTGGGGTTTGCGTTTCTGCTGATCCAGCAAAACAAAAAAATGTTTCGGGAACCATTCCTGCGGAGATCGACATCGATTTGCATTTTCAAAAGTGCTCGCTCTCAGCTCAGGGAAAGTCAGGCGAAGTGGTTGTTCGCTTGTTTCAGAATCGAAAGCTGATCAAAGAAAATCAGTTTAGCTCACCGTCAGCAGGCATTGAGTTCGTTCTTCCCTGGGGCTCGAAAAAGCCCAAATAGACCTAGACGTCTGGTCCTTTCGATCCATGGAGCGTCATGTCTTTGACGCTCGGCGTCTCGAAACTGAGCTGCAGGCAATTCATATATAATGAGGAGTATCGGTTTAGGGGAGGAGGCGTCCTTTGAGTTCCAATCGGCGAGGTTTTACCATTACAGAAACGCTGATCTCTGTAGCGGTTTCGGGGCTTGTCCTTGCCGGAGGAGTGCTTGCTTTCAATCGACTTAATGGACTTCAAAGAGAGGGTGAGGCCAGTCTCGAGATGAAGAGGGGAGCCGATCGAGTCTTGATGATGATTCAAAGAGATCTAGAGGACGCAATTCGATTAAATGGTGAGACCACGGATACTGCGAGTATTTTCTCGGCCAGAATTTACGGAGTGATGCCCTTTCCTTTTGAGAGTGAGGACAGGGTTGAAGGAATTCAGATCATTAAATCAAATGACGAACTCTCCTTGCAGTCGGACTTTGAGATCGAGTCTATCGAGGCTAATGCTCGAAACCCCATCGTGGTTGTGCGTGGGGATTTTCGTCCGGGACGCGAGCAAAATTTCAATGAAAATTTGTCCATGACGATGCTTGATGATCTATTCGTGATTTCGGCTGGTGCTGAGGTTGAGCTCTATAGCCTTTCTAGTGGTGATCAGGATATTAGATACAACAGATCCACCAATCGCACGCAGCTTCGATTGAACAAGCCGATTCCCAGCACGATTTCGGATTGGGTTGGGACAGAGTTTAATCCTAAAATCTTTCGCGTACAGCGTGTGATTTACAGAATGTTCCGAATGCCCGATGGATCTTTTGCAAAAGGTTTGTGGCGGGGAATCAATGGTCCTGATGCGGACTTTGAGATGATTTTGGAAAATGCGACTTCCTTTGAGGTTCGATATGAGCTGAGAGCCGCCTCGACGGCTGAAAATCAATCGGACTGCAGTGAAAGGAATGGTGCGCGCTGGTTTGCCCACAGTAGTTCCACAAGAGACTGTAGTTGGAATGATATCTCCTCTGTGAAAGTTCAGATTACCCACGAGAAAGACGGGCCTAACAAGCGACCGATTCAAGTTGAAACATCCGCTGAAGGAGATGTTATGGCGTACAAGATGGTGCTGCAATGATGAAGAGATCAAAGATGCTTCGACGACGATTTTATCGTTCGGGATTCGGCACGATTGGTGTGGTCATTATTCTCTTTGTCGTCTTTGTTGCTTTTGCACTTGGGGGTCTTCGTCGGTCTCGAGAAGCTCTTCAGCAAGTGGGGGATATGAAAGCGGAGCGCCTCATCAAGTTAGACACTCAAAATGTTCTTGAAGGCATCTTAACAACGATTCGTGAGGGATCTGTCGATTATAATTGGGCTGGGTGCACTCCCGATATTGATCGAGATGGAAGTGTCGGTGCTGCTGATCTTGAGTTGCTTGAAGCCGGTTGGGGTTCGTCCGCTGCAAGTACTGACCTGAATCGGGACGGATTTACCAACGGTGATGATTTGGGCATCCTGCTCGCTGCGTGGGGAGATTGCACGGGTGTCATTGATTCTTACGTTCGGTTTGACGGTGAGTCCGTGATTGATTTCGAGAGGGCTCCTAGTGGAATGAAGGAGTTCTTTGGAGTCTCTGACTACGGACCTGGGAGTTTTTATTTTCAGAAGACTTTGGATCTCGGTGAGGGAGGATTTGCAACTTACTTTGCGGCTTGTGTCACTGTTTGCGATAAAGAGACAGAGGTCAAAAAGTGGATCATTCGCCTGACAGTGATCAATGGCGGTTCAACGAAGCAGCAAAGCATGGTTGTTTTGAGTCGCAAAGAATCGGGGGGACCCTGGGGAGTGAGCACGGCAGCAAAGATCGCTTTCAATGACGGCAGCACTGTCGCAGAGCATGGTGAGTTAAGAGATATTCGGTTGGCTGATTTTGATGGCGATGGCCAAGCGGATCTTGTTGTAGGCTCCGAAAATTTGGAAATCTATCGAGGATCTGGCGAAGGGTCCTTTAAGTTAACTGAGAGTATCTCGAGAAAGACGGACAGTCTTTTCGTCACAGATATCGATGGCGATGGAATTTTAGATTTGATCTACTCTGTGGCGAGTTCGAACCCCGCTTGGATCCAGACTCTTTCAGGGGTGGGGGATGGCACGTTCTTGAAAGAGAATAATTTTTACGCGAATAAGGAAAATTACGTCCAGTCCGTGAAAGTCGCGGATGTAAATGGCGATTCCATCAATGACCTCGTATTTGTAGGCAAGTTATCCGTCAATGTTGCTTTGGGGTTAAAATCGGGTGGATTTGATGATCAGGTGGAGTTGGGAATGCCCAAGGGCGTGGGTTGTTGCATGCAGGAAGTCTCTGTTGGGGACCTCAATGGCGATGGTCATCTCGATCTTGTATCTAAGCACTCCAATCAAAACGCGACCCTATCCTTTTTGAATAGGGGAGATGGGACTTTTAAAGAAGCATTGGAAGGTCCGACAGACGATGCCGCCGCTTATCATCATGCACTCGCTGATTTTGATGGCGATGGTAAGTTGGATGAGATCTCGCAGATCGGTGGAACGGCACGACTGCTTCTGGGAAAGGGTGATGGAACTTTCCAAAAACCTTCAGAGATTTCAACCGGGGACTCAACGGCACAGGGCTCAGCAATCAAGGCTGTCGACATAGATTTGGATGGCGATATGGACTTCATCGCTGGGTCGGATTCGGAAAGTCGAATTTATATTCATATCAACAGGGGGGATGGAACCTTTGACAATCCTATTCAAAAAACGGCACAAGGCGGGGCCACTTCAATTGATGTCGCCGACATCAACGGGGATGGAGCGTTGGATATTGTCGTCGGAAATTCAAAGGGAGTGGTTTCCGTTTTCTCGCAACGAGATCCCGATCATTCCGGCTATGCCGTACGCGTTTTAAAACTTGTTAGCTTGAGGGATTAACGCTCTTTTCAATCTGGAATGTTGTGTGCGCGATGCCAAACTCTTCAGTCACATAAGAGTTCAGTTCTCTTAAGAGCTTTTGGTTGTCATCAAGGGATTTTATGTCCGCTTCAATATGTGCGCTCAGTGACGACAGTTCGTTTGTGATCTCCCAGACATGGAAATCATGAATATTTTTGATCTGAGGAAATCTTTTAATCAGATCTTTTTCAATGTCTCGGTCTCGCAAATGCTTTGGCCGGCTTTCTAAAAGAATCTGAATAGAATCCCATGCCAGCTGAATCGCAAGCCAAGCAATAATCACGGCGACAATACAACTCGCAACGGCGTCAATCCAAAGCGCCTGAGTCGTCATCATCAAAATGCCGCTGGCAACCACAATGACCGAGGAAAGCGTGTCTCCGAGGATGTGCAAGTAAGCGCCCTTCATATTTAGATTGAAACGGTGAGACGGGCGCAGAATGAAGAGCATGATGATATTTGCTACAAGGCCAATCATCGCAAAGATCATCATTAAGCCGGGCTCAAGCGGTTGAGGATTGAGCACTCGATCGTAGGCCTCCTTGAAGATAAAGGCCGCTAGCGCTAAAACACCGAGTCCATTGATGAGCGCGGCAAGGACCTCGATTCGATAGTAGCCGTAGGTTCGATGTGCCGACGCTGGTCGGCGAGAAAGTGTCGCAGCTAGCAAGGCAATCATGAGTGCGATGGAATCGGAGAGGACATGGGCGGTGTCTGCCAGCAGGGCGAGGCTTCCTGAGAGGAGGCTTCCGATTGCCTGCAGGACCACCAGGGCTAGAGCCATCAGGATCGCCTTCTTAAGGTTGCTGGAGCCCTGTCGATGGCTCCCAGAGCCGTGCTCAGGATGCATAGGGTGGTGCTCGATTGCGCAATTTTCAGGGGCCATGCAAAAACTATCTCAAATCTAGAGATTGGGCTCAATCTTTGTTAAGCAAGGCCTATGGAAAAGGCACTCTCATGCTGAACCAGCGTCCAGTCAGAGTCTTTCGATCTCGGGAGATTCGAGTCGGCTCTGTTCTTGTGGGGGGCAATCAGCCGATTGTCCTTCAGTCAATGACCACGACTGATACCATGGATATTGAGGCGACCGTTCAGCAAACCAAGGATTTGGTGAATGCGGGTTGTCAGGTGGTTCGTATTACGGCTCCCACCGTTCAAGATGCTGAGGCCTTAAGGCAAATCAAAGCTCGCCTGTCGGAAGATGGGTTTAATGTCCCCTTGGTCGCTGACATTCATTTCGTCCCAGCGGCTGCTCTGATTGCTGCTGAGTATGTTGAGAAGGTTCGTATTAACCCTGGAAACTATGCCGATCGAAAAATGTTTAAGACGCGCGAGTATTCTGAAGCTGAGTATCATGAAGAGTTGGTCAGGATTCGTGAAAAGTTCCTGCCGTTGGTGAAAAAGCTGAATGCTCTTGATAAGGCGCTTCGAATTGGGACTAACCATGGATCACTCTCCGATCGAATCATGAATCGCTTTGGAGACACTGCGAAGGGAATGGTCGAGTCGGCGGTCGAGTTTGCGCAGATTGCAAGAGATGAGAATTTTCATAACTTCTGTTTTTCAATGAAAGCTTCCAACGTTGGAGTCATGGTTGAAGCTTACCGACTCCTGATTGATCGACAGCTTGAGCTGGGGTGGGATTATCCAGTTCATCTGGGTGTAACTGAGGCGGGCGATGGCGAGGATGGTCGTCTCAAGTCTGCCATTGGAATCGGAGCGCTGCTGTCAGAGGGTATAGGAGATACCATCCGAGTTTCTCTTACCGAAGCGGCAGTGAAAGAGATTCCCGTGGCTCAAGCGATTGCAGGTCGGTTCCCTCGCTCTCAATCGGCTGAGCCTCGCGGATTCTCAATGCTACCTTCTTCGGCGCCCGCGGGTGTGCCAGAGGTTTGGCTAAGGACTGACTCAATCACCGACCTCAAGACCAGGCTCAGCAACACAAAACTTCGCCCCGATGTCGTTCTTTTGGATGTGACAGAGGATTCGATCAGCGAGATTCATATGGCTCGCTCCCAACTTGAGTCGCTCGGAGGAATGAAGCGACCGCTTTTGGCAATCTCTGTGCATGACCTGTGGATGAATGATGAGCGATTAAAGCGAAGAGTTCTCTCAAGTGTTGATTTGCTCACCTCAGCGGATTTCGTTGGCGATGAGATTGAGGGCAAGTCGGTTGTTCAGATTCTTCCCTCACGACGGCAGCTCAGATCAGAGACTTCGATTGACGCCGCTCGCAGCGTGATCGGCTGGTCCTGTTCTGGCTCTGCTGACGATGTCGTCATTGATGCGGCACTCGAGCTAGGAGTTCCCTTTGTCGATCTTCCGTTGCGAGGCATTTTGCTTCAAGGGGTTGATCCTGTTCGAGCGTTAGATGTTTCGTTTGGAATTCTGCAGGCGACTCGCCGACGAATGACAAAGACGGAATATATTTCTTGTCCCTCCTGCGGGCGGACCTTGTTTGATTTGGAAGAGACCACGGCTCGGATTAAAGCCGTGACCTCCCATCTGACGGGGGTCAAGATCGCTGTCATGGGATGCATCGTCAATGGCCCTGGTGAGATGGCTGACGCTGATTTCGGCTATGTCGGAGGAGCGCCTGGTCGAGTGAATCTGTACGTGGGAAAGACTTGTGTTGAGAGGAACATTCCCTCGGCTGATGCTCCCATGAGGCTCGTCGATTTGATTAAGAAGAATAATCGATGGGTTGATTTGCCCTCGGAGTCCTAAGGCATCAGCTCGTTTTTCTTTGATCGATCAATCCATCCCAATTCATAGGCGGTCTGGGGTCCGATGACGATCTCTCTAAGATTTTGTGGCGAGCGCTTTTCAAGAGGGCTTTGAGGAATCCCAATCGCCATCAGCTCTGCTTTGTTTTGAGGAAAGATGGGTTTGAGACGTGGATCGGCTAGTCCCTCGGGATTAAGAGGTAGTCCCGAGTTTGGATCCCGCTTATCCGAGGCCCCAAAGAGTTTTGCGATTTGGCGGGCAAGATAGAGAGAAACTTCAAACTCCTGACTCTCATCAGTGGGGCTAAAGACGGCTCCCAGGTCCGAGCGTTCACTTCCTAGGTACTCCTTGGGAAACGCTTGGAGTGAGGTTTTGCCGGAATCCGATGGATAGAGGTAGACAAAGATCACTTTTGAGCCGGACGGATATTTAAAGCCCGAGAGATTTAGAAAATCAAAGAGTTCGGGTGTGCTGAGAATACGAGCAGCATTGGATTGCTGGGACAGTCCAGAGATCAGAACTCCAGGCTCGCTTGCTGTGATCTGCAATACGGCCTTCATTTCTCCTGTGTAGCGAGTGAACTCGAGATTGAAGAACTCAGTTACTTGTTGAATATTTCTTGAAATCACGAGTTCTTTGAATCTCCGTTGTTGATCGGGCTGAGCTTCGCCAACAATTCTCAGGTAGACGCCTTGTGTTGGCTGAAGTTTTTCGGCAAGGAAGGGCGAAAGTGAAAAATCAACAAAAAGGCTGTTGAGATAGATTGCGCCTGCAGCTATTGCAAGAAGCCCAAAGCTTATCAGCGCTGCCGTTTTGAAACTTGATCGCGATACTTGTTGGGATTTTCTAGCAGAGAGTCGGTCGCTCAAGGACTTAACACTAGAGTTTGATTTCCGTTGAGTGATTTCGGCAGCCCGAGTGGGATCAACTTGAGAGACGGCATTTTGATCTTTTCGTTTGCTTTCACTTTGCCGAATTTCCTCAATCTCCTGGAGGAGCTCTTCTCGATTTCGGGCTCGGGTTTCTACATCTTCCTGTGAATTTCCGCTGAAGGTGATTCGTTCGAACTCATCGAGCGCCTTCAGCGTAACAATCTCCATCGCGGGCAGCTGCTGATTGAGCGTTTCCTTCTCGTGTCTATTGAGGGATGACTTCGACAGTGCATCTCGAACGCTGATTCGCCGCAAGGAAGAGGAGTCGGCCGACACCTCGTCGTTGAGCATCGTCGGTGAATTGAAGATATCATCCGCACCTTGGTCAGCGGCGTTCATTATCCGGCCCGTTGTTCCAGTAGAAATGGCCTCCTCGGGGCGGAGCCCACTCATGATTCTTTCTCGCTCTGCTTTGGTCAAAGGGAAGTGCCTTGTGACTTCATCTGAAACGTCAGCTTCAACCACAGTCTTTTCCATCTCAGCAAACTCTTTCCGGCTGATTCCTTGAGGTGCCGTGATTTTGAATTCTTCGATTTTGCTGGTTGAGGCCAGGGTCTTTTGAACGATGTCGATCTCCTGAATCACCTCTTGTTCGAAAGCGACTCGAAGATACTCTGTGAGTTTTTTTCGATAGTAATCTCGCGTGGCTTTGGCAGTAAAATCTATCTGTCGCTCTTGTTTGAAAAAATCGACAATGTTGTTGAAAAGCTCGGGGCCGCTCTGAAAGCGTTTTCTCGAAGACTTGTTCAGCCCGATGTTGATGATGTCTCTAAGGACCTTGGGAATGTTTTGACCGACGACACTGATGTCGGTCATTCGACCATCAATCACCTTTTTTAAAAGTTGATTAGCGTTTTCTGCGTGGAAGGGAAGCTGGCCTGTCAGCAATTCAAAGTAGACCACGCAGAGGCTATAGAGATCACTGGCTCGGATGGCGGGGTCATTGACAGCCTGCTCAGGAGCCATGTAGGCGAGTTTGCCCATGGCGGTTTGAGCGAATCCTGCTTGCAGACGTCCGGCAGCTGTTGCGATTCCAAAGTCAGCAAGTTTAATGTCACCGCTGTATCCGAGCAGAATGTTACCGGGGCTGACATCACGGTGAATGATGTTGAGCTCTCGACCTTTGGAGTCTTGCAGTTGGTGAGCAAATGATAGAGCTTTAAGAACGTCCAAAATGATAAAGGTGGCGAGTTCAAGAGATAGCTTTGGAGCTTGCTTGCTTGAGATCTTTTCGAGGACTCGATCGAGGCTCTTTCCATGGACATACTCCATGGCAATAAAGAACTCTGATTTGTGACTCCCCAGGTCGTAGACGTGGGTGATGCCTGGATGGTTAAGCAAAACACTGATTTTGGCTTCGTGGATGAGTAGATCGACGAAGGCCTTGTTTGAGTTTAAATGGGGCAATAGCTTCTTGATGGCAACGAAACTGCCTGTCAGTTCAGTTTTGGACGAGGTCGCCATATACACGTCGGCC
>JBEIHI010000035.1:0-15376 GCA_040381435.1 Bacteriovoracaceae bacterium | reverse complement strand
GTGAAGGTGGGGTCTTTTTTTGTGGCACTCTCTATGAGCTTGAGCGCAGCAAGGTAATTATGTTGTGGGTCTTTGAACCTGCAGATCAGGCTTTGGGCGTGATCTAGCTTTTTTTCAAAGAAAGGCAGTATGGCGGCGTAGACTGCTTGATCAATAAGTCGGTCCCAGATTACAGGCATGGATAGAGGACGCCAATTGTCAGCTTTGTATCCTGCTTCTGCTTTTGGGATCAAAACAAGCACTTGTTTTGGTGGTGGCAACTTGCCTTCTGTGATATCTTTTAATTTGTCTTTGAGTTTTTGAGCGCTACTCCTCATTCGTTTTTTGATGAAGTTTGGGTGCAGTTTCCCGATCCTTGGCCCAAAGCTCGACACGAGAAAAATCGAATGGTCAGACCGTTGCTCCTTCGGGAGATTCACCGGGTTTTAAAGCCTTCAGGAAGATTCTGCTTCCGTTCGGACCATTTCGAGTATTTTGAGTTTTTGCAGGCAGAAAATCAAAAGATGAACTACTTCCCCGTGACCAAGACGCAAAGGGGCGACTTATTCTTTGATCTTCCAACAACGCTATTTCAAAGAAAATTCACATCTCGCGGAGTTCCGATTTACTCCTGTGAAATGAGAGCTCTAAAATCAAGTCATGCTTTCTTCACTGTTCATGATTCTGATCCAAGCTCCCTTCCCGTTTGAGGTGAAGAGGGGTTTTTCTGTTGAACCTTTTGGGAGTGTCTCGAGCCTTGATCAAACCGATGATTCGGCTGAAAGTCTGGGAGCTCGCCTCTCCTACATCTTTTCCGACAAAACGGATGCATTCTTCACACTCGAGCTCGCCCCGCAATGGCAGCACGTTTCAAGCGATACATCGACCGTCAGCTCAAGAATGAGTTTCGACGCGATGGCCATTGCCTATGAGATCTACAACCCTTGGGCGATGCGAGTCGGAGGCGGTGGTGGAATGGAGCGCCGCAGCTCGCAATGGAATCCAAGCGTTGGCTACCGAGTAGGAATGGGCCGCTACCTCAACCGGAGAGTCGCTATCTTTGGAGACTTTTCACAGAGATTCATCTTTAGAAATGATCTAGCAAGCCCGTTAGAGCTTAGTCTTTCGATGCAGTTTATTTTGTGATTGAAAACTAGAGGTCGACTAGAACTTAAGCTGAATGAAGACCGCACTGGTATTCACTTTGATCATCTGCGCCCACTCCACCGTCTCTGGGTCCATGGAAAGCACCTTCTTTGGCTTGGCATCAGCCTCTTTGGCGGCACCTACTCGATCCAAGTAAACTGGGATCATGCTCTCTTGTTTCTCCAGGGAAGCGTTTACCGTATCCGAAACGTTCACCAAAGAGAGCCCCTTGGGCTCAAAGGAGGGGGTTGAGGCAGCCTGAACATTCAATTGTCCGACGATTAAAAACAGTCCTGATAGAATCAAAATACGCACTCCGTCCAACTTCATCTCACTACTCCTAAAGACCATATAGGCAATTTTTGTACCACAACCTCAAAGCATCATAAAATGCGACTTTGGGCCGTCACGCCCTCAAGGGACTGGCATGAATGTCCCAAATCGGCAAAAATTTGCGCAGTTCTATGCAAAAAGGCCCGACCGAAAAGCCTG
The DNA here is from genome assembly GCA_040381435.1 of Bacteriovoracaceae bacterium. Taxonomy (GTDB): domain Bacteria; phylum Bdellovibrionota; class UBA2394; order UBA2394; family UBA2394; genus JBEIHI01. The sequence goes on along the minus strand of JBEIHI010000035.1, from coordinate 13,759 downwards.
ATTCTGAGCGGCCTAGGCCGAAACGACTGTAATGTGATGTTTTTCCAGGGATTTCTTCCAAAGCTCTGCATTCGCCCGAATCTTACGCCGGGTGAGGTCGTAGGCATACTTGACGATCTGCTTTCGAGCCTCGAAATCCATAGGGTTGTAAAGAAACATCGTGGCATCGTCCTCATCTGGCTCGATCAAAAGGACATCTCTCTCCGGATACTGATGACCAAAGAGATTAATCGCTCCATGCAACCTCAAATGAATTTGGTTTCGCATCGCTTGATCAAAAACATATGTCATTCCCTTATCTCGAATGCGGCCACTGTTTTCATAAACAGTTTTTATTTTTACTCGATCGAGATCATTTCGAACGGGTGTCATAGGATTGATGACAATGACAAGACCAGCCCCCGCATCTGCGGGAATATCCAAATGGGCCATATCACCCAATTCACCATCAACAAAGTGCCGCTCCTCAATTTGAACGGGCTTGAAGAACAAAGGAATGGCCGAAGACGCGGCAATGGCTTTGTGAAGCGGAATATGTCGATGACCCGACTGTCCAAAGACAATCCGGCGGCATGAATCAAGATCATAAGCGGGAATGTAAAGCTCAGAGTTAACCTCAGAAAAAAACTGCGGAAACGAGTTTCGTTCCAATGTGTCCTGGATCCAACGCTCGTAGTAGCGCATGGAGAACAAGCCTGCCGGAAGTGAATCTTTGAGACCCCAAAAGAAGCTTGGCGCTTCAGAGGAATGATTGATTTTCAAGTAACAAAGATAAAAGAGCGTCCAAAGAAACTTGAGAGCCTCACCTCCCCAATCCAAAACACTGAAGCGATAAATATCTCTGCGCTCGATATTGAAAAGATGCTTTTCATCCATCATGATCGCTTCAACAGCTGTTTGAGGCTTAAGGCCCACCGCCGTCAAAGACGCCACAAGTGATCCCGCCGAAACTCCAGAAAAAACGTCAAAGTCTATGGATCGCTTGCTCAGATGATCATCCAGAGCCGCAAGAGCTCCAAAATGAAAATAAGCTCCCGTCACTCCCCCACCCAGCAAATGGAGAGCAGCTTTAGACTTCGGAGACTGGCTCATGGTTGCGAGACTTGAATATCGTCGATATTGACCTGACCGGAGAGCTTAAGTCGCATCGAAACTCGACGAGAGCTTCTCACTTCTTGATCTAAACCAATCAACAGATCCGAGGCCGACTTCAAATTCAGCCGGGCCAACTCAGCCTCAACAAACTCGCCGAACTGAGATTGAGCGGATTGCGGGCAACCCGATCCCACTAAATTGGCGGTCCAGTCCCAGGTGAGCTCCAAATCCAAATGAGTGGCTCGCCCTTGAAGTACGGCTCCCCCTTGAACCTTGCAGCCATCGGAGAAGTTTTGCGAAAAATCTCGAACTTCCTTGAATCTCCCCTCGGGATTCATCGCCACTTTTAATCTCTGATCATTCGCAACAAGCAAAAATCGACCTTCATCAAAAATTCTTTGAATGCTGTCTTTCGATTGCTCATCTCGAAACTGAGATTTCTTTTGCAGACTCTCGGTGCTTCCCGAGTCAAAGCCGACCTCAATATTCCACTCAGCCGATTTCAGCGCGTAGTTGATCAGACGAACATCCTGAATGAGCTCAGCCCTTTCAACAGCAGAGCGGATGTCGTGATCTCCGCAGCCCACAGCCCCTAAAGAACAAACACTGATCCAAAAACTCAATCGCCCCAGCTTCATCAAAAGCCCCCTTGTCATGAGTTTACGGTTTGCGAGGAATTGCGGCAAGAAAACGCATCAAGGCCGATGAGACGTCGGCCATTTCGCAATGCGTTGAAATATTCAGTTAGCTTGAGATGATCAGGATTGCCCGCGGTCCGGGTCGAACGGACACGAGATTGCTCTCACTAGATTTTGAGTCTAGCGCGTCTGCCAGTTCCGCCACGCGGGCTCGAAAAATCCTATCAAGAAATGATATTTTTGTTCACGGCGCTAATGAAGGCCATATGTCGCGCGCGCTTCACAGCCAAAGTCAAATCGCGCTGTTGCTTGGCACTCAAGCCAGAAACACGAGCCGCGACCAACTTGCCCTCTTCCGTAATGAAAGGAAGATATGAATTCAAGTCTCTGTAGTTAAAAGTCAAATCCGCAGGAGGACGCTTCTTTCGAAACGACATCTTCTTCTTGGTGCGTTTCTTCTTTCGAAATCCAGAGTCAGAACGATTATTGTTAAATTCTCTTTCCATTAAGCAGCCCTACGTATGATTTTTTGAAGCTTTGGAGAAATTGTCTTTTCGTATCGACGACAAGCCTGAAGCAAGCCACCAAGCTTATCGACAATCTTTAAGACTCTTTGAGAAATTCGAACGGTTACAAATTGCTTTAGTTCAGGAATAAACATTCTCTTCTGAACCAAATTAGGATGGAACTTTGTTCGACGACGATTGTTAGCGTTTGAGACGGTGTTCCCAAACAAAACTGTTTTTCCGGTTAATTCGCATCTGCGAGCCATCCCGACTTTTTTCCTAAAAAACCCTGAGCTGTCAACCTTTCAAGGCCTTTTCTATTTGGTCGATGCCGGCTGAAATCTCAGGCTCGGAAAGGGCATAGGACAGCCTCAGGTAGTCAGGAGCCCCAAAAGCCTCCCCTGGGATGGCACAGACGCCCCACTTTTCCAGCAAATCCTGGGCAAAAGAAGTCGCAGTTTGATCCTTCAAAAGGGGGGAAAGCCGAAGAAACAGATAAAAAGCTCCATCCGGTGTCGGCATTGAAAGCCCCTTCAAGGTCTTCAAGCGCCCTAAAGCATGGTCACGGCGCCTTTGAAAGCGGGCTCTAAAATCCGTGGTAATGGCTAGGTGGTTCTTGGTCTGGATGGCCACCTCAGCCGCGGCCTGAGAAACCGAGCAAGGATTACTTGTAATCTGGCTCTGAAGCTTAACCATGGCCGAAACAATTCGATCGGGCACACTCGCCCAGCCCAAACGCCACCCTGTCATCGCATACGACTTCGATGTGGAGCCGATGATACACGTACGGTCTCGAAAATCCGGAGCCAGCTTTAACGCCGACACGAAAGGACCTCCCGAATAGATGAGCGAGTAGTACGTATCATCGCTCATCAACCAAATCGGTCGAGAACGAATCACGGAAAGAAACGATGACAATTCATCGGAGCTATACACCTCACCTGTGGGATTCGATGGAGAATTGAGGATCAGTAGCTTTGTGCGAGGAGTGATTTGTCTCTCGATATCTTTCGCACTCAATCGCTCTCCGGATGGTTGCGCAATCTTGGGAACTGCGCCCACCATTTTCACCATTTCTGGAAATGAAACCCAATAAGGCGCTGGAATGATCACCTCATCCCCTGGCTCAAGCACAGCCTGAAGAAAATGAAAAATCGCCTGCTTGCCTCCCGCCGAAGCCACGATCGATTCGTGAGAAAAAGCAACTCCGTAATCTTCAGAAAGCCTCGCAGCAATCGCCTTGCGAAGCGAAGGAGTGCCACCCACTGGCGTGTACTTAGTCTGTCCCTTCTTCATCGCCGCTGCCGCGGCCTCCAGAATCACATCCGGAGTGTTAAAGTCAGGCTCTCCCAATCCAAAGTTCACAATCGTCCGCCCCTCAGCGGCTAGCGCCTTCGCGCGAGCGGCGAGAGCCAAAGTTTTCGACTCCTCAAATCGGTTCACAAGAGATGCTGGTTCAAAACTCAACGCACGCCTCCCGACGGAGTCGCTTTCAATTTTTTCTTGAGAGCATCTTCGATAAACGAGGGCAACAAGCCTTTGGTTGAACCACCGAGGCCTACAATCTCGCGCACCATCGATGAGGAGAGAAATGAAAACTGTGGGTCCGTCATCATGAAAATTGTTTCAAAGCTTGGACTTAAATGTCGATTGGCCTGCGTAATTGACAACTCGTATTCAAAATCCTGATTGGTGCGAATTCCGCGCATCACCACGGCATTTGATTTCGTGGCAACATAATCCACCAGAAGCCCCTCGAAGGACTCCACTTTAACACGCGGATTCTTTTCAAAAACCTTTTGAATCAGCTCGACTCGCTCCGCCAGACTAAAGACGGTCGGCTTTTTGACATTGATCGCAACAGCAATCGTGACCGCCTCGAAGATATGCAGAGCCCGCTCGACAAGATTGATATGACCATTGGACAGAGGATCAAACGAGCCCGGATAGATGCAATGCGTTTTCACTGAAACCGAGATTAGGGATTCGAGTTTTTAAACTCAAGTTAGAAGTTGCAGGCTCGTACCTCAGACGTCTAAATTCAGGGCATGTCTCAACGTATCGTATCCATCAAAGCTCGTGAAGTTCTCGACAGCCGCGGCTATCCCACCGTGGAGGCCGATGTCATCTTAGATTCTGGAATCATTGGCCGTGCCGCCGTTCCCTCGGGAGCCTCCACCGGACAGTTTGAAGCCATGGAATTGAGAGACGCTGACCCCAAACGCTTCAAGGGAAAGGGCACACTCTCTGCCGTTCGAAATATTGTGGAAACGATTTCACCAGCATTGATTGGACTCAATCCTGTTGATCAAGAAACCGTGGATCAAAAGATTTTGAGTCTCGACCCTTCACCTCAAAAGACAAGGCTTGGGGCGAATGCAACGTTGGCCGTATCCATGGCAACCACTCGCGCAAGCGCATTGGTTCAAGAGCTGACCTTGGCAGAAGCGATTGCTCGACTCTATCAAAATAAATCGATGACCCTGCCCATTCCGTTTATGAACATAATCAACGGCGGCATGCACGCTGATAACAATTTGGATTTTCAAGAGTTCATGATTGCTCCCGTCGGCGCGAAATCATTTTCTGAAGCCATCCGCATGGGCGCTGAGATTTTTCTGACACTGAAGGACATTCTTAAGAAGCAAGGGCTCTCAACTTCTGTGGGAGATGAAGGCGGCTTTGCCCCTAAACTAAAAAGTCACGATGAAGCTTTGAAACTGATTCAAGAAGCTGTTGCACAGTGTGGATACTCTGCAGACGTCAAACTCGCCCTCGATGTTGCAGCGTCCTCATTCTTTGAAGAGGGAAAATACGTTTTGAAGAAATCCTCTAAAGGCTCGCGTTCAACTGAAGAGATGATCGAGATATACGATCACTTGCTCAAAGACTTCCCCATTATCTCAATTGAGGACGCTCTGAATGAAGAGGATTGGAAGGGCTGGAAGGATTTAACAGCTAAGTTTAATAACACTCAGTTGGTTGGAGATGATCTCTTTGTGACTCAATCGGCTCGACTCGAACGGGGAATCAAAGAGCGCTGTGCCAACGCGATTCTCATCAAGCTCAATCAAGTTGGAACAGTGACTGAAACTCTTCAAACCATGAAGCTAGCTTCAAAAAACGGATACCACTGCATGGTTTCCCATCGAAGCGGAGAGACGGAAGATTCTTTCATCGCGGATTTGGCGGTTGGAACGAGCGCTGGTCAAATCAAAACGGGCAGTCTCAGTCGCTCTGACCGAACAGCGAAATACAATCAACTGCTTCGCTTAGAAGAAAAGCTCAAGTTGCCCTACGCGCATCTCAAGTAGTCAACGACCGAGGAGTTTAAAGAATTCGTTTTCCAAACGCCGACAAGATCATGCCTGTTGCAAGATCGGCTGTCATGTTTCTGCTGTCTAAGACGGGGTTTACCTCGGTGACTTCCATGGAAATCATCTTTCCCGAATCAGAGGCCATCTCCACAGCCAAATGTCCCTCTCGAAACGTAGCCCCACCCGCAACAGGTGTCCCCACACCGGGAGCAACAGAGGGATCCATAAAATCCATATCAAAGGAGAGATGAAAGCCATCAGTTCCTTGCGTGGCGATGGCAATCGCCCGCTTCATCACTTCTTTCATTCCCAATTCATCAATGTCTCGCATGGTAAACGCATGCACGCCTCGGGACTTAATCGTTTGTTTTTCACCCTCATCAAGATCCCGCAAACCAACTAATGCCACTTTCCGCGGATCCACGATCGGACGCATCGATGAAACAGAGAGCAGAACCTCATCGCCGAGGCCCATCAAATGCGCGACCGGCATGCCGTGAACATTCCCCGAAACAGTTGTATCCGGCGTATTGATATCTGCATGAGCATCGAGCCAGACGACGCCAATTTGCTTACCTTGAGATTGATAGTGCTCAGAAATCCCGGCCACCGAGCCCAAAGCAATCGAGTGATCGCCCCCCAAGACCAGAGGAATCTCACCGTTCTTGACAGCCGCCTTCGTCATCTCTTTTAAGCGCTTCAAAATCTCAGCAATCTCATTTCGAAACTTCGCTTTGGAGTTCGGTTCTGACATGGACTCACGAACTTGAACTTCCACGTTACCTCGATCTACGACATCGTATCCCATGGCCCGAAGCTTCTGACCAACTTGAGCAATGCGAATCGCCGAGGGACCCATATCAACACCCCGTCGAGACGCACCAAAATCCATGGGCACACCAATGATGCAAATCTTTTTCATAGAGACCTAGCTGACCACAGCTCAGCGAGGAGGTCGATTTCTTTTTGGCATGCCTCGATGAACCAGAGAGCTCTTAAGAGAAAGCATGATGATGATAGAGCCAACGATAAACAAAATGGTACCGAGATATGACCTCATGTTTTGATTATAATCAAAATCGGGATTCGATCTCAAGGAACAGCCACCACCTCCGCAAGAAGAGCCTTTCAGCGAGGCCGCTCGAGCACATCGCCCGCTGGGCGCTTGACCATGAAACTCTAAATTACAAATCGATTGATTGCCGGATAGAACAAATGCCGCCGAGCCGGAAATCCCGTCCCCGAAACTCGTTGAACTAAAGCCAGAGCCTGTTGAGCAGTAAGGACTTCGATAAACATCGAGTGGAAAAGTTCCCGGAGATTGAGCCGACCCAAGAAACCCATTCACATTCGCTAAACTGAAGTCCAAAAAGCTTTTTCCATTTTGTACGACGATCTTGTACTGGCCCGGCTCGAGATAATCGATTGAGAATTTGCCACCCAGCTCTGAAAAGGCCGAAACATTCTTAAGTCCTCTGACGAGCAAATCAGCGTTGTCGTTGGAAAAAGGATAAGTCAAATCGTCCTCGTCAACCTTCATCGCAATGACGTGTGCGCCGATGTAAGGATAACCATTGTAGAGCACTCGACCCTCAATTCGAGCATAGCTTGACCGTGCCGCACGATCCGGATGCATTTTGGAAACCCATGACAAATCATCTTGAGCCAGTGTTCTCTTGGGAAAGCGAAACAATCCCAGCTCGGGTGTAGAGGGCTGGGGCTTGCCTGGATACATCAGCGAATCAATCAAGAAACTATGCCCGAGACCCAAAACATGACCGATCTCGTGAGTCAGAATCTCTTGCACATCAAGATCGGTCGCCGCAGTAATGCCTTCCGTTTTCCAAAAGTCCTTGAGCGCTGGATTCATGAGCACATCGCCCTCGGAGAGACGCACATTCGATGCGGAAATCCGAGTTCCCGAAAGCGATCCATTGAGAAATGCGATCGCAATCAGATTTGAATCGAGGCCCTGTGATGGAAAGTCCACATTAAAGAAAAAATCAGTATAGCCATTTTTGGAAGGGCCGCTCGCCAGCGTCGTGCCATGAAACTCATGATCAAAGTTCACGCTCGAATTGGCGGCCCAAGTGTTAAAAGCAGTTGTGATGATCGCTTCGATATTGGCTGGTGCATTCGTGGGATTATATCGCCACTTGATCACGGCAGGTGTTGACCACTTGCGCTGAACCACTTGGCTGAGCTCATTGATTTCCGTCAGATAGGCACCGGCAAAGACCGAACGCAAAAAACCAACAGAGATGAAAGCAAAGACCACAACAAAGCGCACGCCCCATTATAACGGCCAAAGGCCTAACAACATATCTGTCTTATTGCTCGCTTTGGCGAGTTGCCGTTTCTTTCAGCTTTTGGATTTGAGGAAGGATCTGACGCTCAGCAAAATGCTGCTCTCGATCTCCCGGCTCTTCGTCTTTATAGAGAAAGAAATAGTAACCCATCGAAGCCCCTGCAGAGAGCAAAGCCCACTCCGTCGTTCCGGGATATCGGCGATAAACCTTTGAGAAACCAGTCTTGGCCAAATCAAAAATCCAAGCTCGGCAACAACGCTTGCTATCCTTGTGCTCCTCTTTACGAATCTTGATATTGATCTTTCTGAGGAGACGACGAAACCAGAAGGCGCCCGTTGCTTTGATGATTCCACCGGTCAACATTCCGTAAAACAACGATGGCTTCCAAGCTGTTTTCGTATACGCCGCATCGTCCTCCGTTGCGTCCATAACGTCCTCCAGAGCTTGCTCGATTGTAACAAGCGTCTCGAAACTCAGCTGGGGGCCATTCGCATCAATCCACTGGTCGAATCGGCTCCAGAGCTCATTGACGAGCTCCTTTTGCTCCACCCGAGATGGAGAAATCAGCCTCAGCATGACTCCCTCCGCCCCTCGTTCGACGATTCCCTGACTCTTACTCTTGTTTCCGATGAGGATGAGCTCGAGATTTTTCTCAAGCGTACGGTCGACCGCGGCTGCAGAAACTTCAGCCGAAACCGCGCAAAAACCAAATAAAATGAGGAGAATGCACCGCATGAACGACTTTCCTTCTACCCGAACTTTCCCAGAGCTCCAATACCCATCAAGAAAGTGGAGTAAATCTATGATTTCACTAGAATAAAGCCATGAACCGTCTACCCATCAGCTGCTGCTACATTATGAAGAATGAGTCTCAGTTTTTGGAGGCATCCCTCGCCTCAGTCGCTCCGTTTGTTGAGCAACTCGTCATTTGCGATTCAGGATCAACAGACTCCTCCCCTCAAATCGCCCACGGCTTTGAAACAAAAGTTCCCGCTTTCACGTACACGGTCCGCCCTTGGACCGATCATTTTGGAGATGCTCGAAATGATACTGCCGCACAAGCCACGCAACCATGGATTTTGTTCGTGGACGGAGACGAAACGGTTGAACCATCTCACTGGAAGCTCATCGAGGAACTGATCAAAAATCCAACCACTGCTTGCTACTCACTGATTCAGAGAAACTATGTCACGGGGGGCAACATTGAAACAGCTCAGCCCCTGCACGGAGACAAGCCCGAACCCATTCGACACTTTCAGGAACCTCTCTTTTATTTTGAAAATCATATGGAGCGGCTCTACCGACGAGACGCGGGGCTTCACTATGTGGGCCGCGTCCACGAAAGCCTGATTCCACGCGCTACCGAACTCGGACTTACTTGCGAAAAGACGGATGTAGTTTTGCATCACTATGGACGGCTCAAGAAGCCTGGTGAAAAGTATTTGTATTACCTCGAGCTCTCCCGAAAGAAGTTAGCGGAAGAGCCAAAGAGTGCAGCCTCGTGGATTGAAGTGTGCGTGAATCTGATGGAGCTTCAGCAAATGCCTGAGGCCTACGAGATTGCCAAATTGGCTGTCAGGGATTTTCCCCAGGAGCCGGAAGTTTATCGAATCGCCTACCAAGCGGCGCTTCGATGCGATCGATTTGAAGATGCAGAGAAACTTATCCGTCAGTATTTGAGCTTTCATCCGCAGGATTTGTTTTCCAAATCACAGCTGACAACAGCCATGCTGTATCAAGGCAAGTTCAATGAAGTCTTGAACCTTACAAAAGAAATTTTTCAGAGAGATCCGCGCAATTTCATTGCGCACGTGAATTGCGCCGTCATCTTTTTTGAAAAACAAGATTGGAAGAACGCGGCGCATCATATTTTTCAAGGTCTGCAGGAACGCCCTAAAGACCAATTCCTTAATGACGCAATGAATAAAATTCCAAGCGAGTTTCAAATCCGTTGACCCTCCTCTAACGCATTCGATAGTCTCAATGCAGGGGATTGAGAATTTTGATTTTTTTGCGCAGCAGCGTTTGCACTAAAAATTCAAAGCTCAGCAAATAAACTTACATCCGACTTTCATTATCACTCATGGGGATGAGTGACGCGCGGGTGTAGGGATTTCAAGGGGGGGGATCATGCGACCAGTCTTGTCGGTTGTAGCGTCTATTTTATTAGCGTCATGTGCAAATCCATGGACTCAGGAAATGGGAGTTCAGTCTTTGATTAATCGGGATCTAGCGATGGAACTTCCTCGCTATACCTCGGTGGAGGCGTTTGCACCAACCAGTGACTATGAAGGTCGCGTCACTCTCGTTAATGAGGCTCAAGGAAGCCCACGGCGCATGGAAAGAACTGTGACATCTGCACCGGCCAAAACGCGCGCTACCACAGCTATTCTTGAAGACAGTGCGACGAGTATGGTGGAGCGACTCTTCGGAGAGTATGAGCTGGATCTCTTGCACATTCGAAAGGGTCCCATATCAAACTACGCAACCTTTCAACAACGCTACAAGGGCCGCGAGGTCGTAGGAGCCAAGCTGATTGTTCGGCTCGATCAAGCCGCCGAGTGGCTTACGAGCTCAACGACACTCGTCCATCCCAGTCTGCTATCTCAATTGGCTCTCGATCGAGAGCTGAGTCTCGATTCCGCGGCATTCTATCCCGCCGCTCACCGCGTTCGAAAGAGCCGCGAAGTGATCTATACTCGAACAACTCAGGATCAAAAGCTTGAGGCCTTTGCTGCCACTGAATTCAACATCTACGATCCTGCGAGCTACCAAGAGATCCTGATGTGGGTTGATGAAGCGTCCGAAGAACTCGTTGGCTTCCATAATCTCACAGGTAACGCTGCGACAATTCAAATGAAAGGAAGCATCGTCCCCAATCAACCGGGCGATGTTGTCACCTTTGCTGCCTTTCCCCAACTCGTCGCCAAAATGCCCAGCGGTGCGACTGTGCTGTCTGACGACCAGGGACTCTTCCCTCTTGAATCGCTCCAATCCGGTGACGGTAGCGAATTGGCGAATGTCTACCTTGAGAACGAACACATTGTGGTCACCAATAATGAACGGGCCAAGCGAGCGGCAATCTTTGATCCTCTTCGTTTAACGGAAGAGACCTTCCTGATTGACGAAGGTCCATCACTCGAAGAGCGGAATGTCTTCTACTGGGTCATGCAGGCCAAAAAAATGCTGAAGGAGAAATTCAATTTCACCCGAAGTGTCGGCCAACTCACGGCAATCACCCAGTTTGGTGAAAATTTTGACAATGCGTTCTTCATGCCCGGTGCCAACATGCTCGCTTTCGGTGCAGGTTATCAGCTGCTCAAGAATACTGCACTTTCAAGAGACATCGTCATCCATGAATTCGGCCATTCCATGATTCAGGAAATCTACGGGACAACCCCGGGCTATGAGTTCAGCGCCATGAACGAAGCGATGTCGGATTATCTGGCTGCAATTGTCACAAATAATCCCCAAATTGCTGAAGGGGCGATGCATGAACGAACCGGAATGAAGTACCTGAGAACAGTTGAAAACAGCTATGTCTACCCCAAGAATATGTCGGGCAAAGGCTTCCACGTCGATGGCCAGATCTTTAGTGGTGCCTTGTGGACCTTGCGAGGAATGCTTGGTGCGGAGATTGCTGACAAACTCGTGCATGAAGCTCAACTGGCTCAAGCCAAGACGGTCCATGAGTTCTATCGCGAGATGTTAGCCGTTGATGAGGATCAGTCGGATCGAAATCCCTGGACCCCTTCAAAGCATGAAGCTCAAATTCGAAAAGCTTTTGCTCTGCACGGAATCGGTTCAGCGGATGTGGTCTTTGAACAAGCCCCACTTAAAGACTACACCATTCCATGGCAAAAGGGCTGCTGGGCTCTCTAATCAGATCCATCCTAGCGGTAGAAAACCGGTAGCAATCCCCGCTCACTCATGAGCGCAGACAAGTGCGGAAAGAGAGCGGGGATAAAGATCAGACTCAAGTTCGAGATTGAGTGAAACAAAATCGCAGTCCAAATATTTTTGAAGATCAACAGTAGCAACGCACTCACTAAGCCCAGCAAAAATGCCCCTGGGTAAAGATTCAAGTGTGCCACCATAAAGAATGCAGAAGAAAACAAAACAGCCAAATCCAAGCGGCCAAGTCTCTGATACAAACTCTTCAAAAGAGCGTCTCTAAAAAACAGCTCTTCTAAAACAGGCGCCACCACAACAGCTAAAATCCAATTCGGATGCCCCCTCCACGTTTGAGCCTGTCCGACATAGCCAGCAGCATAACACGCTAGATCCACGAGCTTCAGAATCACAAAGTAGCCTACAAGCACAGCAGCACAGCTCATCGTAACGCGATTGAACGAGCCCAGACTGGGAATCCATCCTCCCCACCAGAGTGCCACGAGAGAAATCAGTAAAAAAATCTGAAAGCTAAACTGACGCAAGAAGTCAGGAAGATGTTCCGAAACCAACGTAATCAAAATAGCAAAGATAAAAAATCCAAGAAGCCATTGAAGACTTCGAGTTTCGACTTTCGGGCTGATCTCCAAAAACTTCAACTTCAAACTCCTCTCGTTTGGCCGTAGCATAAGAGTATGTATATCGATCTTCTTTTTCTCACGGTGATCATCTTTTTTGGTATTGTCGGCTACATCCGAGGTTTCCTCAACCAGCTTCTTTCGGTGCTCCTGATCCTAGCGATTCTTCTCTTCGCCCAACCGCTCGCGGACTGGCTCAAGTTTGATTCAGGCTATCGATGGACTCAAAAGGCGCCTTTGATGATGCTTTGGGCTCTATCGGCTTTTTCATTCTTTCTTGCCTTCCTCGGACTGGGTGCCTTGATTCGAGCGATTCGAAAAACCGAGGGCCTCATGCCTTTTGATCATTGGATGGGACTTGGTTTTGGCTTTGTAAAAGGATTCATGATTGCGCTCATCATGGGCGTTTTGTTTTTGACCCTTCCCGACTCTTCTCGAGCACAGTTTGCCGATCTCAACCGAGATGCTCGCGACTCAGTCATGATGTCAGCTTCAGCAAAAGTGATGGGCTGGGAAAGTCTCTCAAGCTTTAAGTCACTGAAAGGCATTCAATCCAAACTTCAACCCGAAGAAGTCGAACTTGAGGAAGTGGGACGCAAACTTTTTGATGCCCCGGCTGATCAACCAAGAGAAACCTCGGAAGTGGATTCACCATCCCGAACAACTCAACGACCTACACCCTGGAAAGGTCAGAGCAATCGAAGAAATGATTAGCCTGTGATTTTGATCCAGGCGGTATGGCGTCCTGCTGCAAGAGATCCTAAACGACGGTAAGAAAAAAACTCAGGCTGCTCAAAGGTGCATAAGCTTGAGCCTGAAATCTTTGCTTGAGGTAACAAATTTCTGATCTGCATCTCCTGAAAGGCTTTCAGATTAAGATAATATTTTTCAGGTCGCTCACCTTTCCGAGCAAACGGTTTTGAATCTTGCCCCAAAGCTTCCAAGACTTCGCCTCCCACTTCAAACCGGCACTGAGCGATGCTTGGAGACAGCCAAATCCGAAGATCACTCCAGCTTTTCATAATCTCACTCACACGATTCACAATTCCCGCCGCCGTTCCACGCCAACCCGCATGTGCTGCCAAGACCATGGGGCGTCCCTCAAAAAGACCTTCAGCTAAAACCGCGGTACAATCGGCAACACGAATTCCCAGAGCAATCTGAGCGTCGTCGGTCATTAACCAATCTCCCTCTTCTGACCGATCGACAAAGTATTGATCGACATTTCTTCCAGCGGCGCCATGCACTTGTTTCAGAGACCGATAGCTGTAGGGAACCTCATCACTGCCCAGAGTAAATCCAGCATCAACTCGAGAAGAAAGCTGAACTCGCATTGAGGTTTGTACCAAGGGCGACTGCATGTCT
>JBEIHI010000034.1:0-15442 GCA_040381435.1 Bacteriovoracaceae bacterium | reverse complement strand
TTGCGAAAGTTTTTGCGAGCCTCCGAACTCAAGGCTCTCTCGGACATCCCTTCTGCCGTTCGAGAGGTCGACTGGAATATCTAGTTGATTCCCCCGGGTCTTTTGGGTGGAAATGAAAAGCATGAATTTTGAGAAATGGGTGCAGCAGCCTCCCAAAAAAGCTGAATGGGTTGGTCTTCGTTATGTTCGGGAAAAGACGCACTCTTTTAATGTCAAAGATGATGCTTTTGATTCCTACGATGTCTCTGAATCTGAAGGAGTTATGGTGGAGGCCTTGGTCGCGGGGCAAATGGGCTATGCGGCGACTTCTGAGTTGACGGAGGCTGGTATCTCAAAAGCACTAGAGTCTGCAGTTCAACAGGCTGATCGAGCTTCTCAGTTTTCAGCCTTTCAAGCCACCCCTGCGGTTCGTCCTCCGACGAAGAAGCGCTATCAATCTCTCGAGCTGCAAAAGCTACAGTCCATCAAAACAAGTGATGTGTTTGATCGACTGCTCGCGATCTCAAAAATGATGAAAGTGGATTCTAAGATTGTGCGACGATTCTCTCGCCTGCTTTATGTAGAGGTCGAGACTCAGCTTTTGAGCTCCTCCGGCTCCGACGCCTTTCAGCGGCTTTCACTGATGAGTCCTGATTTTGAAGTGATTGCCTCTCACTCCGGTGTGACACAAAAGCGATCCGATGCGGGACTCATGGGACGATCGCAACAAGGTGGCATCGAAGTTTTGTTTGATCGGAGTATCGATGCGCGTGCAGAGAAGATTGCCCATCAGGCCGCTGAGCTTTGTTCGGCTGAAATGTGTCCGACGCTCGCGGGAGATCTTGTTTTGATGCCGGATCAGATGATGCTTCAGATTCACGAAAGTATTGGCCATCCCCTGGAGGTTGACCGAATTTTGGGAGACGAGCGAAATTATGCCGGTTGGTCGTTTGTGAAACTCGCTGACTTTGGTCAGCTGCAATATGGCTCCTCCCTCATGAATGTGGTTTTTGATCCGACTCTGAAGAGTGAGTTTGCAAGCTATGGCTTTGATGACCATGGAGCGGAAGCCCAGAAGGAGTATCTCATTAAAGATGGAAGGCTGCTTCGAGGTTTAGGCGGGCTCGAGAGTCAAGTGCGGAGCTCGGTGCAAGGGGTTGCTAATTCACGAGCCAGCCTTTGGAATCGTCCGCCGATCGATCGAATGGCCAATCTTAATCTTGAAGCTGGTACCACCTCATTTACTGAGATGATTTCGAAGATTGATCATGGCGTTTTGATGGAAACAAATCGCTCATGGTCGATCGATGATTTTCGAAACAAGTTTCAGTTTGGTTGCGAGTACGCCAAGTTGATTGAAAAAGGTAAAGTCACCAAGACCTTGAGAAATCCCAATTATCGGGGTGACACCCTGTCGTTTTGGAGGAACCTCAAGGCGGTGGGTGATCCTTCCACCTTCAAAGTATATGGCACGCCATTTTGTGGCAAAGGAGAGCCTAATCAGGTGATTCGAGTTGGGCATGCCTCCCCTGTTTGTCATTTTTCCGGCATTGAGATTTTTGGAGGTGTCTCATGAAGTCTCCTTGGACTGAAGACTATCTGGAAAGTCTTTCGCAAAAGCTCCTTGAACAATGCTCAGGCTCAGAGACTCTCATTCTGAATTTTATTGGGGAGAGTAGTCAGTTTGTTCGCTTTAATCGCGCTCGCGTTCGTCAGACGGGCCTTGTGGATGATGGAGTGCTTGAGATTCAAGTTCTGCAGAAGTCATCTCAGGGAATGAAGAAAGCTTCGGGATCTTTAAGCTTGAGGGGTGAAATGAAAGTCGACCTCGAGCGATGCGACGCTGAGCTTCAACGGATTCAATCCGCCATCAGTGATTTGCCCGTGGATCCTTTTGCTGAGCTTCCCCCAGCCGGTGAAACCAGCCGATTTGTTTCACGAGGTGAGATTCTTGATCCTCAAAGTGTTGTCGGGGCCGTGATTGCTCCACTTCAAGGGCATGATGCGGCGGGGCTTTATGCCGCGGGATTTCAGTTTCGAATGATGAAAAGTTCGACGGGAATCTCTCATTGGTTTGAGACTGAAAACTTTCTGACTGATTATTCCCTCTATTCTCCTAATCAAAGAGCTGTGAAACGCCAGTTTGCTGGCCAGAAATGGAATTCATCGCAGTTTCAATCGAATGTCTCGCAAGCTGCTGAGCAGTTGAAGCTGATGGAGCTGCCAGCGCGCAAGATTCCACGAGGAAACTATCGTGTGTATTTGGCGCCAGATGCTGTGGCGGAAATCATTCATATGTTTTCGTGGGGCTGTGTGGGTGAGATGTCTTTGCAGCAGGGCGAAAGTCCCCTGTTGAAGGTACGAAAGGGTGAGGAAAAGTTTTCGTCGCATTTTTCACTGATTGAGGATTTTGGATTGGCTTTGGCACCTCGCTTTAATTCCGACGGAGAGCTTGCGCCGGAAAAACTAAAGATCATCGATGAAGGTCATTTGGCATCGACTCTGGTCAGCCGGCGTACCGCGAAGGAATTCAATTTGAAGTCAACGTGCGCTCCGCTGAGCGAAGGACTGCGATCGACTCGGATGATGACCGGATCTCTGAAGAATGATGACGTCTTAAAGACTTTGGGCGATGGAATTTATCTTTCAAATCTTCATTACTTGAATTGGTCTGATCAACCTTCAGGTCGAATTACAGGAATGACTCGATTCGCCTGCTTGCTCGTAGAGAATGGAAAGATGGTGGCACCGATTGAGTCGATGAGATTTGACGACACTTTGTTCAATCTCCTCGGCAAAGGTCTTGAAGCCGTGACGCAGTCGGCTGAGACGATTCCGTCGAACTCAACCTATGGATTTCGAAGCCTTTCGGGGGTTCAGCTTCCTGGGGTCTTGGTTCAGGGGCTCTCACTCACCCTCTAGGCTAAGTGCCTGAAATCAGGTGCGGTTTGGCTCTTTGACTTTCCGTGTTATCCTTAAAGGGTTAGGGGACCGAGCATGAGGGAACGCAGAAAACACAAACGCTATGACGTGTCGCAGCATCCGGAGCTAGTTGGCAATACCAGTCGTTCGCCGTCGGGTGAGAGGCTTCTTACGATGAGTCTTGCCGGCTGTGGCTTTGCGTCTTTCGTAGACGACTTTCGCTTTAAGGTTGGCGATGTGATCGAATGTCACTTCCAACTGGGTGAAGGTGAGCTCGTCAGAGTGCAAGGTGCTGTTCTCTACACGAACCCCTATCCCATCAATGGTGAAATTGGTCGCTTCTATGGTGTGCGCTTCTTGGGTGACTTTGAGTCCGCCATTCGACCCATCATTGAGGAGCTCGAGGCGCTCAACGTTCAAGGAAAGTTGGCGCTCGCTCGATAATCACAGGATCAAATCCACTTTTTAAGGAAGCTTGTGAGCTTCATCCTGTACGGGGGATAGCGCAAGGCTAGATCCCCTTTGAGTGACTTCCGTTCAATGGCCTTAAAATGAGTGAAGGTTTTGAAGCTTTCGTAGCCGTGGTAGCTACCCATTCCACTGTGTCCGATTCCACCAAAGGGGAGCTCCAGGTTGCCAAGATGAACGAGCGTATCGTTGATACAAATTCCCCCGGCCGAGATGAGTCGCTTCATTCGCTCGATTCGCTCAGAGTCCTGACTGAAGATATAGAAGGCCAGAGGTTTTTCTCGTTGAAGAATCACGGACAGAGCCTCATCCAGATTTTGATAAGGGATTACCGGCAGCAACGGGCCAAAAATCTCATCGCGCATGAGGATTGAATCTAGATCAACATCCTGAAGAATCGTTGGTGCGATAAATCGATCGTTGGGGTCTGACTCTCCTCCTACGCTGACTTTGGCGTGGCGCTTGAGATTTTCAAGACGTTGAAAATGTCGATCATTCACAATTCGTCCGTAGTCAGGACTCTTTTGCGGTTGATCTCCAAAAAAGCCTCGAAGAATCTCCTGACTCATTGAAATCACTTGAGACTCGAGCGACTGCGGAACAAGCAAGTAGTCGGGAGCCACACAGGTTTGACCTGCGTTGTAAAACTTACCCCAAAGAATTCTCTTCAGAGACGTTTCAAGCGCGGCGGTCTCATCCAACAAACACGGGGACTTCCCACCTAACTCCAGAGTGACAGGGGAAAGTGTTGCAGCAGCCGCTTGCATGACTTTTCTTCCTATTTCGGTCCCTCCGGTAAAAAAGACATGATCCCATCGTTCGTTCAGAAGTTCCGTTGATGTGCTGGCATCCCCTTCGATCACAATCCCGATTTCAGGCTTGAGCCAATCGCTCACCACCTTTTTCAAAATTCGACTCGTGTGAGACGAAAGTTCTGAGGGTTTAAGAACAAAACGATTTCCAGCCGCAAAAGCTCCCACGCAAGGAAGCAGGCTCAGGTGAAACGGATAATTCCATGCTCCTATGATGAGCACTCGCCCCTTGGGCTCGGGATAAATCTCTGCTCGTGCTGTCAAATGCGCTGGATTGAGCCAGTTGGCTCCAACACTTTTGGGTCGTCTCCAGTCTTTGAGTTTTGAAATGAACAAATCAATCTCATGATGAATCACGGCGATCTCAGATGCGTAGGCTTCAAGGGAAGGCTTTCTCAAGTCCTGATAAAGCGCATCAAGAATCACTGCTTCGTGGTGTTTCAGCAGATTTTTGAGCTCTTTGAGCTTCTCGCGACAGTTTTCGACGCTCAAACCGTGAGGGCTTCGATCAACAAGAGCGGGGGTCATGATCCTCGATTGTAAACAGATCCGACCTTTTTCGCACAGCAGCTTCTCCGAATTTAGTTGCCCGCTGCCCAAATCCTTTGCAATCTGAACTGAATGCCCAAGAAGGAGAAAGTTTTGCTTTCATGGACCGGGGGAAAAAAGTCCGCCGTTTCTCTCTTTGAGGTGAAGAGTCCCGATTACAAATTGAATGGCTTGATTTCGACGGTCTATGAAGATGACCAGAGCATTCATGGCCACGGGATCTCAAAAGCTCTCATCATGAAGCAGGCGGAATCTCTTGAGATCCCGCTGTTGATTGTGCCCACTCCCCGTGGGGCTTCCAGTGAGGTCTATCAGGGCCGCATGGGAGAGGTTTTAAAGCCCCTTCAGAAAAAGGGACTTGAAGGCCTCGTCTTTGGCGATTTGAGCCAGGACGACCTTAGGGCCCAGCGACAGCGGCAAATGGAGGGCCTTGGTTTGAATGCTCATTTTCCGCTCTGGAAATGGGGATCGAAGGAGGCCCTCAGGGTTTTCTTTTCGTTGGGTTTTAAGGCCATCGTCTCCTCGGTGGATTTGAAGCATTTACCACTGACCTTTGTGGGCCGTGAGTTTGATCAGGACTTTTTGGATGATATTCCAAGCGGTGTGGATCCCTCGGGTGAGCGTGGGGAGTTTCACACATTTGTCTATGACGGGCCTTTTTTTCAGCGCCGGATTGAGCTTAAGCGCGGTGAGATTGTCGAGGCTGGCGGTTTTGGCTATCAGCAACTATCCGTTTAAGACTTTTTGTTTTTGGGGTTGATGGCCCTCGTGGAATTCGGGATATTGAAGTCATGAAATTGGTTCTGTTTGGCCTTTCTTTGGCGATTTGTGCGGTTGTTTATCGACTGGTTCCCCACCCTTCAAATGTGACTCCCATTGCAGCTCTTTCCTTGCTCGCGATCAGTCAGTTCTCTTGTTCACGTTCAGGATGGGCGCTCTTTTTGCCGATTGTGGCTTTGCTCATCTCGGATGTTTTTCTGGGCTTTTACTCGGGCGTTGAGTTCGTCTACGCCGGTCATGTTTTGGCGGCACTCTGTGGACTTGGGTTGAGACAGTGGTCTTTGCCTCGCTTTGCTTCTGTAGTGATGTCGAGCGCTTTGGTGTTTTTCGTGGTTTCCAATTTTGGCGTTTGGGCGATGACACCACTTTACACGAAGTCCTTTTCAGGTCTGGTGGAATGCTATGTGGCGGCCTTGCCCTTCTTGAAGCTTTCGCTTGCTGGAGATCTTTTGTTCGCGTCTGTGTTTTTTGGTGCGTATCGAGTTTGCGGGTTTTCGATGCGCTCCCCTGCTCAATCGATCGCTTAACCAAGGAGATATCAGGTGAAAATTCATCTTACTGATCTTTCGCGTTATCAGATTAAATCCAAAGAGACGCTCGGCTTTAAAGTCACGGGCTGTTGGTTTGATACCACCTCTTGGATGGTCCGATATTTACGAGTCGAGAAAGACGGTGGAAGATTTTTACTGCCGACGGCTTTGCTGGGTCGAATGTCAGGCAATCAAGAGGTTTTGTCGCTCAGCCAGGCTGCAGGGGATCTGAAGGATCTTCCCAGATTCCAGGGAGATTCGCTGACTCGAGAGATGGAGCGGTCCTTGCTTCAGTCTCTTCATTTGCCATGTTATTGGGAAGGTGATGAAGAATCTTCCCATCGCAATTACACTTCGATGATTCAATCGTCCGATACTTCGATTCAAGATGAAGGTGTCGAGATTCGGGATAATGATCATTTTCATTTGGTCTGCTCAGACCAGTTTTTTAGATCTCATGTTTTGGGAACCAATGGATCGATTGGTGAAGTGACGGATTTTGTGTTGAGAATAGAATCGTGGGAGGTTTCTTGTTTCCTCGTAGAAATGAACGACTCCTCCAAGCGCATTATTCTCATCGATCCAGAATGGATTGATCGATGGTTACCTCGAAAGAACGAGATCCAAATCGATATGCCCAAAGAGATTTTGCTTCTTGAGGCTGTCTTTGATCCTCGCAAAGAGGGCGATAAGCGCTACGAGATTGATGTTTAGTTGTCTATTTCTTGGTCCAGCTACTGCCGTCAGGGCCGTCCATCACAAGATAGCCCTCGGCTTCTAGCTGGTGTCGAAGTGCATCCGATTCCTGGAACTTCTTTTCCGCTCTGAGTTTTTCGCGCTCTTTTAAGCGATCAGTCACTCTCTGAGCTTCTACTTCGGTGATTCCCAGACGTTTGAGCTTTCGCTCGTGGTTTATTTTGAGGAACTCATCGGGATCGTCTTTGAGGAGACCAAAAACCTCAGATAACACTGGGACAAAGGCAGACCATCGACTCCAGACTGCATTGGAGTCTTCGCGGAAACAGATCCTCGCTTCGGAGAGAATCTGCCCCAGAATCTTTGCCGTGTTGAAGTCATCGCTGAGGGAGTCATCGACTTTCTTTTCCCACTCAGGAGAAAGCTTTTGAGGAGAAACTGATGCTTTGAGGCTCAATTTTTTACAATGATAAAGTCTTTCAAGCAAAGCCTCGGCTCGATCAATGTTTTCCTCTGAGAAATCAAGAGGTGATCGATAATGCTGTTGCAAAAACAGCAATCGCAAAACTTCAGCGTGTCGATTTTCTAAAAAGGTCTTCGTCGGGACGATATTGCCGACCGACTTCGACATTTTCTCATGGCCTAGCTCAAGTAACCCATTGTGAATCCAGTAGTTGGCAAGAGGCACTGAGTTTCGTGCTTCACTCTGAGCGATTTCGTTTTCGTGGTGCGGAAACAACAAATCAATGCCGCCCATATGAATGTCGATGGATTTTCCAAAGATCTTATCAATCATCGCCGAGCATTCAATATGCCATCCCGGTCGACCCGCACCCCAAGGACTTGGCCATGAGGGCTCATCAGGCTTTGCCGCCTTCCAAAGAGCGAAGTCTGCGGGATGTCGTTTGGATTCTTCCACTTCGATTCGAGAGCCGGCAACCATCTCTTCAACTTTTCTGTGCGAGAGGCATCCGTAGCGAGGAAACTTTTCGACTGAGAAGAATACATCCGTGCCGATCTGAGTCTGTGCTTTATAGGCAATTCCCTTCTTCTCAAGATCAGAAATGAACTCAACAATAGCCTCCATGGACTCGGTGACTTTAGGCATATGATTCGGAAGCAAAGTGCCAAGACCGGAGACATCCTTGAGATAGGCGGCAATGTAGAATTCAGAGATTTCTTTCGACGTTTTTTTCTCGCGAATCGCGGAAGCTATAATTTTATCATCAACATCCGTAAAATTTCGAGCAACTTCAATGGAGTAACCTAAATATTTTAAAACTCGAGAAACGAGATCCAAGGTCAGCGCTGCACGCGCGTTGCCCACATGAGTATAGCCCTGGACCGTGGGTCCACAGCAGTAGATGGTGACTTTGTTGGGATTGAGAGGCTTAAAAACTTCCTTTTTTCCCGTGAGAGTATTTTGAATTTTGAGATTTTTAGGCGTCACTTCGCGATTGTACATTGAGCCAGACAAAATTGTCAGTTATTCTGAAGGTGACTCTGCTTGCAGAGTAGAAAGGAGGTGGTGCCGTGACTCTATGTTACAGTCTTAAGGTGACCGCCTCCTCCAAACGTGTCGTTTAGACATATTTGGAGTCGGTCACCGAAACTAGAAGGCCCATCGTCAAGGTGGGCCTTTTCTTTTGCCCCGAGAGCGTGACCCTCGCAGGGCTTTCGTTTATAAAGATCGCATGCTCTTTCGAAGCCAAAATCCGACGACCGGCGAGATTCTTGAAAATTTTGAATCGGATTCTCCCTCTCGACAGCAGCAAATTCTCTTAAGTCTTCAGAATCGATATCAAACCTGGAAAGTTTCTCTCGATCAGCGACTCGGTGCTCTTGAAAAGGCTGAGGCGCTACTTCGGCAAAACAAGGAGGCTCTCGCTCGGTCGATTAGCGAAGAAATGGGAAAGCTCTATCGAGAGAGTTTGTTTGAGATTGAAAAGTCCCTCACTGCTTTTTCGTTTTATCGTACTCATTCTAAGCGATTACTAGAGCCTCTCTCCATCGCCACTGAAATGAAATCCTCCGTCGTTGAGTTTCAGCCCTTGGGAGTTATTCTCGGTGTGATGCCTTGGAATTTTCCGGTTTGGCAGGTGGTCCGCTTTGCCCTTCCCGCTCTTGCCGCGGGAAATGTGGTGCTTCTTAAGCCCGCGCCTAACGTTTGTCGTACCACCCGGATTCTGGCGGATTGTTTTGAGCCTCTTCAGGGGGCCTTTGATTGGATCCGCTGCCCTGACGCTCAGGTCGAGTCTTTGATTGCGGATGACCGAGTTCAAGGTGTGAGCTTTACGGGCAGTGTTGCCACGGGATCTTTGGTGGCGAGTCTTGCGGGGAAGTTTTTAAAAAAATCCGTCCTGGAGCTTGGGGGCTCGGACGCTGCCCTTATTTTGGACGACGCGCCCTTGAGCGCTTCGCTCGATCGCTGCCTGCAGTCCAGACTGTCCAATGCTGGTCAATCGTGCATTGCCGCCAAGCGCTTTATCGTCAGTCGTAGACGAAGTGATGAATGCCTCAAGCTTTTGCGGGAGAAAGTATCTCAACTGCGTTTGGGAGATCCTTTTGATTCGTCAACCTCCATGGGTCCCATGGCTCGGGAGGATTTGCGAGCAAGACTCCATGAGTTGGTGCAGTTGGCTCAATCGCAGGGCATGAAGCTTGAGCTTGGAGGTCAGATTCCCTCTGGCCCAGGTTTCTTTTATCCCCCCACCCTGCTGGTCGACCACGGTCCTCTGAAGAAAGTTTGGAATGAGGAACTCTTTGGTCCCGTCGTGATGCTTTTGATTGTGGACGATGAATCCGAGATGTTGAGTTTGGCCAATGCCACTTCATTTGGCCTCGGTGCGAGCATTCATAGTCTTGATCATCTAAGAGCCATGGAATGGGCCCGACAACTACAGGCCGGAGCAGTATTCATTAACGGCATCGTTCGCTCGGATACTCGTCTTCCCTTTGGTGGAGTGAAGAATTCTGGATACGGGAGAGAGCTTGGCGAGTGGGGATTGAAAGAGTTTACAAATATTCAAACGATTGTGGTGGATCATTCATGAGTTCAAAAAAAGGCATCTTGCTCATTCAGCTCGGCACGCCCGACGCGCCAACAACAGAAGCCTGCCGGCGCTATCTTCGAGAGTTTCTGATGGATCCTTGGGTGATTGATATCCCCTATCTCTTTCGTGCTCTCTTGGTTTACGGAATTATTTCCCCCTTTCGTTCGCCGAAAACGGCTCATGCTTATGCATCCATTTGGACCGAGGAAGGAAGCCCGCTCCGAGTGGAGACACTGAAGGTCGCTTCAGGTCTTCAATCGGAGCTGGGATCTGACTTTGTGGTCAAAGTGGGGATGAGATACGGAAATCCCTCCCTCGAAAAGGCTTTGCTTGAGTTTCAGCAAGAAGGAGTTTCTCAGATTCAATTGATGCCTCTCTATCCGCAGTATGCGGAGGCAACCACGCGTTCGTCTCTGGAGCGAGTCTATGAGCTGGCTACAAAGAATCAAATGACAGCTCAGTTTTCAGTGCTCCCTCCGTTTTATAAAAATGATTTTTATGTTCGTGCGGCGATTGAGGCGTCAGGATTTCGAAATCAAGGTCACTTTGATCATGTGCTCTTTAGTTTTCATGGCTTGCCGACGAGGCAACTTGTGAAGGCCGATGCCTCAAAAGCCTACTGCACCAAAGATAAAATGTGCTGCTGGCAAGAGACATCCGCGAATGCTTTTTGCTATCGGCATCATAGTGTTGAGACAGCCAAAGCGATTGCCATGGGGCTCGATCTTGGATCTGAGCCGTCGCGCTGGTCAGTGAGTTTTCAGTCCCGTTTGGGACGAGCTGATTGGATTAAGCCCTATACGGAGGATGAGTTTGTCCGCCTTGCCAAAGCTGGGGTCAAGCGTCTCGCCGTTTTCTGTCCCTCATTTGTCTCTGACTGTCTTGAGACCACTGAGGAGATTGGTATTCGAGGAGCAGAAGTCTTCAAAGAGGCCGGTGGAGAAGAGTTGGTGCTGATGCCCTCTCTCAATCATCATTCTCTTTGGATCAGAGCCCTCGT
The DNA here is from genome assembly GCA_040381435.1 of Bacteriovoracaceae bacterium. Taxonomy (GTDB): domain Bacteria; phylum Bdellovibrionota; class UBA2394; order UBA2394; family UBA2394; genus JBEIHI01. The sequence goes on along the minus strand of JBEIHI010000034.1, from coordinate 4,653 downwards.
TCAATGGGCGCGATCGTGATGCGGAGTGTCAGCCTAAACCCCTGATTTCTAAAGGGTTTTGAGCAAGCCTGTCCCCACGTAAGCCGTGATATTCTAAAGAGATGAGAGTCGGGGTGGCGGATCAACTTCCAAAGCAGTCGTTTTATCGGGTGCCTCTCGCGCTGTATCGACCCGGAGATATTCTGGAAGACGATCTCTACTTTCTCTACCAAGGGCAGTACGTCCTCTACAAAATGAAAGATCTCTCCTGGAAAGAGGAAGATCGAATTCAGCTTCAAGAGTTTAAGGTCTTCCATCTCTACATCAAGTTGCCCGACGCTCGAGCTCACCACGAGGTGATTGAAAAGAATCTTTCTCGAATATTAGAGTCACCCATCGTTGCTACGCGTGAAAAAGCCCAGTTGCTTTATGACACCTCTTCAGCCCTTGTTGAGGATCTCTATCAGAAGCCCATGTCTACGGAGAATCTCAAACGCTCCGTCAAGTCTGTTCATCGCTCCATCGAGTTCTTGTCTCAGCGGGCTGATAATTTCTTTGAAGTGATGAGTATGGCCACTCGGAATTACACGGAGTTTAACCATGCTTGGCATACTGCGATTTATGCCATTGCTGTCGGCCGAAAGATGGGAGTTAAGACCTTCAATCAGATCTCGGAGCTCGGCATTGGCGCACTTCTACATGATATCGGAAAGACGAAAGTGGATTCGAAAATCATCGCGCAGGAAGGGCGGTTGAGTGGTGAGGATCGAAAAGCCGTGGAGCTTCATCCTCGCTATGGGTTTGATATCTTAAGAGCCTCGCGCGCGGTTCCTGAACTCTCTGAGCAAATTGTTTTGCAACATCATGAAAGAGAAAATGCTTCTGGCTATCCTTCCAAGCTTTCCTCGGAGATTCATCCGTTTGCCAAGATTGTGGCTGTGGTGGACTGCTTCGACGCTTTGACCACCGATCGAGCGTTTCAAGCCGCGATGACCCCCCTGCAGGCGATCAAAGTCATGCAGAGCGATTTGAAAGATGAATACGATCAAAATGTGTTGGTGAATCTTGTGAAAGTGCTCACGAAATGAAATCCACTCAGCTCATCGAAAATCGCTTTCAGCCAACAGCCAAGAATCCTTTTGTTCCTGTTGATTTGAATTTTTTCACTCTTGATTCCGTTTGCGACCATCACATTTATCTCAATCATGACGGCAATTATGTTCTTTATCGTGCGGCCCATCTCCCCTTCACCGTGGCGGACAAGCAGCGTCTCGAGATTGCAAAAGTATTCACCGTTTACATCTACTGTGAGTCTGAGGCAGATCTTCGACGCTTCTTTGAAGGCAATCTCACCACGATCATTGATAGTCCCAAGATTTCATCGCAAAAAAAGGCCGACGTTCTGTACCAATGCGCCTCAGGCATTGCCAAGGATATCTTTGACAATCCCGAGCAGCCGAAGAATCTGGCTTCGACAAAAACCGTTGTTGAGGGAACGATTCGCCTGATGGCCAAAAACTCGAATGCGTTTTTGGAGATGATTTCGCTCTCAAGTCATGACTACTACACGTACACGCACTGTGTGAATGTTATGACATTCACCGTGGGTCTACTCTCCGCCATGGGAATCAACGATCCTCAGATTCTGAAGGAAGCTGGTATGGGCGCTTTGCTGCACGATATCGGAAAAGCTCGTGTTCCCCTCGCAATTCTTAATAAGCCAGCGCCGCTGACCGAGGATGAATGGTCCGTGATGAAAAAACATCCTACCTTTGGCTACGAGATGCTCTATTCCTCAGCGGTTCCTGAGCGCGGCAAAGAGATTGTGCAGCAGCATCACGAGAAGATCACAGGCATAGGATATCCATTCGGCCTCAAGGGCGACAAAATTTCCATAGTGTCTCAAGTAGTCTCACTTTGTGATGCGTATGATGCAATGACCACCAATCGGGTCTATCAAAAGGCCATGAAGCCTTTTGATGCTTTCAAAATCATCGCGGTTGAAATGAAAAACCACTTTGATCCCAATCTCGTTGAGAAATTCATTCAGCTTTTAAATCTTCGAAAGCGATCCTGATCGCCTTATCTTGCTTAATACACTGAGGCTTTGATTCGACGCAGAATTCCTCGACTTGTCATGACAATGACTTCGTCTGATTCAACCAGCAGTGGAGCATTCCAGATGGGAGTCTCCGTTGAGTCTGTTCTGGCTTTCAGTTTGCCATCCAGTGAGAGCAGGTAGACCTGACCGTCCGTCGTCGAAACCCAAATGCCTTCATTGGAGAGAACGGGCTGACTGCCGAGGCCTTGGCTTAACTGAAACTTCCACTTCTCAAGCCCATTGTCAGCGTCGAGAGCTTGAACGCTTCCATCCTTGGCAGAAAGAATCACAAGATCTTCATGAAAAGACACCGGGGCATATAAAGAAATCTTTTTTTCCCATTTGATTTTGGGATTTGCGGTGTCGAGCGCCCAGACTTTGAGATTTCCTGCAAAGCTTGAAGCAAAGACTTGTTTTTCACGCCCTGAAACAGATCGAAGATCGTTAAAGCTATCGCTACCTCCAGGCAGAACTTGAAATGAGTCCTTCCAGAGAAGTCGACCCGATTGGGCATCAAAAGATTGAATCAAAGCCGAGGGAAATCCTGCAATCACTTGATTGCCCATCAAAATGGGACCTCGAGCCGACCACAGCATCAGGTTGCCGACGGATGGATCTGTTTGTTGCCACAACCATTGACCCGTCGATTTGTCATAGGATTGGAGAACTCCCAAAGAATTCATCGTCCACAGCTGCTCGCCCTTAACCGCTGGAGCGGAGACGAACATTCCCTTTGTGGACGTGGTCCACTTGATTTGGCCACTTCGCGTATCAATGGCGTAGAGATTGCCTCGAGTGTCACCCCCGTAGATCATTTGGTCATTGAGAGTCCAAAGGGCCTGAGAGTCCCCTTGAAGCGCCACCGTCCAGATAAGCGATCCTGTGGCAAGGCTGCGCTTCTCAAGGGATTTCTTCGAGCCCGGCAGATAGAAGGCCTTTTCATCTCTGACCATTCCTCCTAATCGGTACTCTTGGTATTCTTGAAGAGCTGTTTCGGGATGGTTGGTTTCAACCGTCCATACGTTGGTCAGTTGAATGGCTGCGATCAAATGCTGAAGTACGAGGGCCTTAAACATGCCTCAAAACTACTGAAAAGGCGCTTGCCGTGCCAAGCCTCTAATTTTTCTTTCGGAAATTAAGCTGAATCGGGAATCCGACCAGGGGGAAGCTCTTTCTGAGCTGATTTTCCAGAAAGCGCCGATCATCATCGGCCACCGCTTGTGGGGCATTACAGAAAAACAAGAATGTCATCGGGCGAACTTTGGTCTGAACCACATACTGAATCGATAGGTATTGGGTTGGCGTTCTTCCCGTCTTTAAGGTCTTTCCTCTTCGAGCGACTCGAGGGGGTTTAAGCAAGAGCGTTTTCTTAAGCCAAGAATTCAGTCGAGACGTTGATATCGTTTGGAACTGAGACGCCATTTCATCCAAAATTTGAAAAATCTTGGGAACATGAAATCCTGTCTTTGCCGAAACAAACAAAATGGGCAGGTGGTGAAGGTCTCCGAGGAAGTCCTTTAGGTTGTTTCGGTAGTCTTTTTCGGACCAATCTTTCCGCGCCAGATCCCATTTATTTAAAATGATGACGGTGGGTTTTAGTTCCTGCCGGATAAGGGCCAAAAGTTTTTTATCCTGCGCACGGGCTTCGGCGTATTGCTCGGGCTCCATCACAAGAACGACTTGATCAGCTTTCTTGATTTCCTGAAGAGCCTTGCCAGTCGAAAAAATTTCAATCGGGTCAGCGTCTCGACCGTAGATCTTAGGCTTCTTTCGCACTCCCGCAGTATCAAAGAATGTCCAGCGCGTCGATTTGCGATCAATGGAGTGTGAGACAACATCTCGGGTAGTACCCGCTTGATCTGCCACCAGTGAAATCGTCTGACCAGCCAGAGCATTCATCAAAGAGCTCTTGCCCACATTAGGTCGTCCTAGAATGAGAATCTTGTGCTCATTTTTGGTGCTTGCATTTTCCTGCACCAGGCAGCGCTCAGCGCGATCCGCGTGATCTCGAACAAGAGCCTCGAGTCCCTCTTCGAGTTCATTGAGTCCCACTTTTGTTTCAGCAGACACCTCAATAATCGGGGCTTTAAAGTATTCCAGGAGTTCATCTTTGTGAGTATCAAAAGTGCGCTTATCCGCTTTGTTCGCAATCAAGAGAGTGGGACAGTTAAGCTTTCTAAGATCCTTGATACACTCACGGTCCTCTTCGGTTAGCTCACTCGATCCATCGACCACCAAAATTGCAAATTGAATCCGGCTGCGAAGATCTTCCGGCATGTTCATCAAAGAGACGCCAAACATTCCGTATCCGGCTAGGTCCCAGAGCTCGTACTTCTGACCATTGTCGCTGGTCCATGACCCTCGAACAACATCTCGTGTTACGCCAGGCTGATCTAAAAGTCCTTAATTCCCCACAATTGTTAGTAGCTATGGCAAATATTTGTCAGGTGATTAACTAGTTGTGGGGATATGTTATACTGATCACAAGTTATGATCTTAGTAACAACAAAAAACGACAAACTAATAGTAGGCTGTCGGCAGTTAGGAATGTGAATTAAATAAGGTGCAAAAGT
>JBEIHI010000033.1:0-15724 GCA_040381435.1 Bacteriovoracaceae bacterium | reverse complement strand
CGCTCATGGCAAACGGCTGCACTAGCGGGCACGGAGTCTGTGGAGTGGCTCGATTGTCGGTGAGGTCCTTGCTGGCAACGGGAGTCTTCATGGCGGCAGGCATTCTGACAGTTGCGCTGCTGCGGAGGTTTGGATGAGAGCCGTCTTGGTCGCCTTTGGGGTTGGATTTGTCTTTGCCCTGGGCCTTGGGATTTCGGGGATGACCCAGCCGGAAAATGTTCAGGGATTTTTGGATATCTTTGGCGATTGGAAGCCGGCCCTGCTCTTTGTGATGATGGGAGCCGTCGTCACTCACTTTCTCTTCTATTTACAGATCAAGCGTCGCTCCTCTCCCTTGTTTGATGTGAGATTTCATCTGCCCACCCGTCGAGATCTTGATCCGAGGCTGCTGGTGGGATCGATCCTCTTTGGTGTGGGTTGGGGACTTTCGGGTCTTTGCCCTGGACCCGCCTTGGTTTCCTCAATCACCGGGAACACCTCAGTTCTTGTTTTTCTGGCGGCTATGGTCGTGGGAATGTTGGTCTTTCGGGCGGGTGAGAAGGCCCTGAAAGCTATCGACAGAAAGTGACCTGACGGGGTCTACTGGAGATATGAAATCTTCAAAAGCCCATCTGAATTCATCTCAAAAATATATTGTTCTTGTCGCTCATCAGGCCGGAGCGCATTTTTTTTCAAAGACTAAGCTGAGCAGTGCCTGCAAGTTGATCGAAAGTGTGGAACATCCCGCAGGCCGACTCAAAAACCAAGACATCAACGCTGATCGCCCCGGTCGTTCCAAAGATCGCTTCGGTGGGGCTAAGCATTCCTATTCTAAGGAGTTTGGGCCCAGCGCTCAGAAGGCCAAGGAGTTTTCAAAGATTTTAGTTCAGATTCTCGAGGTGCAGTTTCGAAAGGGAGCATTTGATCGAGTGATCTTGGTTGCTCCCGCTCACTTCTTGGGTCTTTTGAATGCCAAGCTGACCAAACATCTCAAAGAGGCTTGCGATGCGACCTTCTCTAAAGACTTTGCGGAAATGAAGGCCCGCGAGATTGGTCTTCGGGTAGACGCGCTGACAGAGACTCTCGCTCCTCTCTATAAGGACATGCCGCTGAGAGCTTCTCGCTAAATTTTCTCGGCGGTGACATGGCGTCTTATTTTGTTCTTAAACTGACGGCTCAAAGTGCTGTCTTGGAGGATCTTCCTCATGAGATTGCAAGAGCCTTTCCCAAAGCTTTTCTGGGCGCTTCTGAGTCTCTACCCTTGCGCTCGCCTGTAGATCTGCATGAGGCGGTTCCTTCTTGGGCGGATCATCAGATCCAGACGGAGAGTCTTGAATGCTACTTTGCAAACTTGGAAGATATACATGAGGTGACCGCCTGGATGGAGTCAAAGTATCCGAGCGTCCAATTCAAGGTCTCTTCGGAAGTGGATCAGGATTGGAATGCTGTTTGGAGATCTCACTTCAAGGGTTGCTTTGTAGAGCCCTGCTGGGAAATCGTTCCCGTTTGGGAAGAGCGGCAGACTCAGGGCCGTCAGGGAGCGATGGTCATCCGAATGAATCCAAGTTTAGGTTTTGGAACGGGAGAGCATCCGACCACTCAGCTTTGTTTGAGCCGAATCGGGCAGTGGAGTGATTTAAGAGGCGCTTCTGTTCTTGATTTTGGATCGGGCTCTGGAATTTTGGCGGTGGCCGCAGCTCTTCGAGGTGCTCACTGTCTTGGAGTTGAGATTGATGAGATGGCTCTTGAGTGTTCAAAGGAACTGGCAGAGCTGAATCGAGTTTCTGAGCGATGTTCGTTTGAGAAGATTTTGCCCCGTGATGTTGAACCTTATGATTTCGTCGTGGCTAACATCTTGCGCGCGACATTGCTTGAGTTTGTGGATGAGCTTGTTCAGCGGGTGAAACCCCAGGGGCGCTTGCTGATGTCTGGGCTTCTTGAAGATCAAGTCGAAGAAGTGGCGGAGATTTATTCAAAGCGCTGGATTCAAAAGTTTGGTCGACTACCTGAGATGGAAGTTCGAGCTCTCGATCAATGGCGCTCGATTGAATTCCGGTCTTAAAGATCGATGTAAAAAAAAGAGGCCCTCGGATGAGGGCCTCTTTTAAATCTCTATCTTAACGATAGAAACGGCTTACTTCTTAACGGCGACGCCAGTAGGAAGAGCAGCAACGATTTTGGCGGCATCAGCAGCGCCTTCAACCGTCAAAGCACCAGTTTTGTCATCAAGAGTGACTTTGGTAGAACCAGTGGCTTTGGCAATCGCATCGATGATTGATTGCTTGTTCGCAGCAGTCACGCCGGTCAAGGTCCAGGTGTTGGACTTGGTAGCAGTCGTGGCGGGAGCGCTTGTTGTGGTTGCGGTGGTTGCGGGTTTAGTTTCATAACCGAACACAGCAGGGGCAACCAAAGAGGCGGCCAAGATCATTCCGAATAGTTTCATGAGAGTACTCCTTAATTAAGTTTATCTTTGATAGCCCTGATCCCCATGGACCTAGGCTCCAAATCTGCTTTAAAATAACGAAGATAAATGAGCCGAGTAAAGAAAGAATGTAAGTATCGAATAGTCTTAGAAAAAGATCGTTTTAAGTTTTCAGTCGCGCACTTTACGATTTTTAGCCGTCAGAAGGCCGAGCGGCTCCACGGGCACAACTATTATGTTCGGGCTTCCTTTGGCTTTCAGGAACTCAAAGCTGACATTGGAATGGGGCCCGACATGGGGGGGCTGAAAACGGCGATTGATCGCCTTTGCGAGCGATTAGACGAGAGGGTCTTGATTCCTCAAGGTTCGCCCTATTTGACGATTCAAAAATCCCGTCTTTCGGTACGGGTGCAAATGGGGCCTAAGGCTTATGAGTTTCCCAAAGAGGACGTTTTATTGCTACCAGTGACCAACATCTCCTGTGAGGCTCTGGCTGAGTATTTCTGGGGTAATCTCAGGAAATCCCTCAAAAGCCTCAAAGGGCTCGGGGAGCTGACCGTTGAGATCCGCGAGACAACGGGCCAAAGCGCCAGTTTTTCCAGGGGCCTTGACGCTGATTAAATCTCCCTTATTTTAGGGGCATGCCGATTTACGAGTACAAACGACGGTCCGACGGAAGTATCTTTGAGATTCATCAAAGCATGAAAGACGAGCCGCTTAAAAAATGTCCCACAACGGGCGATGATGTCGAGCGAATCATTTCGGCTTCGGCCTTTCATTTGAAAGGGAGCGGTTGGTATACCACCGACTACAAAGCCCCATCAGCGGGATCTTCAGCAGCGGAAACAAAAAATGAGGTAGTCGAAAAGCCAGCCTGCCAAGCTGCTACGCAGCCCTGCGGTGCAGGTGCCTGTGAAAAGCCAAGCGCTTAGTTTAGCCGGATTTTTTCTTCAGGTTTTCCTCATTATACTGAATCCAAACCGAAAGTGTTTTGCCAGGAGCTTCTTGAGCATCTGCAGGAAGAGCTTTGGCGTCCACACTTTTCACAGACTGAGCACTCGCAAAATTTTGAGCAATGACCAAACTGTCTTGCAGGAGCTTTAGAGTCTCTGCGTCGCAGCTAAAATGAATTTCTTCCGCGGGAATCTTAAATCCAATGGATCGTTTTGATTTGAACGTTCGAATGGCTCCAATGAGTTCAACCAAGGCCTCACCCTGCTTAAGACCCTGAGTTTCCTGAGCCGTTAGGGCAGCTGGGTCTGGCAGCCGCAGCTGATGCATGCTGTCGACATTCTCAAACCTTTTGAATGCGATTTGATAAATCTCCTCCGTGATGTGAGGAGCATAGGGCGCATACATTTTCAGAATCATCAGCAAGCTATCATAAAGCGTCTGAAACGCTGATTGCTTCTGCTCTGCAGAGCCTGACTGAACTCGACACTTCACAAACTCTATGTAGTTATCACAGAACGTAATCCAAAAGAGCTTATCCAGTTCAACTTTGGCGCGATGAAGTTCGTACTCTTCAACAGACTTCTCGACCAATTGATGAACTTCCTTGATGCGAGCGCGCATCCAATGATCTTCCGGATTCACTGTTTGGATTTTGGAGTCGGGGGTAAAGCCCTCCATTTGCATCAAGGCGAATCGACTCGCATTCCAAAGTTTGTTCAAAAACTTTTGAGCTTCAGCCATTCCGTTCTCATCAAAAAGAATATCGACACCAAGACTCGCTCCCGCAGACCAAAGCCGAATCGCATCGGCACATTGGCGCTCCAAAATCTTATCCGGAGCGTATGTCTCTCCGTCTTTTGATTTTGAGATCTTGGTTTTTTTGACAAACTGCTGACCCGCAAGCTGCTGACCATCGACTTTGGCTTCAGGCTTTTTGACATGTCCTGAAATCACGGCGTGCGCCCAAGGCACATCGTTGAAGTGATAGTACGATTTCAAAATCGTATAGAACGCCCAGGTTCGGATGATGTCATGAGCTTGGGGACGCATCGACATCGGCAAAAAGGATTTGCGCTCATTGTCTAAAGTCCACCGAGCGTTAATCAATGGAGTCACCGAGCTTGTGGCCCAAGTATCGAGCACATCGGCTTCGCCTTTCCATTCACCCTGCGGACAGGGAATGCTTGGCTTGGATTCCAGTGGATCAATCGGCAGCTGGGAAAAATCAGCGACATGAATGTGCTGGCCGTCTTCTGAAACCCAAGCAGGGATGGGAACGCCAAAGGCACGTTGTCGAGAGATCGCCCAGTCCCAGGAAAGGTTTTGAACCCACGATTCATATCGAGCACGCATAAAGTCAGGATACCATTTGACCTTGCGGCCGATTTCAATGAGCTCCTCTTTGATGTCACAAACTTTGATGAACCACTGAGGCTGAACAATGTATTCTACGGGTGCTCCCGATCGCTCATAGGTATTGACGGGGCGATCTTCTGCTTTGATGGGGATGACCTTCAAGACAAGATTTTGCTCAGTCAGAAGCTCGATCATCTTTTGCCGAGCTTCCTCAATCTTGAGTCCCGCAAGAGGGCCGCAGATCTCCGTCATCTTACCAAATTTGTTGATAGCCTCTCTGAGAGGCAGCTTGTGCTGACGCCACCATTGAATGTCGGTGGTGTCGCCAAACGTACAGCACATGACAGCACCGGTGCCCTTGTCCATTTGAGCTTTGTCATCAGTCAAAACGGGGACTTCGTGACCAAAGAACGGAACTTTGACCTTTTTGCCCCAGTAGGGCTTGAAACGCTCATCGTCAGGGTGGACAAAAACACTCACGCAAGCAGGCAAGAGTTCAGGGCGCGTTGTTGCAATCTGAAGTGGAGGGAGTCCCTCGATCGTGAAGGGAATGTGAACGAACTGGCCCGCGATGTATTCGACTTCAATCTCAGCTTGTGAAAATGAGGTCTGAAGTTTCGTGCACCAAAGCGCTGGTTCTTTTCGGCGCTCAACTTTGCCCTTTTTGTACAAATCAACAAAAGACCACTGAGAAATCTTTTGGGATGTGGATGAGATGGTTGAATAAGCGGAATCAAAGTCGCAGCTAAATCCTAACTTGATCCACAAATCGCGGAAGAGTTGAGAGTACTTGTTTCCCGTCTCTCGGCAGAGTTTTCGAAACTCAGACCTTTCGACTTGATGAGCTCGAACTCCACTATCCTTCTCGGTCAAAAGCTCGGTCGGCAGTCCATTGTCGTCATAACCAAAGGGATAGTAGACATTTAAACCCTTCATGCGCTTGAAGCGGGAGGTAATTTCCGTATGGGTGTAGCTAAACACGTGCCCGATGTGGAGCTTGCCGGAGACGGTCGGTGGGGGTGTATCAATCGAGTAAATCTTGGAGGGATTCTTTGCGCCCTCTGTTTCATCAAACTGATAAAGCTTTTTTTCAGCCCAAAACTTTTGCCATTTCGGTTCAACGTTTTTTGGTTCGTATCGAGTTGGAAAATCCTCAGCGAGTCCCATCCCATTAGGACAGCAGATTTTTGAGCGTATGCCCACTTTCCTTGTGTCATTTTCGGCAAATCCCTATGCTTAAGACTTGGGGGTTGAGATGGGGATTTTGTCTTTTGTTTTGGTTGCGGCAGCAGGAGTTTCTCAGGTGATGGCCTGCGATGACCCTTCCGATGAGGAGTCCTGGAACTTTATCGGTTGCCGGCCGACGGCCAGTGAATGCCGATGGTCGTGCCCTCAAAAGGCCTTTAAGGCGGAGGTCAACGAAGACCTCTGTACCTTTGAGCTCGAGCCTTGGGCTTGTTACTGCCCCAAAATCAACGACTGAGTCTTAGAAGGCTTCGTCGAACTTCACAGAACCTTCTTTGACATCGAATCCCTTTTGATACTCGGTGACTCGCTTTTCAAAGAAGTTGGTGAGGGGTTGGACATCCTGAAGAACCATAAAGGTAAAAGGATTTCGAGAGTTGTATCTCTTCTTCATGCCCAGCTGAACGAGTCGAAGATCAGCACAATACTCAAGGTACTGTCGCATCATCGTTTCGGAGAGCCCCGTCACGCCAAATGATAGAGCATCTCGGCAGAAATTCATTTCCACGTTGATCGCTTCCTCAATCATGGTCAGCACTCGTTGTTCAAGAGCCGCATCGAAGATTTCCGGGTACTCTTGCTTAATCGACTGAATCGCAAGCATGGCACCTTCAATGTGAATGGTTTCGTCGCGGAAGATCCAGTTGGTCGCCACGGCGAGTCCTGGCAGGAGGCCTTTGTTTCTCAAGAAATAAACATAGGCGAATGAGCCGAAGAAAAAGAGTCCTTCGACACAAGCGGCGAAGCAAATGAGATTCTCAACAAACTGGCGTCGGTCATCATCGTTTGACAGCGTGTGAAGATTTCGAATGGAGTCGATATACTTGAAGCAGAAGTCCGCTTTTTCTTTGACTGACGGAATCGTTTGATAAGCGTCAAAGGCGGCTTTTCGCTCAGCCAAATCCGGAATGTAGTTGTCGACCAATAGCAGATAGGCTTCAACATGCAGCATTTCATCAAAGAGCTGCTTACCAAGAAACATTCGGTACTCAGGGGAGTTGATGTGCTGGTAAAAATTCAAGACCAGATTGTGAGCGACGATATTGTCTGCCGTGGCGAAGAACGCCACAAGTCGCTTAATCAAATGAGCTTCGTCCTTGTCGATCTTGTCTCTCAAATGTTGGTAGTCGATGGAGAAATCGAGCTCATCGGTTGTCCAAATATTTTTGATGGAGTCCTTATAGAGTTGAAAAAAATGAGGATACGCCATGGGGCGCAAGGTGAGGTTGAGATCAGACTCAAGTAACTTCTTCATAAACTTCCTTTCAAGGGCTGTTCAGTTTACTGACAGGCTTCGCAGCTTTCGGGATTTTCGAGTGAGCACGCCACATTCTCAACCGCTGTTGTCGTATTGGCGACAGTGGTTTTTTGAATGGTCGTTTTCGCTCGAGATCGCAGATAATACGTCGTCTTGATTCCGCGATTCCAGGCGTACATATACATCGACGAGAGCTTTCCGATATTCGGATTCTGCATGAATAAATTCAGCGACTGCGACTGACAGACAAAGAATGATCTGTCTGCCGCCATATCAATCAAATCTTTTTGCGAGATTTCCCAAACGGTTCGGTAAAGCTCACGAATCTCTTCGGGAATGGCAGTCACGTTTTGGAGAGATCCATCGTTGGCGATAATCGCCGCACGGATTTCGTCCGTCCATAAATTGAGTTTCTTCAAATCAGCGACCAGATACTTATTGATCTGCAAAAACTCTCCGGAAAGAGTCTCGCGTTTAAAGATGTTTGAAATTTGAGGCTCAATGCTTTCGTAAGAACCCACAATCGAAGCGATCGTGGCGGTTGGCGCAATTGCGATGAGCAGAGAATTTCGAAGTCCATTCTTCGCGATTTCCTTGCCCAATTTATCCCAGTCAAAATGATACTCGGGTTGAGCATCCGAAAAAGATCGAGCCAGATGGGGTTGAAGCTGTCCATCAACATAGCGCGACTCTTTGAATCCAGGAAAGGAGCCCGCGCTTGCGGCCAATTTCGAACTTTCTTCCAGAGCATGGTAGTAAATGGTTTCTGAAATTCGATTCGAAAGTTGCTTGGCGGCTAAGCCAGAGAAGGGCAGTCGCATTTTGAACAATGCATCCTGTAGTCCCATGATGCCAAGTCCCACGGGTCGCCATTTTTGATTAGAGTTGTCTGCCTCCGTGGTGGGGTAGAAATTGCGGTCGATCACTCGATCTAAGAATCGCAAGGCGACTCGAGTGACATCTCGAAGTTTTTTGAAATCAAATTGTCCGTTTGAATCCACATAAGCAGCCAGGTTGATACTGCCCAAATTGCAAACAGCCGTTTCTTTGCCCGAGGTCACTTCCAAGATTTCCGTACAAAGATTTGAAGAGTGGATCACGTTGCCGGCTTTTGCTGTTTGTGCGGAGCGCTCATTCGCTCGGTCTTTCCAGCACATCCAAGCATTGCCTGTTTCCGCTAGCGTTTGCATCATGCGAGCATAAAGCAGTCGCGCAGCCACTTTTTTCATGGCAAGTCCCTTGGCCTCAGCGGCCAGGTAGTTCTTCTCAAACTCACTGCCCCAACTTTCCAGAAGCTCCGGCACATCATTGGGGGAGAACAAACTCCAATCTTCGCCGGTTTCCACTCGCTTCATGAACAAGTCGGAAACCCAGAGAGCCAAATTCAAATTGTGGGTTCGTCTTTCTTCCGCACCGGTATTGTTTCGAAGTTCCAGGAAGGCTTCGATGTCGGCATGCCAGTTTTCAAGATAAACAGCAGCAGCTCCCTTTCGCTTGCCGCCTTGATTGACGGCGTGAACAGAGGAGTCAAAAACTTTAAGGAACGGTATCACGCCGTTGCTTAGACCATTTGTTCCCTTGATGAGGGAGCCGGAGGCGCGCACGGGCGTCCAATCAATGCCGAGACCTCCGGACCATTTGGAGAGCTTGGCGCAATCGGTGATCGACTTGTAAATGCCTTCAAGGCTGTCGTCAGCCAGGCGTAGCAAATAGCATGAGCTCATCTGAGTGTGCCGAGTTCCGCTGTTAAACAGAGTGGGAGTCGACGGCATATAAAGGAATTGACTGATGATATCGTAAAACTCGAGTGCTTCAGCCACCGACTGAGAAAGTCCCAGGGCCACTCGCATGAACATCCATTGAGGGCGCTCGATCACTCGACGAGTCTTGGGATGTCTCAAAAGATAACGGTCAGCGATCGTTTTGAGGCCGAAATACTCAAACAAATCGTCTCGCTCGTGACGAATACCGAACTCAATCTCTTGAATGCCTGTTTTGGCGAGTTGGACGACCTCATCGCTGAGCAAGCCGAAGCCCGAAGCGGTCTCCAGGTACTCATGAAATGCGACATCGCGGCCGACTTCCTTTCGAAGAGTTTCCGAAAGCATGCGCGCGGCAACCTTGGAGTAGTTGGGCTCGTGAGCCATGAGCATCACGGCATTAGAAATAGATAAATTGTCGAGTTCTTCCGTGGTGCTGCCATCGTGCAGACCCATGATCGTTGCCTTCGCAACATCCAGAGCCTCAACATTGTCGAGACCTCTACAGGCTCTGTTTACCGCGTGAAGAATTTTCTCAATTTTGACGGCTTCTTTGGTGCCGTCTCTCTTAAGAACTTGCATTGTTTAACATCCCTTTTGAATCGCTGGTGAATTTCGCTTTCATCCGACTTGAGTCCACCTCCTCCTCAAATCGTTGACATCACCTAAAAACTTAAACTTTCTGATTCGCATATTTTCATGGGCTGCTTTTTGTTGTCCACCTTTGAAATCAAATGATCGAAAAAAAATCCGAAAAAAATATTTGCGTGAAGGGAGTAGAAGTCTGTTCACTGAGTGCACACATGAGTATAAAAAAATTTAAAATTTCTCTTGATCTTCGAAAAACCTACCGAGAGGCCGTCAAAGTCCGCTTAAGGGCGCATGCGCCCTATTCAAAGTATCGCGTGGGCTCAGCGCTCATGGTTGGAAAAAAGATTTTTGCTGGTTGTAATGTTGAAAATGCTAGTTATGGTGGAACGATTTGCGCCGAAAGATCCGCCCTTGTGGCTGCCAAGGCGCAGATCCAGGGGAGCCTGAAGCCGAAGTTCATTGTTGTTGTTACAGCAAACAAAAATCCAGCGACTCCTTGTGGATTGTGCTTGCAATTTATGGCCGAGTTTTGTGGTGATAGCTTTCCTGTTTACCTCGCCAATCCCTCCGGCATTCAGTCAATGCTCACTTTAGGAGAGCTTATGCCGCACGCCTTTCGTAAGGAAAAACTCTAAGGCGTGAGTGTCATCAAATTCAGTTTATGGGCTTTGCTGGGGCTTCAGTCTGAAGAGAATCCTCTCGCATGTCGCTCGGACTTGCGTGCTGAGGAGTGGGGACGCGTTGAGGTCTCAAGCCTTCTGGTGGCTGCTCATGAGTTAAAAACCTTGGATCAAAAGCCAGCGATTCAGCAGGTGACGAAAGCCCAGCAAGCGAAGTTGGAAAAGTACTTCTTGGGTGACGCCCAGAAGGTTTCGCGGCTTGAGCAATTCTATTTTCTTTTGTTTTGGATCGCGGAGGTTGTGAGTTCCCCGCACGATCAGGCCTTGGATGTGACTTCAGTGAAGCGGTTACTCCTCGCATCTCAGGCCTTTCAGACCCCGCAACTCATTGAGGCGATCGAAGAGGTCTCCGTGTCCTGGGATAAGCAGCGGGGTGCCGCTTTGACCATGAAGCTTTCTCAAAAGGAAATCGTGTTTCCGCTGAATCGCGGGCGAGGGTTTAGAGCCTTTCAGCACGGATTCTGTCAGCATGCCCAAAAGCTGATTGTGTACGGACTCCTGGATGTCAGTATTGCTGAGCTTGAATCCGGAAACCTGGAGGTGAGCTTCCATCGGCCCGTGGATCTTGAGGGCCAGCTGGGAACGCGGGGGATGGTGGATCTTAACCTTCAATATATAAGTGTCTTTCGGCTTGAGTTCCTTCATGGCAGCCGTCTGGGTCGAACACGGGCTCGAATCGCCCCTCGCGAGTTTGCCTCCCATGATCACCCCTGGTGGCTTCGCTGGATTTCCCGAGTTGTTTCAGAGACCAGCATTCAGCCGATTGATTGGTAGCTGGCCCCCGCTCCAAGCGCTTGAATTATGTAAACCTGTGGAATGGGGTCTAGGGGCCTCCTAGACCTTCAAAGAGGCACTCAAACCAGTTGCAAGGGGGGAGTGAAACTGTGTAATTAGAGGACCTTATGCGAGATATCATTTATTTGGTTTCGACCGGTGGAACGGGTTACTTCTATACGAAGACAAAGAACCGCAAAGGCGTGACCGAGAAAGTTCAATTGAAGAAGTTTGATCCTATTTTGCGAAAGCATGTTTTGTTTGTTGAGAGCAAATCTCCCAGCAAGAAAAAAGCTCCCGCAGCCGCTTAATTGTTACTGAAGGATTGGTGATTTATGGCAGTTCCAAAGAAGAAAATTTCAAGACGTCGATCGAAGACCCGACGAACACATTACACAGTGAATGTCCCTGGACTCTCTTTTGATAAGTCCACCGGACTCTATCGTCAGCCGCATAGAATTTGTCCTACAACCGGACAGTACAACGGCAAAAAAATCGTCAATTTTGACGATTAGTTCTGCTGAGTACTTTGTTTCCGATTGAAAGCCTTTGGAGTCCCCAAAGGCTTTCCTTTTTTTCGCTCATTGCGAAAGACCTGTACCGGGCCGTAGAATGCTCCCATGAATTGGGCCCCGTCTCCTGAAATTTTTTCCGCACCACTGACGATTCCCATCTTGGATTTGAAGATTGCGCTTCGATGGTACTCCGTCATGTTTATGTTCTGCTTTGCCTCCGGCTATTTCATTTTGCGTCGGCTGTTTCGAAAAGAGGGCTGGCCGAACGATATCGCCGATGGACTTCTGATGGCTGTCATCTTGGGAACTGTCATTGGAGCGCGCCTCGGCCACTGCTTGTTCTATCAGCCGGATTATTATCTGACTCATCCGTGGGAGATCCCGATGGTCCGGAAGGGGGGACTCGCCAGTCACGGAGGGGCGATCGGGATTTTCATTGCGGTTTTTTGGTTTGCCAAGCGCGATGGACGAAAGAGCTTCTGGCAGTTGATTGATCGTGTAGCTCTTGTGGTGCCGCTTTCGGGGATGTTTGTGCGAATTGGGAATTTCTTTAATTCGGAGATTCTGGGCAAACCCACAGATTTCCCATGGGCCGTCACGTTTTCTCGGATTGATTCAATGCCTCGTCATCCTGCTCAGCTTTATGAAGCACTTTGTTATCTCGTGATCTTTTTTATTGAGTGGGCCTACTACCAAAAGCGAAAAGCTCAGACCTATCCCGGATCTCTGCTTGGCTTAACGCTCATCTTGATTTTCTCTGTTCGCTTTGTGATTGAGTTTGTGAAAGAAGACCAGGTGGCCTTTGAAGCAGGCTTGTCCTTGAATATGGGGCAGCTCTTGAGTTTGCCGGTGATTGCTGTTGGCTTTTGGTTGCTGAAGACCTCAAGATCTCGAGCAGAGGCTCATTCGGAAAGCACAAGACCTCACAAGTCCAAGAAGAAAAAATGAGGCGAGCGTGACAGAAAAAAAACAAAACCTAGACCAGCTCAAAGAGAGCTTCTTTAAGCTCACCTCTGATTCTGTTTTGAATTCCGTGGAGGCTGCTCTTCAAAAATCAAAGGGCGGTGCGCGTGCGACGGGGCGAATGATGGCTCTGAACTCACTTGAGAATCGCGTTTACGAGATTGAGTTTGAAGACAATTCATCGGTGGTTGCCAAGTTCTATCGGCCTGGGCGTTGGACGCATCAGCAGATCAGTGAGGAACATGAGTTTCTCAATCGTCTTTCTCAGGTGGAAGTGCCCGTGGTGTCAGCGCTTGCGCTTGAGGCGTCGAGTTTTGGGAAGGTCGTCAATTCTCTCAAGACTTTGGCGGAAAATCCTGACGGAATTTTTTTTGGAGTCTTTCCCAAAGTCAGGGGCCGTCTTGCAGATGAGTTGTCGGATTCTCAGCTTCAAACCCTTGGGCGCTATTTGGGCCGAATTCATCAAGTGGGCAAGTCTTGGATTCCGAAGTATCGAAAAAAACTCAACGTGAAGGACTGGGCCATTGAGCCACTCAAGACCTTGATGGATTCAAACTTGGTCGATACCAATCTCAAGCCCCATTACAAAAAAGTCGCTGAGGATTTGATTCGTCGAATTGAGCCGCTACTGAAGAGTTTTCCTGCAAGCACCGTGCATGGGGATTGCCACTTAGGAAATACGCTTTGGAATCACGAATCTCCGTTTTTTTTGGACTTCGACGATATGATGATTGCGCCTCCCGTTCAGGACCTCTGGATGATTTTGCGTGGGCGAGGTGAAGAAGTCGAACGACAGCGTGAAGTCCTCTTGAGTTCCTATGAATCGATGTGTGAGTTTGATCGATCAAGCTTTGCGCTGATTGAGCCGCTCAGAGCTCTTCGCATTATTCACTACTCGGCTTGGGTGGTGCGGCGTTGGGATGATCCTTCTTTTCCAAGGGCCTTTCCTCATCTGACGTCAACAGCGTATTGGAGATCAGAAGTCGAGGCGCTTCAGGAAATCTCCGAAATGATCTTATGATTGAGGCTTCAGTAGCTCCAGCATGGAGGTCGAAGTCGCAACAGGCATTTCAGATAAGAGATCGGCAAGAATCTGACTCGCCAGGGGCGCGTACACAATTCCTCGAGAGCCGTGTCCAACGTTAACCGCCGCAGGTCCTGGGGCTGAATCAAGAAGACCAACGATTGGTAGTTTTGTCGTGGTGGACGTTCGATGAGCCACTCGAGATGAGACAATGCTTTCGGGCGTGAAGTTAAGATCAGGACTGGCCATTGGAGTTTTCGAAAGGAGCTCAAGGTTGTCAGAGTCTCGAACAGCTAAATCCAGATTCTCTCGATCATAGGTGGCTCCTAACAAATGCCGTCCTTCATCAGCAGGTGTGAGGTAGAAATCTCCCGCAAGAATCGTTTTGAGTTGAGAGGAGGACGGGGAGGGGCTCACCTCACAGAGCTGTCCGCGATTCACACCCATCTTGAGGTGAGAGCTCCAGGCAAACTGTTTGGCGTTCGATGCATTACAGAAGACCACAGTGTCTGCTGTGATTGATTCTTGAGCGGTCTGTAAAATCCAATGTTGAGAGGAGGGGTCCCACTGAAGATTTGAAGAGGTTACTTCAAGGTTCGGGATAAATCGAATGTTTGAATGATTCTCAATTTGAGTGCGACAAAACTCTGCAGGTCTTAAGCAGCCGGCTTGAGGAAAGAAAAGTCCCTCTTCATTGAGGCTGATTCCTGCGAGTTTGGAAACCTCATCCGGCAAGTGCTGTGTCATCAGCGCAGCAGAGGGCTCCACCCATTCCATGGCCGATGAATAGCGATCGAAGTCTTTGTCTCGTCGCTTCAGCTGCAAGATGCCATAAGTATGAGGAGCAAAATCACCGCTCTTCTTGTTGGGGTTCGTCGTGTGGAGTCTTCGCAGGAGGTAGTCGTAGGCCTGTAGTGAAAACTCAGCGAGTGGAGAGCGATGCTTTGTCAGCAGGGGGTAATACATGCCCCAGGGATTTCCTGAGCTTTCGGAAGCGATTTGATCGTGTCGATCCACGATCACAACATCCCAGTTTCTCTCTGCAAGCTCATGGGCCGTTGAGCTTCCTGCGAGTCCTGCTCCCACAATAAGAGCTCGCCTTTTCTTATCTTGAGACGAGGGGGAATCAGTCGAACGCAAACGACCTTTGAGCATTTCTTTCTTTCGCCCGAAGCCCTCGAACTTTTGGACTTCGAAGCCGACTTCTTGAAGATTTCGTCTCACATGTCCCGCTGCAGTGAATGTAGCAAAGGTCGCTCCGGCATTCGAGAGGCGAACAATGTCTTGAAACAAATCCAAGCTCCACATGGCAGGATTTTTGCGCGGTGAAAATCCATCCAGAAACCAGGCGTCGGATTTAAACTGAACTTGTTTGAGCATTGGCAGGGCATCCCCAATGAGCAATGTCAAAAACACACCGTGCCCGATATTGAAACGGTGAATGCCCGTTGCAGGACTTCGCTCAAAATCTTGATGAAGAGCTAAGTTTCGAATCACGGGAGAATAGACACTCAGAAACTCTTCTGTCTCCGTGGTGAGGCTAGGCCAAGGGCTGAGGGCCTCTCGAATGGCAGAGGATTCCAGCGGATAGAGCTCGGTGGAAACATAGTGAAGAATTTGAGAGGAGTTTTTTCGAGCTCGCTTCCAAGCCTGAAGCGTCGCCAAAAAATTAAGCCCCGTTCCAAAGCCAAGCTCAGAAACTACAAAGGTACGAGCTTCAGCGAATCGCTCTTCGAGGTTGTTTTGGCCCACATAGACGTATCGTGCCTCGTCCAGGCCACCTTCTTCCGCGTAATACTTGTCCGAAAAGCCTGTATGAATGGGAGTTTTGTTGGGGGTCCAATTGAGCATTGGCAATCGTGATAACGCTGATAAACTCGGCTGAAAAGGAGATCTTATGACGAGTCTTGCAGTAGGATTTTGGGTGGCATTTCAGGCGGTTAGCTCGCTCTATCAGATGGAACTGACCACGATTGAGCAAAAGAAAGTTTCGATGAAGGACTTTGAGGGCAAGGTGGCGCTAGTAGTGAATACAGCTTCGCGCTGTGGCTTTACTTCTCAGTATGAGCAGCTTCAGGAAGTTTACAGTAAGTTCAAGGATCGCGGCTTCGTGGTTTTGGGTTTTCCGAGCAATGATTTTATGGGCCAGGAGCCGGGATCGGATGAAGAGATTCAGTCATTTTGCAAATCTCGATTCGGTGTG
>JBEIHI010000032.1:0-15790 GCA_040381435.1 Bacteriovoracaceae bacterium | reverse complement strand
CTGACTTTCACATGGCTTAAGCCCGACAAAGATGACGGCGTCGTTGATTATGGTTTAGCCATGACGGTTCAGCCGGCAGCGGGTGCAACGAGAGGCGGCGATCAAAAAGCCGCCATTGCCTACGTCTTGTTTCGAGAGGCGGTTATCATCGGTAACTCGGTTGATAAGTCTCAGTCTGCAGCGGCCTCCCCGAGTGCGTGTAGCAATAGCCTTCAGGTTCCAGATCGGCGATCGATTGCGGCTCATTGGATCATCTTGGCGGCGATGATCCTTCTGATTTTTTGGATGCGTCTCTGTCGCGTAAGGCAAATTTCACCAAATAAAAATGCCGACTAGAGAAGGGTCCTCTAGTCGGCGGCGCAGGATTTGACGAGTTTGATTATGTTCTGCTTGAATACTTTTGCAGTCTTGATGCCATCATTTTAGTCGGGTAATTTCAATAACTTAGCCCAATGGTATGCATTCTCGGTGACAGACACATGTTTGTGTCTTTGAAAAGGTTGTCGCAGAGGCCCGTCCTCGAAATCTGAACACTCCCGTAGTTTACACCGCCAGAAATTCGGAGCTAACTTAAGAGAGTTGGAGGTTTTGGCTTGTCTCGATTTTGTAGCTTTTTGAATTCGACCATTGGTCGAAAGGTTTTGATGGCCCTCACGGGCCTTGGTTTGGCTCTGTTTCTTTTGGCCCATGTTGCGGGAAACTTGGTGATTTTGGTCTCAACGACTGCATTCAACCAGTACGCTCATGCGCTGACTTCAAATTTAGCGCTATTGTATACGGCTGAGGCGGGGTTGATTGCTCTGTTTGTGGTCCATATCGTCTTGGCGATTCAGCTCACTCGGCGAAACCGAGCGGCCCGGCCTGTGGCGTATTACCGCGTTAGCAATACCGGAAGGAGCCGACGATTCTGGGGTTCCTCGAATATGGCGATTTCAGGCCTCGTGATTTTGATCTTCATTGTTTATCACATTTTGCATTTCAAGTTTGGCCCCAGCTATTCAACCATCGAAGGGGAAACTCCGATGCGTGATTTAGCGCGCCTTGTTTTTGAGGAGTTTGCCAAGCCCTCTCAAGTGGCCATCTATGAGATTGCATTGCTTATGTTGGGGATGCATTTGTGGCATGGCTTTCGATCTCTTTGGGATACTTTGGGTGTGGGGACAAGTCGTTGTGACAAGCTCATCAAGCGCATTACGCATGCTTATGTGATAGTGGTGATCGGCGGGTTTATGATGATTCCCTTGTGGATCTTTTTGACGGGAGGTGCAGCATGAAACTAGACGCTAAAATTCCCTCAGGGGACATCTCTCAGAAATGGACTGATCACAAGAGTCATATGAAGTTGGTGAATCCTGCGAACCGCCGAAAGCATTCGGTGATCGTTGTGGGAACCGGACTTGCGGGTGCCTCGCTGTCGGCCTCACTCGGGGAGCTCGGATACAATGTGAAGACATTCTTCTATCATGAGAGCCCACGACGCGCGCATAGTATTGCCGCTCAGGGGGGTATCAATGCTGCCAAGAATTATCAAAACGATGGCGATAGCATTTATCGTTTGTTCTATGACACCGTCAAAGGCGGGGACTATCGAGCTCGAGAGGCGAATGTCTATCGATTAGCGGAGACATCGGTCAAAATTATTGATCAGTGTGTGGCTCAAGGAGTTCCGTTTGCTCGTGAGTACGGTGGACAGTTGAGCAATCGGTCCTTTGGTGGAACTCAAGTCTCGAGAACTTTCTACGCGCGAGGCCAAACCGGACAGCAGCTATTGCTGGGAGCCTATGGTGCCATGATGCGCCAGGTGAATGAAGGCACTGTCACACTCTTTCCACGACGCGAGTTCATGGATGTTGTTGTCGTTCAGGGACAGGCGCGCGGAATTGTTGTTCGAAATGCCCTGACGGGTGAGCTTGAGGCTTACGAGGCAGATTGTGTCGTTATGGCGACGGGTGGATACTCAAATGCCTATTATCTCTCGACAAACGCGAAGAACTCTAACGTTACCGCAATTTGGAAGGCCTTCAAAAAGGGTGCCGGAATGGGCAACCCTAGCTTTGGGCAGATTCACCCCACGTGTATTCCTCAATCAGGCGATCATCAGTCGAAGCTGACGTTGATGAGCGAATCTTTGCGAAACGATGGACGAGTTTGGGTGCCCAAAAATAAGGGGGACTCTCGTGCTCCGTCTCAGATCCCCGAATCTGAACGCGACTACTATTTGGAAACTCGATACCCCAGTTTCGGAAACTTAGTCCCACGAGACGTGGCTTCTCGAGCGGCAAAGAAAGTTTGCGATGAAGGCCGAGGGCTTGGTGCTACTGGAAACGCGGTGTATCTGGATTTTCGGGATGCCATCAAGCGAATGGGTGGTCAGAAGATCGCAGAGAAGTACGGCAATTTGTTTGAAATGTATGAGAATATTACGGGAGATAATCCGTACGAAACTCCGATGAAGATTTATCCTGCTCCTCACTACACCATGGGTGGACTTTGGGTGGATTACAATTTGATGACGACCATTCCTGGTTTGTTTGCAGTGGGAGAGGCGAATTTCTCGGATCACGGAGCTAATCGTTTGGGGGCGTCTGCTTTGATGCAAGGATTGGCGGATGGTTATTTCATTGCTCCGTATACGATTGCGGATTTTATTGCGTCGACTAATATCTCCAAAGTTGATGTGAACCACGATGCCTTCAAGGAATCGATCAGTCAGTCCCAAAACAAACTGAACAAACTGCTCAGCATTAATGGCAAAAAGACCGTGATGGAGTTTCACCGTCAGGTGGGCAGGATTGTTTGGGATGAAGTCGGAATGTCACGTTCAGGGCCCAGACTGGAGAAAGCTATTCGAGATATCCAAAATCTGCGTGCTGAGTTTTGGGAAAATGTGAATGTTCCCGGAAGTAGCCAAGATTTGAACCAGAGCCTTGAGCACGCCAATCGAGTGGCTGACTTCTTGGAGTTTGGTGAGTTGATGGCTCGGGATGCTTTGAGTCGTGAGGAGTCTTGCGGATGTCACTTCCGAGAGGAATACCAAACTCCGGATAATGAGGCGAAGCGTGACGACGTCAATGGCGCATACGTTGCGGTTTGGGAATACAAAGGGGATAACGTCACTCCGCAGCTGCACAAAGAGGCGCTGAGCTTCGAATATGTAAAACCGACACAAAGGAATTACAAATGAGCGACAAGAACATGAAGTTGAATCTTAAGGTTTGGCGTCAAAAGGATCCTAGATCCGAAGGTCAGATGGTGAATTACAGCCTGGATGGCGTTTCGCCTGATATGAGCTTTTTAGAGATGCTGGATACCCTCAACGAAAAGTTGACCAAAGAGGGTCAAGATCCCGTAGCTTTTGATCATGATTGTCGAGAGGGAATTTGTGGCTCATGCGGAATTGTGATCAATGGCAAGGCCCACGGTGGACTGGGTAAGATGACGACTTGCCAGCTGCACATGAGAAAGTTCAAGGACGGAGATTCCATTACTCTTGAGCCCTGGAGAGCCAAGGCTTTTCCTGTGGTGAAGGACTTGGTGGTGAATCGAGCTGCCTTTGATCGCATCATTCAAGCGGGTGGTTATGTCTCAGTGAATACGGGAGCCGCTGTCGAGGGAAACACTCACCCCATCTCCAAGGGCGCTGCTGAAAAGGCTTTTGATGCCGCGACTTGCATTGGCTGCGGAGCGTGTGTGGCCGCTTGTAAGAATGCCTCCGCGATGCTGTTTACTTCCGCGAAGATTGCGCAGTTCTCCTACTTGCCTCAGGGCCAAGTCGAGCGTGGACGACGTGCTCAGACCATGGTCGCAGCGATGGATGCAGAACATTTCGGCGCGTGCACCAATGAGGGCGAGTGCGAGGCGGTTTGCCCCAAAGGCATCTCGATGAAAAATATTACTCGAATGAACAAGGAATTCTTAACGTCGAGCTTCTCCTCTTCACCGGATCTCGATTAGACTATCGATAATGGCCTCACTTTCGATAGAAGAGCGTCTTCGTTGGTACGATAGAATTTTGTCTCTAAGTCAGAAGGCTTCCGAGGAGTCTTTGGAGTCCACCTGTCGCTACCTCATGGACGATATCATCGAGGCCGGCGGAGCGGAGTGCGGCTATTTCTTTCTAATCGATCGTTCGGGTGAGCCTCAGATTGTTTATGCTCGAACGGATTCGCGGGAAGACATTCCCGCAGCCTCTCAGGTTTATAGTAGCAGTATTGTGAAACGCGCCTTAGAGATGGCCGTTCCTTTGATTATTGGGGATGCCTCCGTTCATCCTGAGTTTCGAGAAGCCAAGTCCGTGATTGCCGCCAATTTGAAGTCTGTTTTGGCTCTTCCTATTTATTTTAATAAGAAGGCCATTGGGGTCATTTATTTGGAAAACCGCAATCAGGCCCAATTCTTCGCCCCTGAGCTGATGGAAGTTTTGACTCTGTTCTGTACTCAAGCCGGGGTTTTGCTTCACGCAAAGATAAAAGAGGGTGGTAGCTTTGTGAAGGGCGCTCGGTCCCAGGAAAGCGCTTTGTCTTCCAATAATCTCAAGCTGCAAAAAGTCTTCAAAGAAATCGAGATCGCGGCCAAAGCTGAAAGCTCGGTCCTCCTTCTGGGAGAGACTGGAACAGGAAAAGAGGTCACTGCTCGCAAGATCCATGCGCTCAGCAACCGCTCTCAAATGCCGTTTGTGCCCATCAACTGTGCGGCGATTCCGGATACTCTTTTGGAGAGCGAGTTGTTTGGATACAAAAAAGGTGCCTTTACGGGGGCCAATTCGGATCGAGAAGGCTTGATTCGTCGAGCGCACAAGGGAGTCTTGTTCCTTGATGAGATTGGAGATGTTCCTCTGCAAATGCAGGTGAAGCTGCTTCGTGTGATTCAAGAGCGACGCTTCACTCGAGTGGGTTCAACTCAGGAAGAGGAGAGCGATTTTAGGCTGATTTGTGCGACTCACCGACCGTTAGAACAGGCCATTGAGCAGGGATTTTTCAGACAGGATTTATTCTTTCGAATCAATACGCTGACGATTCAGCTGCCTCCTCTTCGAGAGCGCCCTGAGGATATTTTGGATCTTGCCCATGACTTCTTGGAGCAGGCTTGCCGAGAAAACAACAGACGTATCAAAGGTTTTGATGAAGGCGCTCAGGCCTTGCTGCTGAGAGACGAATGGCCGGGAAATATTCGTCAGCTTCAGAATGCGATCCAACGTGCTGTGGCTCTTGTGCCTCAAGAGAGAATCAATGTGACTTTGACGGCCGCAGACTTTCAATTTTTGTCAAAGAAGCCTGCAGGAGAGTCTGCTCTTCCCTCTTTGGCCAATGCCAAAGAGGAGTTTGTTCGCGACTATGTTAAAAAGGCAATTTTGATTCATCGAGGTAACAAGACAAAAGCGGCTAAGGCTTTGGGCGTTGATCCGAAGACTTTGTATCGTCATTTGAATCCTTCGAAGGCCGAAGGTGAGGATTAATCAGGGGGACTTTTTATCAATACGATTGCACCATTAGAATTAGATTCTCTCGCGCACTTTGTTATTGAGTGTCTCGTAGCCGTTTTGTGCGGTGTTATTATTGGGCTTGAGCGTGAGAGTAAGGGAAAGCCCGCTGGCTTAAGAACCTTGGTTTTGATTTCCTTGGGCTCCTCAATTTTTGTCCATGTTTCAAAGCTGCTCGCAGAGGATTATGGAGATCCTGGTCGAGTTGCGGCTCAGATTGTCACGGGGATCGGTTTTCTGGGGGCGGGAGCGATTGTTCAGAAGTCTGAGCGTGGCTACATTGCCGGGCTAACGACTGCTGCTAGTATCTGGGTAACTGCTGCTTTGGGAATGATGGTCGGAGGTGGATATTGGACATTAGCGATCATTGGAATGCTCATTGCTGTTTTGTGTCTTCGAGTCTTTCGATTCCTCGAGACTATCTTGTTTTACGGCAGTGCCACAGAGATGCGTAAAGTTCGCTTTCGATCGAACTATGGAAAGACTCGGTGGGCATTGATGGGACTACTGGAGGACAATTTGCTGCGCCCTGATGAGTATCATTTTATCGAGGAGTCCGAGGGCGTGGGAGTTCTGGAACTCAAATACATCCACAAGAACAGAAACCACCGATCGTTCTTGGCCCAGGCCGCACCGGCTCCCGACATTCTCGAGATTTCTTAAGGTTTCGAACTGAGGTTGGATTCCGTGCTCAGCAAGTAGGTGTAGGACTTCATCACGTTCTCATAGAAATCGATCAATTGAACGCCTTCACGAGGTTTGATGAGTCCTTGCTTCACCCGATCTTCAACCGCCGTTCTTAAGAATTTACAGAGCTCAAACGGCACAAACTGGTTTTCCTCAAGAACAGAGTGAATGGTGTCTCCAGGGATGACCTCCTGGATGTAGAAATCCTCGGGGTCGTCGTCGTCACAAAACACATGAACTTCATTCACCCGACCGAAGAGATTGTGAAGATCGCACATGATGTCCTGATAAGCCCCCGTTAAAAACATTCCCAGAAAGTAGGGCTTTCCATTCAGATTATGAAGCCAGAGGCTAGAATCATAGGACTCATCTTTTGAAATGAATCGATCAATCATTCCATCGGAGTCGCAGGTGATATCCGCCAAGGTGGCTGTCCGTCGGGGCTCCTCAAGCATTCGATGAAGAGGTACGATCGGAAAGAGCTGATCAAACGCCCAGTGATCCGGGGCAGATTGAAAGACGGAAAAATTCACCAGGTACTGACTGGCGGTCTTTTGCAGAACTTGAGTCAACTCATCAGGCATGCGCTTCATTCGCTTTCGGTTACGAACAAGCCATCGACGAAGCTCCTTAAACTTCTCATCCACATAAGCTCGCTCTTCTAAGCTTACCAAGCCCAACTTAAATCGATTGAGAGCCTCTTCCCGCTTGGCGACCATCTCGTGATACGAACGTAGCGCCGTCTTAGGAGTGATCTCCTTAAGAATCTGATCAACTTCCTGGACGAGTTCCGAATTCTTGAGTTCGGGCGATTCGGGCAAGGATTCCGTGGGGCCCGCTGAAATTGCTCCCATGACATTCATCACTAAGCAAGAATGGTGGGCGGTGATTGCTCGGCCGGACTCAGAGACAATAAAGGGATGTGGTTCTTCAGATTCGTCACAAATGGTTTGGATCGTTTTGACGGCAGCTTCCGCGTACTCCTCGAGGGAATAGTTGATGGAGTAGTCTGAATTGGACTGCGATCCATCATAGTCAATGCCCAATCCGCCCCCGATGTCCATATACTCAAGGCCTGCTCCGTGTTTTCGCATGCTGACATAGAGTCGAGCCCCTTCGACGCAGGCTTCTTTGACGTTTCGAATATCGGTGATCTGACTGCCGATGTGGAAATGCAAAAGCTTAAGGCCTTCGAGCATATTGGCTTTGCGCAAAACATCAATGCCTTGGAGGATCTCGGCGATGGAGAGTCCAAACTTGGCAGCGTCGCCACCACTTTGTTCCCACTTCCCTGAGCCTCGACTGGCGAGCTTCACGCGGAAACCAAAGTAGGGGAGTACTCCCACCGATTTCCCGAGTTGAATTGTTTTCTCCAATTCTGAAAACTGTTCGATGACGACAATGACTTTGCGGCCAAGCTTGCGGCCCAAAAGCGCGAGTCGAATAAAGTCAGAGTCCTTATATCCGTTGCAAATGGTAATCGCTTCAGGGTCCGAGTTGTAGGCGAGTACAATCTGAAGCTCCGCCTTACTTCCGGCTTCAAGGCCGTAGTGGTAGGGAGTTCCCGCGTCCACGATTTCCTCAATAACTTCCCGCAGCTGATTGACTTTGACGGGGTAGACCCCTCGATAGGCGCCTCGATACTCATTTTCCTTCATCACTCGCCCAAAGGTCTCATTCAGTCGAACCACGCGGTCTCTCAAAATGTCCTGAAATCGGATAATGCAGGGTAATCCAATCTTTTGCTGTTGAATGTCCTCAATAACATCCATCAAATCGATCGACGGTCCCCCTTCACCCCGAGGGAGCATGGCCAAGTTGCCCTTGTCAGAAACGGAGAAGTATCCCGAGCTCCAACCCTCAATGTTGTAGAGATGAAGAGCATCTTCTCGAGTCCATCGACGCGGCAGTGCTCGAGGCCCGGAGGTCTCCTGCTCCGTCGATTCCAGAGGTCTCTTTTCGATTTCGTTGGTCTCTAAATCAAGGTGCTGATCTTTGCTGGATTCCACACCGATCTTTTAGCTTGATTTGAGCGGTCTGCCAACCGCTGACTCGTTAGGGCGAGCAGCTCAAATCCAGGCGGGGAGCCTGGTTGCAAGTGACTGTTTCCGTGACGCCAGAGGCCAAAAGAGCGCAGGCATTTCGATGGGCCTCCTCGATTGAGGCCTTTTCGTCGGGACCGTGAGCCGAGCTGCATTGCCGGGCCCCCTTAAACTCGATACAAAGCGAGCATTCGATCCTCTTTTCTCCTAAAAATTTCCACGTGAGAAAAACACTAAAAGCAATCAAAATGGCAATCACGGAGAGAGTGGCTTTCATACGAAAGAGATTCTTGGAGGCAAGATGGGAATAGGCAATCACTTTTTGTTTGAGTTGAGAAAACGCCTTCCTCCCTTGCGACGCAAGCCTTACGCAGAGTCTCTTCCTGCTCCCTTGCGAGACAGGATTCCTACGGGGTCTTTGAGTTCCGAGCAGGCTCTCGCGCTCTCTGAATCTGCGCTTCGCCAAAACTTGATGTACGGAGAGATCCTCAAGCAAATTCCTCTTCCTAAAGCCGAGGGTAGGGCCATTCGAGCTCTTGATATCGGATCGCGGCATTTTGTTTACGCTCCCATTCTCAGTCAATGGATTCAAAGCGAGACTGAGGCCCCCCAGACTGAACTCACGGGGCTGGAACTTGATCCCTATGTTCTTTATTTTGATCTCTATCGGCGAATGGATTTGGGGTGCTATTACGCGGCGATTGCCAGTGGACCCAGGGCTTCTGTGGCCTATCAAGAAGGGGACTGGCTCAGTTATCCTTGCGATGAGCCTTTTGATCTCATCACGTGTTTCTTTCCGTATTTGTTTAAGGATTTACATCGGGGCGATCGCTTGCCCGTTCGATCCTTTGATCCTGAGCTTTGGTATGCAAAGATTTTTCGGTCGACAAAGTTTGTCGTTTTCTTTCATCAGGGAGCGGAGGAGGCCAAGCGCTCGGAATCCCTCCTTGGGGCCTTTCCGAAGGTGAGCATCCAGTCGCGCTTTGCTGTGCAAGAAACGGCATATGGGCGACGCAAACACCCTTTATATGTCATTTCCGCGCGTGTTTAACGTGGCATAAATTGTGCTTATTTAGATCCTGGACGAGTGACAGTGTTTTTCGTGAACTGAGAATTAAGTACGGTACCGGGTGTGAAATTCAATGATGAAAGAGTTTGAAAGTCCCTCAGATTTGAGAAAATCGACAGCTGCTGGGCGTCTCCAAGAAAAGTCGTCGCGGGTTCTGATTCAGCATTTGCATCAGATCCGTTTCAGCGGGTCTCTGAGTCTTCAGCACAAAGAAAAGAAGAAGAAACTCTGGTTCAACCGAGGTGAGATTATTCGCATTCAGTCCAATCTTTCGCCCGAGCTCCTCGGCAATATGCTGGTTGATCGTGGCATTCTGACTGAAGAGGAGCTGAAGTCGTGTTTGTCGATCCAGCGTCAAAGTATTGAGCGAGGCCAGCCGCGTCGTAGGCTTGGTGAGATCGCTCAGGAAGTTCGTTCCGTATCCATTCAAGATCTCAACGAATTGTGCGAGATTCAAAAGATTAACTCTATTCTCCAGTCGATGACTTGGAATGAAGGAACCTACGAGTTGATGGCTTTTGATGTGAAATCCAGTCAGACATCACTTTTGAGTTTGCGAGAAATGGTAGAGTCCATCGAGATGCTCTTTGACCCCACAGCTGAGGGGCTAGGGCCTTTGTTTCAGATTGTCAGGCCTTGGCAGCCGAGAACTCAAGCGATTGATCTTGGTCGCACTCCTTTGTGGTCAATCATTGCGGGATGTCTCTATACGGGAGTAAGCGGAATTCTTTCGATCAGAAAACAGAACAAGCTTTATGAGATTGTTGTGAAGCATGGTCAGCCTCTTTTGTTGTACGAGGGGACCTTCGGGCAGCCTCGACAGATGGTGATTGTTCGCCAAACCAGCGAGGAGCATGAAAAGTTCTTTGTGGACCAGGTTTTTAAACTGTTTTCATTTCTTACGGGATCTGCGCATTTTCGGATGCTCGGAGGGATTGCCGCTGAGCCTAATCGTGAGTCAGATATTATGGTTCTCGAAGAAGACTCAGATGATCGTGCAATCGATCTAACCGATGATAAGACGGAACCCAGAACAAAGGTTGTTGGGGGCGGCTCGCTCGATGCCGAGCAGCTGATCGTTTTAGATTCCGAAACCGAGACGGGACACAGTCAAAAGGGATTCATTCAAAAAACTTTAGATCAGATTTTTTCTTTCAAAAAGAAGTCGGCTTGATATCGATAATATTTTCTCGCAGCCGAGGATCCTGCTTCATATACTCTTTCATCTTCTCAAGCAGCCGCGCTTCGATCTGCCTCACTCGCTCGCGACTGATTTGATAAAGATCTCCAATCTCTTGCAGGGTCTTGGGCGTTTCAGCTCTGAGCCTTTCGCGAAAAATAATGAGCTCCTTACCTGAAAGAGTTCTTTCGAACGCATTGAGGCGTTCATTAAAGTTTTCCTGGAGCTCGGATTGAGCGAGCTTCTCGTCAGTGGGCTCAGACTTATCGCTCAAAAAGTTGAGAAGGCTATCTCCGTCTTCCTCACTCGCTTTCAGTGGTGCACTTAAGGAAACATCTTTTCCACTTAGCCGTTGATTCATGTCGATGACGTCTTTCTCTTTGACATCAAGCCGAGCGGCCAAAGCCTTGGGTTGGGCGTCGAGTCCCAAAGCTTCAAGTTTTGCTTTCTCCTTCTGCAACCTATAAAACAAAGTTCGCTGAGCTCGAGTTGTCCCCATTTTGACGAGAGACCAATTCGAGAGGACAAAGCTTCGGATGTAGGCCTTGATCCAGTGTGAGGCATAGGAGGAGAACTTCACTCCACGGTATGGGTTGTAATCCTTAACGGCTCGAAGAAGTCCAACATTTCCCTCTTGGATGAGATCTAAGACATGAAAGCCTGAACGGACATAGTCATAGGCAATTTTTACAACCAATCTTAAATTGCTCAGGATCAAGACTTGGATGGCTTCTTGATCCTTGTGGTCAAAAGCTTTCTTGGCAACTTCAAGCTCCCTCTCAGGACTCAAAAGCGGATGCCTCTTGATTGAAGCGATGTAGGCCTGAAGGGCTTCCGTCCTTGAATCGACAGCCGCGGGCAGAGTCTCCTCGTGCGTCTTTACCAGAGCTGGCAGGAGGGCTGAGGTCGAGCCCGAATTCTTCTTTGAAGATGGGGGTGGTGCTTTAGCAGCCTTCTTTGGGGCCTTGGCGGCGGATTTCGATTTGGAAGATTTGTTCGCCACAATTTATACACTTCTATTTTTGGAGCTTCGTCAATTGCTGGGCCAAGTCTTTCAACCTTTGGCCTAGGTCTACGGTTGAATTCATCACTCCGGGTCCTAGCGCTGTTAAACCTGTTAATAGGGCGCCCCACGAGGAGGGGGGAGAGCTGGCGCGTTCCCCATAGAGCGTCTTAAGTGTTGTGGCCCATTCGGATCGACCTTTGGAAATCACGCAGAGATCCCGATCCGTTCTGCTAAGCGACGGACCAACAATCAGACGCTTCCAAAAATGTTCATTAGCCGAGGCGAGTGTTAGCCATAAAATGAGATTTTGCTGATCCAATTTTGAGAGTCGACTCCAGAGCTGGGCTCGAATCATTACCCTCTCTTGACTGAAAAAACGGAAGCTGACGGCCTCGAGGGGCAGAGAGTCCAAGATAAAGACCTCAATTCGACGATTGAGAAGTCCTTCAATCGTAGCCATATCGGTTCCAGATGTCGGCGATGGCATTTTTCGAGACCAGCGAGTCAATCCGTAGGAAATCTCTGAAGCAAAAAAAAGGCAGAGTGAGATTGAAACCAGCCAGATCATGTCTTCATTCAACCCATTTCAATGGGACTGATCGAGAACTTTAACAAGATACTCAGATTCGCGGTATAGGGGCTCAAAATTCCATCGAAAGATCAGAAGCTGCAGCCAAGACGGATTCTTTTCGAGGCTGAGCTCAGACACCTCGGTCAAGAGTCGCTTGACTCGATCGTGAGAGGCCCTGGATCGGGAGCTTTGATCTGAGTCTGCCAGCCGACTGAGTCGCTCGAGCTGAAGAATCGATTGAGTCAATCGCCACCGTTCATGATACTCAGCAATCAAACTTTGATCGAGCCAGGAGAGCTTGTCGGTGGATTCGGACAGAGTGAGAACACACTCCTTTAGTCGCTCTTGGGCCACAGAGGAAAGATTGAGATTTGCGGCGAGTGCTTGGATTTGAAAGATAAGGTGATTTCGAAACTCCGGGTGTCGAAGATCCTGATCTTCCACCAAGAGTCGGAACATTTTGAGACTGTTCTCAATGATGAATTGGGGATGGAGATTCAACGAGACATCCATACACTAACGAGATGCCTTTACAGCTCGAGTATCAGCCCAGCGTTTGATTTCTTTGATCTGCTCGGACATGGTCGTGGCAAGCGGGACCGTGCGGGCCGCAGCATGAAAGATATCATCTTGGGTGAGGGGTCTTTTGTTGGCCTTGAATGCCTGAATGAGTCCACTAATGACCGTTTGTTCGATCTCAGCTCCGTTGAAATTCTGAGTGGCTTTGGCGAGCTCTGTCAGATTGAAGCTGTTCACATCGCAGTTTCGCTTTTTCAAGTGGACGGAATAGATCTGCTGACGTTCCTTCTCGCTGGGGAGATCGACGAAGAAGATTTCATCGAATCGGCCCTTTCGAAGAAGTTCGGCAGGAAGGCGATTGATCTCATTTGCTGTTGCCGCCACGAAGACGGGTGTGTCGTGCTCCTGAAGCCAGGTCAAAAAGCTGCTGAAGATCCGTGCCGTGACGCCCTTGTCTCCCTGATCGTATCCGGCAACGCCTTTCTCGATTTCTTCCAACCAAAGAATCGCAGGGGCGACGGATTCAATCTGGATGATCGCACGTCGAAAGCATTCTTCAGGCGTTCCGAGGACTCCGCCATAGATTCGATTCATGTCGAGTCGATAGAGGGGGAGTCCCCAGGCGGCCGCTATGGCTTGAGTGCTGAGTGATTTTCCGCAACCACTGACTCCCGTCATCAAGACTCCCTTCGGAAGTCTCAGTCCGGCCTCTTTAGCTTCCTTTGAAAAGAAGGTGCTTCGATCTTTAAGCCATTCCTTTAGATTTTCAAGTCCACCAATATCGTCGAGTTGATACTTTGTAGGGACAAACTCAAGAAGACCATCACGCTTGATGATTCTTGATTTCTCCTCGAAGACTACAGAGACGGCATCTCCGCCAAGCTCTGATTTTCCAACGAGCATCTTCTGAAAAATGAATCGCGCTTCGTCGCCGGTAAGCCCGAGAGCTCCCGTAAAAATTTTTCCTTTTTGATCCTCAGTCAGACTGACTTTGACTTTGGGATAGGCCTTGAGAACAGAATCGAAGATTCCCTGAAGATCGCTCTCATCGGGTAGGGCAAAGTCCGTCGTCAAAACTTCTTTCGTCATGTCATCGGGGACACTTGCGTAGGGAGAGAGAAGAAAGAGAGTTTTGAAGGAGCCCTTGGTCAGTTGAAAAACATCCCGCAGACTTCTCTTGAGAACGAGGCTGTCTCCGAGATTCCACGAAAAGTCCTTGATTAGCAAAATTCCGGTGCTCGGTTGATTCAAAAATGAGTGAATGACCTCAAAGATGTCTTCCTTCTTACCATCACCGTAACCCTGTGTGACGCTCCAGGAGGCAAACGAGATTGGCTGACTAAAGCCCGATGCCGCCACTTTCTTGAGCAGGAACTCAACGCGTTCCTCTTCCCAACTTTCAATCCAGACGATGGGATACTTCGAAGCAATCAATCGCTTGATCTCCTCAAAGGAGTTTTTTCGATGCGCTTTGAGTTGAACTCTATTCATTTTTAATTCCAACGTTTCGTTTCTTCGCTTCGAACAATTCTAAGCCGTTTTCTTAGCTTTCGCTGTCTCGCGTTCTCTCGAATCTTTCTGAACCATTCCAAAAGACCGCCGGATTGAGAGCCGGGGGTTGAGCTCTTGTTCATAAAGTAGCCAGCGTAAATGAAGCCTACGAGCGCCCCGGATAAGTGAGCGGTGTTGGACACTCCATGCTGATTGCTGGAGTAGAGCGCAAAAAACTCAACGGCAAGAAGCAGTAGGGCAAAGTACCGGAGCTTCATGGGGAAGATGAACATGAAGAGAACGACCTGATTGGGAAAGAGCCTGCTGACGGCAATCAAGAGCGCAAAGACAACTCCTGACGCTCCGATGGTGGGGATGCTGTACATGCTGGCATCAAAGAGCCCGATCGTGGCCACAAGTGCACCTGTGATCGCTCCAGAGACAAGCGTGAAAATGCAGAAACGACGATCCCCAATCAAGTCTTGCAAGAGTGATCCGAACATCCAAAATGCCAACATGTTGAAGAGCAGATGCCATAAGTTCCAGTGGATAAAGATCCAGGTGATGGCTTGGTAAATCATCCCTTGAAAGAAGAGCTCAGGTACCAGGCCCAGAAATCGTAAGAGCTGATTAAAGAGATCATGTCTTGCGAACGGGCCGACCTGGGAAAACTGCTCAAGGGTAAAGACAGCAGCACAGCTGATGACAAAAACTTTCACAAAGCCTCGGAATGATGGAACGGCAATCATGATGCTGGCTCCTCTTTGCGTTTCGAGGATTTTCCACCCTTCGTTGATTGAATGTGTAGAGTTGGCTCTCCCTCCTCGGGAACTTTACTCAAGGCCGTTAGAATTTCATCGGCCGATTGAAATCGCGCATCGGGTTTCTTCTCAAGACACTTCAAAACAATTCGCGAGAGTTCTTCCGGTAGTTCTCGCTTAATCGTGCGAGGATCGGGGGCCGGTGTGTGGAGGTGATGGTAGCCTGGATTTTCCATGGGGAAGGGAACTTGGCCTGTCAGCATTTCGAAGAGGCAAACGCCAAAGGAGTAGATATCCGTTCGATGGTCAATGGGAGCTCCTTCGACTTGCTCAGGGGACATGAAGTAGGGGGTTCCCCCAATGATGGACTGCTCTGAGTGGAGCTGATTAACGACTCGAGCAAGACCGAAATCCATGAGTTTGATGATCTTTGTTTCGGTGAGCATCATGTTGTTTGTTGTAATGTCTCGATGAATCACCTTTTTTGAGTGAGCGTAGGAAAGAGCTTTAAGCACTTGTCGTGAGAGTGCAAGTGCTGTGGGGATTTTGAAATAGCCCTTTCGTTTGAGAAGTTCTCGAATCGTTTTTCCTTCGATGAATTCCATCGAGATGTAGTAATTGCCGTCTTCGATTCCGGCATCAAAGATCGTCACGATTTGGAGGTGGTTGAGGGCCGCGAGGGATTTGGCTTCTCTCAAGAATGTTTCGACGATTTTCTCATCGTGTTTGAAGTGGGAGTTGAGAATTTTGAGTGCCACCTCTCGTCCCAGGACTGTATCTCGTCCGCGGTAGACGATTCCCATCCCGCCTCGCCCAATCTCCTCAACCTTTTCATATCGAGACTTCTCGCGTTGAGCCTTGCTGAATGCGGGAAGTCCCATTTTCTTTTCATTGGCAGCATTCGCTTTTCGTAGAAGTTCTTTCACTTTGGCCATGCGCTGCCCAATTTCCTTGAAGAGGGGGTTTTCTCCAGCGACTCTCTCGT
>JBEIHI010000031.1:0-16182 GCA_040381435.1 Bacteriovoracaceae bacterium | reverse complement strand
GCATCTTAGGGGTCGCGCTAAATCCCTTGTTCATCCAAGCTGCATTCTTTGCTTGGCTTGTCATCATTCCAAACTCCGTCAACCTCTTGGATGGAGTCGATGGCCTAACTTCCTCCGTCTGCAGCGTTTTTCTCATTGCAGCCTCAGCTATGAGCTTAATGGTAGGCGAACTGGGATGGCTGATTGTGCTTTTACCTGCACTGTCGAGCACCTTGGGTTTTTTGCGCTTCAATTGGAGGCCCGCTAAGATTTTCCTTGGAGATTCAGGTAGCTTGCTCCTTGGATTCTGTGTGGCCTATATGAGTCTGCTTCTCGCGACAACTCCGGCGTCAGGGGAGAACTGGAATCCCATTATCAGTCTCAACCTGTCCTTTGTTTGGGTTCTCGATACAGTGCTAGCCATCGTCCGAAGGTATTGGGGACGTAAACCCTCGATTGAGATTCTTTTGCGCCGATCACGCGGCACTTATCTGAACCTTCAGCGAAATGCATTAGCCAATATCGTACGTCCCGATCGAAAGCACTTACACCATCGTATGATGGATCGCGGGCTCTCAAGTCAATCCATTGCCCTTACCCTCTCAGGAATTTCTCTCAGCTTTTCCTTGATTGGGCTTGCGGTTTGGTCCGAGGCCTACCTTAGTCATGCAACGTGGTCAGCTTCGATTGCCTCGATGGAGGTTTTTATTGGACTCAGCGGACTCGTGGGACTGGCCCTCATGGCTGCTTATCCCCTTCGAAAGGCAAAACGCTAACCACGAATGCGCCCCTTTATACTCAAATTGCTACTGCTTCTTCTTCCATTAAGCTGGTCGAGTGAGTGCCAAGCCTTTTCCTTTCGAAACGCTCCGGTCCTCGCCGTCAGCATCCCGATTTTTTCCCTAGCTATCGCTGTCTTTGTAAGTGCAGGAAGAACATCAGCCGAGAAAAAAACGATCGCCTCCCTTGATCTTGCCAAGGAGGTTTTTGAACATGATCTGATCGTTAGTCGCTCAAAGATTTTTGCTGAGGGCAGCGACGCAGCTTTTAGTGTTCAATAGATTCGAGATATTTTTCGGCATCCATCGCTGCACGGCATCCGCTTCCTGAGGCCGTGATCGCCTGGCGATAGCGAAAATCATGAACATCCCCAGCTGAAAAAACTCCCGGAATTTTTGTTGCCGTCGTATTGGGGTCAACAACGAGGTAGCCCGACTCATTCATTTCGAGCTGATCTTTGAAGATCTGAGTATTCGGAGTGTGACCAATCGCAACGAACAGGCCCTGAACATGCAGAGTCGTGCGGTCTTTGGACTTTAGGTTCTCAAGAACCACGCGCTCAACATTTTGAGCTCCTTCAATATCGCTGACGACGCTATCCATAATGATTTCGATTTTGGGGTTTTTCTTGGCACGATCCACCATGATCTTAGAAGCTCTAAACGAGTCACGGCGATGAACGAGATAAACTTTTTTGCAAAATCGTGTCAGGAAGTTTGCTTCCTCCATGGCCGAATCTCCTCCACCTACAACAATCACATCCTGATTTCGGTAGAAGGCCCCATCGCATGTCGCGCAAGTGCTTACTCCTCGACCTTTGAATTTCTTCTCCGCTTCAATATCGAGCCACTTGGCGGAGGCTCCTGATGCGACAATGACTGAATCCGCCGAGAACTCCTTGTCTCCGAGAAAAACCCTCATGGGTTTTGACTTCAGCTCAACGCGGGTCACAATCCCAGGGACAAAGTCCGCCCCGAACCTTTTGGCTTGAGCTTTAAATCGGTCCATCAACTCGGGGCCCATGATTCCTTCGGGAAATCCCGGAAAGTTTTCGACCTCGGTCGTCAGAGTAAGCTGACCGCCCGGCTCCATTCCCTCAATCACAAGGGGCTTCAAATTAGCGCGAGCAGCGTAAATGGCTGCGGTGAGACCGGCCGGTCCAGATCCAATGATAACTAGCTTATGATGCGACATAGGCCCCTAAATTGCTGGATCTTCAGGCCTGTGACAACTGCTCGTTTTCTCCTTTCCATAAAGCAGACTTGATAATAAAAATGGCTCTATGGCTGATCCCGCAAACAAGTATCCCGATAATGTGCCCGGCAAATGGTATGTGGATACTCAGTGCATTCTCTGCAGTCTCTGCTCCGAGCTCGCCCCGGCGAACTTCAAAGAAGCCGATACAGGTGATCATGACTTCGTTTACAAACAACCGGAGAATCCAGAGGAAGAAGCCAAGTGCCAAGAAGCCATGGAACAGTGCCCGGTTGAAGCCATCGGAAACGACGGTTAATTTTTAATTACATACCTCAGTTCTTGGGTGCAAACTGAGAGAATGTCTTCATCAGACGGCTTAGGCTTACTTGACTCTATCATTCTAGGAATTGTCCAAGGCCTCACGGAATTTTTTCCTGTTTCAAGTGATGGACACCTCGCCGTGTTTCAGCACCTCCTCGGCTATCACAAGGAAAACATGGTTTTCGATGTGCTCCTCCATGCTGGAACTCTCGGCGCCCTTTTGCTGGTGTTTCGAAAAGAGACGCTTCAACTGATTCAGCAAACGATTGAGCTTTTCAAAACCCTCTTTCGGGAAAAAAACATGCGCCTGATTTTGAGCCCGAGCGAAAACGAGCGCCCCACTCTCTATGTTTGGTGGGTCACTTTTGTTACGGGAGTCTTTGGCTTGTGTCTTGAGAAGGTCGCAACCGCTTCAGGCCAAAGCATTCTCGCCACGGGTTTCGGATTTTTGATCACAGCTTCATTTTTGCTCTGGGCGAGCCGTCGTCAAAACAACACTAAAACGACCTCTCAGCAACCTTGGATCTTTCCTCTTCTGATTGGTCTTGCACAGTCTTCGGCACTCCTCAGTGGCGTATCGCGATCCGGCATGACCATTTCAACAGCATTACTTCTGGGGTGCAGACGAGATGAGGCGGGGCGCTTTAGCTTTGTCGCGGCAATCCCCATCATTTTTATGGCGATCCTCTATGAGCTTCGAAAGCTCGATTGGTCTCAAACGTATGAACTTTCCATCATGCTTGTTGGTGTCGCTGCCAGTTTTGTTGTCGGGATTTTGGCTATCAAAGGCCTCCTCGCCATGCTCACTCGCTTGAGCCTTCGACCTTTTGCCTACTACTGTATCGCGCTCGGCCTCCTTTGCCTTGCTTGGAGTTTCGCGGGAGAATCAATCTATGGCTGATAACTCAAATCCTTCAAACTTAGCCTCTCGAAGAAAGTCCGAGAGGATTGATGCCAGGATTTTGGTCCAGCTGCGATCTGGTCAGGAGTTTGTTCAAGCCTACTCGCAAAATATTTCCAAAGGCGGAATCTACCTTGAGACCTCTAATCTGCCTGATCCCAACGCGACAATTGAGGTCGCTTTTGATTTGTCTTCGATTGCGGACTCTTCAATCCCGCAGCGGCTCGTTCTGACAGGTCGAGTTGTGCGGCTCATGACGGTCCACGAAGGCGGAAAGCCTCTGCATAAAATTGCCATCCAGTTTGTTGATTTGGATCCGTCACTCCAAGTCCAGATCGATGCTCTCCACGATCGTCTGTCGCAAACCTAGGCTCTCTTGCTCACCAAAAATCCGGTTGGCTTGACATCAGCAAGACTCAGCTGGCCTCGCTCATTGTATCCCAGATGAATGTTTTCAATGTCTGTTCTTTGTAATGCATAAACTCGCTCTCGCCCCAGTCGATCGCGTATGATGAGAGATCGAGGAGTTCTTAGTTTCTGACTAAGCGCCCATTCAAACAATAAATCCCATTTCATAAGACCCGCCCTCCACTAGCAGTTAACGTTTGTTAGCTCTTAACTGATCCTCCAGGATCGTGAGATTTTCAAACAAAGTGCTCGTTGCTCGACTCAAGCTCGGCTGCAATCGAAGCGGCAACTTTTCAAACTGATGAATGTCTCCAAGTCGCGCTCTTAAATTTTCATTACGTAGAATCTCATAGGAGCGCTGGATTCTGAGAAAGTATTCAAGCTTACCGCCGCGATCAGGATGAAAACGCATCGCTCGCTCGTGAAATGCATTTCGAATCTCATCTGCATTGGCTTCTTTTCGAACTCCAAGCAACTCATATGCCGTTTGCAATCCCATGAATGACTTCTATCGCAAGGAAGATGCCAAAGGACGAGCAGCGAAGGCACTAGGAACTTCGGTTGACACGTAAACTGATTTGCACAAACGAACTAACGAGGGCGTGAATGCAATTTCACGATCAGGGATTTCGTCTCCTGAACGGGTAGCCCGACAACATTCGAAAGTGAGCCCTCGAGGCGATCGACCAACCTTGAGGCTTTTCCTTGAATGCCATAGGCACCTGCCTTATCGCGCCACTCACCCGTCTTAAGATAGGCATTTAGCTCATCAGGAGACAGTTCTCGGAAGCTTACAAAAGACGTTACCTGAACAGTTTTTGGCTTCTGATCGCTCCAACCACAGCAAACCGCTGTAATCACTCGATGTTTACGACCCGAAAGGCGAGAAAGCATTTCCACAGCATCAGCGCGGGAGCGAGGCTTGCCCAAAATTCGGGAACCCAGCGCAACGATCGTATCGGCTGAAACGACGATTTTTGCCCCCCCTTGAAAGTCCCTGGGAAACTGCTGAAGACAGGCTCGCCATTTGTTCAGTGCCACTCGCCTGACGTAGACGTTTGGCGATTCGGCTCTGCGAGGACTTTCATCTGTTTGGGGAACTCGAATGGTGAGGGCAAAATGATCTTTGAGAAGATCTCGTCGACGAGGACTTCCGGAAGCAAGCACGATTTTCTGGTGCACTTTTTGCTGAAACCTCACTGATCGACTTCTCGCTGCGGACGTGGACCAAACAAGGCCTCCCCAACGCGAATCATATTGGAGCCCTCCTCAATGGCCATTTCAAAATCAGCACTCATGCCCATGCTGAGAAAGCGAAACACTGATGGATCGGGATGCTGCATTTTGAGTTTTTCAAAAAACTCCTTCATCTCTTTGAAGTACTCACGCGCCTTGGAAGGATCCTTGGACTGAGGGGGGATCGTCATGAGCCCCACCACCTGAATACCTTTTATCTGATTGAAACGACCAAAAAGATTTTCAATGATCGGCATGGGAAGTCCCGATTTCTGCCGCTCACTTCCCTGATTCACCTGAAGCAGAATAGGCATCGCAGCACGGGGAACTTCCAAGGATTCAACCACCCTCCCAATTCTTTCTGCGAGCTCAAGCGAATCAACCGAGCCAATCGAGCTCGCATAGGGAACCAGATGCTTAATCTTATTGGACTGAAGGCGACCTATAAAATGCCAACGAATATTTGTGTCCAGAGTCAGGGGCGCTTTCGTGAGAAGCTCTTGAGCATAGTTCTCACCCATATCTGTCACGCCCAGCTCTGAGGCCTCTCGAATCTTATTAAGACTCTGAGCTTTGGATGCTCCCATGATCATGACCTGGGACTGTCCAAAGGGTGAGCGCTTCATTGCCTGACGAACTCGGCGCAAAATGTCT
The DNA here is from genome assembly GCA_040381435.1 of Bacteriovoracaceae bacterium. Lineage (GTDB taxonomy): Bacteria > Bdellovibrionota > UBA2394 > UBA2394 > UBA2394 > JBEIHI01. Next base: position 10,706 of record JBEIHI010000031.1, on the reverse strand, counting down.
TGATATCGTTCAGCAATCGTTGTCATCAATATGTAGTGAAAGTATCTCGTAAAAAGCTTTCGACGAGCAAGTCGGTCTTTTTTGAATCCATTGGAGTGATTGTGAAGGAAAATGATCGAGAGGCCATACAGGCCCTCAAACGCATTCTTTCCACCTTAGAGGGATTTAAAAAAAACTATCATTTCTACATTGAGAATAAGGCGGCGCGTCTAGCCGGACTGTCAAAGCGCTCCTTTGTAAAGCCCCTTTCGATGGACCGACTGGAGAAATCCGTCGATCTTCTGATTGCGATTGGAGGCGACGGAACGATTTTGCGAAGCGCTAGACACCTTCTGTCTGCAAACTCCTGGCAGAGATCTTTGATCTTAGGAGTGAACGCGGGTCACTTAGGATTCCTGACCTTTCTCAGCATGCAAGAAGCTGAACGCTCAATTCGAATGCTACTGCAAAACCCTTCGAAGGCTCGTATCGATCGCCGAAGCTGTCTGGAAGTTCAGGTGGAGCGCGGTGGACGAGTGATCAAGACCTTTCACGCGCTGAATGAAGCGGTTGTCAGCAAAGGTAGCCTCTCTCGTATTTTTGAACTTCATGTGGAGATCGATGGCGAGTTTCTTTCCTCATATCGAGCTGACGGCCTCATTGTTTCAACACCAACAGGATCGACGGCCTACAACCTCGCTGCTGGCGGTTCTATTTTGGAGCCGGCTGTTGCCGCTCTTCAGCTTACCCCGATCTGTCCCCAATCACTTTCAAACAAGCCGATTGTCGTGGCAGATCAGCACCAGATTTGTCTGCGGCTTGGCAAGCATTCGGCCGATGTCTTTCTCACCTTGGACGGTCAAATGGGCTGTAAGGTCGGCGCCAACGATCGGCTGAGGATTATGAAATCAGTCAAAAGCATTGGTTTCGTACAGACGCCAGACCAAAACGCGGGGCAGTATTTTCATTCGTTGCGTCAAAAGCTGAAGTGGGGGCTCGGATCTCATTTGGCGTTTAGTCGAAGCACATGATAGTTTTAGGGTAACGACTATGAAAGTTCGATCCTGCGCCATCTCAGATGTCGGCCGAAAGCGGCAAAAAAATGAGGACTCTTATCTCATCAATGATGAGCTCCAGCTGTTTATTGTTGCCGATGGAATGGGCGGACACGCAGGCGGTGAGTTTGCCTCTCGACTGGCGATCACCACTATTGAGGACGGCTTGCGCGTAAAAAAGGAAAATGACCAAGGCGAAGATGTTATTCGTCAGGCCATTATCGATGCTGGTCTTAAGATTGTTTCAAAGGCTGATGAGGATCGGGCGCTTCGCGGAATGGGAACAACCGTTATTTGCTTACACTTGGAGCCGAAGAAAGCAATTTTAGCCCATGTCGGCGATTCACGCGGCTACTTGTTTCGCGATGGGGTCTTGGAGCAAATCACGGACGACCACAGCTTGGTCAATGAACAGGTTAAGAGTGGCTTGATTACGGCTGAAGAAGCCAAGACTCATCAGTTTAAGAACATCATCACACGATCGGTCGGCGTTACCCCGGAAGTTGAGGTCGATGTGCTGACGAAAAAGATTAAAGCGGGCGATGCCTTTTTGCTCTGCTCCGATGGATTGAGCAATCTTGTAGACCTCAGAGAGATGGAAGCAGAGCTTCGCGAAAAGGAGCCGGTTCTTGCTGCCAAGGCCATGGTTGATCTTGCGAACAAGCGCGGCGGCGATGACAACATCACTCTCGTTCTTGCTGAAATCGTGGAGCTTTAAATGCTCAACAAACTCATTATCATCTCAGGGCTTTCTGGATCAGGAAAATCCTCTGCTCTAAACGCTTTCGAGGATCTAGACTTTTATGCTGTCGACAATCTGCCCATCAAACTCTTTGAAAAATTCTTAGAGGTCGTGGATGCAGGTTCAGGAGAACTTTCCAAAGTTGCCCTGGTCATGGATCTTCGAGATCGAGATTTTGCTGATACCTACCCCACTGTTTTTCGAAAAATTTTAAGCCGCTACAAGAACGTTGAGATCCTGTTTTTGGATGCCTCCGATGAAGTTCTTACGAGAAGATTTTCCGAAACCCGACGTAAGCATCCACTTTCTGCGCAAAGTGTGGCTGAGGGAATCGCTACCGAGCGAAAGATATTGGGAGACCTCAAAGATCTTGCCACGGGATTGATCGACACATCTGCCATGGATGTGCACTCACTCAAGAAACGAATCATGGAGCAGTTTGGAACTCAGGGCACACAGCGGATGCAAGTCAGACTGATTTCCTTCGGTTTTAAGTATGGCCCGCCCAAAAATGCGGACATGCTCATCGATGTCCGGTTTCTCAACAATCCTCATTTTGTACCTGAGCTTAAGGACTTCACTGGGCTTGACGCTCAAGTAGCCGCCTACATTAAGGGTGATCCGGCATGTTTGGAGTTCATCTCAAAGACTGAGGACTACCTGAAATTCCTGATTCCTCAGTATGCCAAAGAAGGCAAATCCTATCTGACGATTGGAATTGGTTGTACGGGTGGAAAGCATCGCTCGGTTTTTTTGGCTGAGGAAATGGCTCAACACCTAAAGTCTCAGCTCGAGGGGGGCTTTTCCATCACCGTTGAGCATCAAGACCTCCGCCTCAGTTCGCGCTAATGCCAGTTTGAGCTCATGAAAGAGCCGCATTCCCTGCTAGACTAGCCCTCCTACCCCCCCTAAATTCTTATCTAGAGGAGTTTTTCATGTTTACTGCAGGTAAGAACCGCCCATTCTTGTTCAGTTCAGAAAGTGTTACCGAAGGACATCCGGATAAGATTGCCGATCAGATTTCTGATTCGATTCTTGATGCCATTCTCTCTCAGGACCCCAAAGCTCGAGTGGCGTGCGAGACTCTCGTGAATACCGGCTTGGCGTTGATTTCAGGTGAGATTACGACCAGCTGCTATGTTCATATGCCTGATATTGTTCGAAAGACCATTCAGCAAATTGGCTACACAGATTCCTCTATGGGATTTGACTACAAAACATGCGCCGTTATGACTTCGATTGATCGACAGAGCCCGGATATTGATATGGGCGTTACTGAAGGCGAAGGCATGTTCAAAGAGCAAGGTGCCGGCGATCAGGGAATGATGTTTGGCTATGCGTGTAATGAGACCCCAAGTTTGATGCCTGCCCCACTTGAGTTTTCTCATCGCATCACAAAACGTTTGGCAGAGGTTCGAAAGCAGGGCCTCGTTGATTTCTTGAGGCCGGATGGAAAAGCTCAAGTCACTGTAAAGTACGAAAACCTCAAACCAGTTGGAATTCATACGATTGTTCTATCAACTCAACATGACGAAAAAGTGAGTCATGCGAAACTTTCAGAAGCGATGGCGGAGCTCGTTCTCAAAAAGGTTTTGCCCGAGGAACTTCTTTCCAAGGACACTCGATTTCTTATTAACCCTACTGGACGCTTCGTGGTCGGAGGCCCTCAAGGAGACTGTGGTCTGACGGGTCGAAAAATTATCGTAGACACTTATGGCGGAGCAGCTCCTCATGGTGGCGGCGCGTTTTCTGGAAAAGATCCCACCAAGGTGGATCGTTCAGCCGCTTATATGGCCCGCTATATTGCAAAGAATGTTGTGGCGTCGGGTGCTGCTGATCGATGCACCTTTCAGTTAGCCTATGCTATTGGCGTTGCCGAACCAGTCTCAGCGACCGTTGATTGTGCAGGCACCAACAAAGTACCCGAGGAAAAAATCGAAGCTGCGATTCGAGAGGTCTTTGGAATGAAGCCCGCCCAAATTATCAAAACACTAGATCTCCAAAAGCCTGTGTATTCAAAAACAGCCGCCTACGGCCACTTTGGACGTAGTGAGTTCAGCTGGGAAAAAACGGATCGCGCGGCGGATCTCAAACGATTGCTGAAGATTTAGGATGAGCTCAATGAAAAAATCAGGAGGAAGTATGTCAAAACCCGCTACCAAAATTTCTTTTGCCAAAAAGGATTACAGAGTTTGCCAAGCTGCGATGGATGATGCGCGCGAATTCAAACGACTCGCTGAATGGGGTCGAAAGGAAATCGAGATTGCTGAAACCGAGATGCCAGGCCTCATGCAACTGCGCCGCGAATACGGCAAGAAAAAGCCCCTGAAGGGAGCCCGAATTACCGGCTGCCTCCATATGACCATTCAAACAGCAGTTCTTATTGAAACACTCGTAGACCTAGGCGCAAAAGTGCGATGGTCCTCTTGCAATATCTTCTCGACTCAGGACCATGCCGCCGTTGCGATGGCAGCTGCAGGCATTCCTGTCTACGCATGGAAGGGCGAGACCAACGAAGAATACGACTGGTGTATCGAGCAAACAATCGAAGGCTGGGGCGCTGAAGGTTTTGATCTCATTTTGGATGACGGTGGAGACCTCACCAACATGATGCATCTTCCAAAATACTCTCACCTTCTCAAAAAACTTGTTGGTGTTTCTGAAGAAACAACAACGGGTGTGCACAATCTGGAAAAAATGCTCGCCGAGGGTCGATTGAAAATTCCTGCCATCAACGTGAATGATTCCGTAACCAAGAGCAAATTCGACAACCTCTATGGCTGCCGCGAATCTTTAGCGGACGGCATTAAGCGTGCTACCGACGTCATGCTTGCCGGCAAGGTCGTTGTTGTTGCGGGATACGGTGATGTAGGTAAGGGCTGCGCAAAATCGATGGACTCCTACGGAGCTCGAGTTTTAGTGACCGAGATTGATCCGATTTGCGCCCTTCAGGCTGCGATGGAAGGCTACGAAGTGACGACCATGGAAGAAGCAGCTTCTGTCGCTGACATTTTTGTCACGGCTAGCGGCTGCTGCGACGTCATCACTGAAAAACATTTCAGCAAGATGAAGGACGGCGCGATTGTCTGCAATATCGGACACTTTGATATTGAGATCGATATGGCTTGGCTAAATACCAATTCCAAGAAAGATCAAATCAAGCCCCAGGTCGACAAACATACCCTGAAGAACGGCCGAAATATTATTGTTTTGGCTGAAGGCCGCCTCGTGAATCTTGGCTGCGGAACCGGACACCCATCATTCGTGATGAGTAATTCATTCTGCAACCAAGTGATGGCTCAGATTGATCTGTGGGAAAATCAATCAAAGTACAAGAAGGTTGCGGTCTACCGACTCCCCAAAGAGTTGGACGAAAAAGTAGCTGCCATGCATTTGGATAAGATTGGAGTGAAACTTACCAAGCTGACCTCCAAGCAAAGCAAGTATCTTGGTCTTGCTACTGACGGCCCCTTTAAGCCCGAGCACTATAAATATTAATGAAATCAAGGCCTTGCTGCGTCTGAACCAGCTCGTAGCAGGGCCGTTTTTCACTATCACCAAACACTAAAAATTCTTTTGAGCTTTGAGAGCGCCTGCGAACGTCCAATCGCTCGCGGATCTCTGATAGTTACGATTCCAAATTCGCTCAACCCCAAACGCTGCCCCCCACTGGAGATCCAAAAAATCCATCTGCCGGGCCGACTCTAAGACTCCACCCATTCTCCACTCAGCCGTCTGAAATGTAGGCTCATAGTCCGTGATGGGAAAACCAGCAGGTTCAAAATAAGCGCGCTGATAATGTGAAATCTCCTGACCGTAGACTGCGGCTCTCAAGAAATGAATCACGGCCTTTGGCCTCATTTCCCAATCAATAACCATCACTCGCGAGTCTCTACCGGAGTATGCTCCTAACTCTCGGCCCCGATGAGAAAACCCTGAGGGCCATTTGCCATGAAGATTATATAAATTGGTTGCTCGAAGATACTCAGCCCGCAGTGTGGAATCCCAATTTCCTCCCCACTTGATCGCAGCCCCGACAACATAGGAGTAGCGATATTTAAGTGTGGCTTCCCAAAACCAAGACTCCATCAGATTCCCACAGCAATCCTCTAGGTGCTGTTCCGTATACACCGTCAAGGGGATGGCCGTGTCGAAGTGATACCGCACATCAAAAGCAAAGATTCGATTACTCGCACTTCCCGTCGCAAGACTCTCCTCGCTCTCTGGGCGAGCACCTAGAAACTCCAAAAGCAGATCACTCCAAGTCTCATCATACTCCTCACCATCTCCTCCAATCTGGTAGAGCAGCGAGAGATTGCTTTCCCAACGTTCACTCGGCTTCCATCCGAGACGCAATCCAAAGAAATGGTCGTGCGCAGGATTTCTCTCTCCATCAAGTGGTGCCCAGAAAATTTCGGATCGAAACTGACCCCATCCCGACATAAATCCCGGAAGTTGAACTGGATCGGTTGTTAAGCGAATTGAATTCAGCGGCGTTGCATTATAGGAAATCACAAGCGGCGATATAAATGACTGTCCCCAGTACATGGGAGTTCGACCAACAAACAAGTTAAGTCGATTCATCCGCGCCTCAAGACTCGCCTCCTCAAAATGATAATCAAAGCGCTCATCGCCCGCACTCACGCCCCCGCCCACACCCAGGCGAAACGAAAGCCAATCAGTTGCGGCGAGATTGGAGCGAGCAAAGCACCAAAGACTCTCACCCGATGAGGGCTGAAAGCCTAAATGCTGACTAAAAAAAGCCGAGGACTGAATCGGTCTTGGCAGCGGCTGCGATCGAATCTGTTGAGTGAGCTCCTCTTGATTCGATAGCGAAAGACACTCAAGGGAGCCGTGAGCATTCCTATTTGAGGACTTCGACTCAACAAGGTGATAGCCGAACCAGTCCTGATTAAACTCGCGCTCACGAAGCTTTCGGGCGGGCTCAGACAAAAAGAGAGCCTGAGCAAAGCAATGATCAGAAAACAAAAAAAGGGCACAGAGAAGTAGAGCCAATCGAGCTAGAGCCGACATGGCTTTAACCTAGCGCCTCTTCGATCATGACTCAAAGCGGGAAATGGCTTGCTCATAGAGACGACGATGGGCGCTGACCATTGCCTCCAAGCTAAAGCGCCTTAAGACGCTCTGACGAGCCGACGCTCCCAGTGATTGCCGATCTTCGGCCTTCATGTTGAGAATCTTTTTCATCGCAGACGCCAAAGACTCAACAGAAGAAGGCGCAACGACCGAGCCAAAATCTCCAATCAGATCTCGAGTATCACCCAAATCGGTCGCGATACACGGAACACCCGAAGCCATCGCCTCACCAACCACGTTAGGAAACCCCTCGTGTCGAATTGAGGAGAGACAAAAGACATCCATCGCCGGCAGAAAGTCCGAGACTCGCTCTTGAGGACCCAGCGCAATCACAGATCGATTCAAATTCAAAACTTCAATCATTTTACGAAACTCCTCGTGATCCATTGAATAGCCTTTGCCAATCATGACGAGTTTGGTCTTTGGCAAATCTTTGACAACAGATCGAAAAGCTTCCAAAAGAATCTCAACACCCTTGTCCGAGTGAAATCGTGAGACGTGACCGACAACGAGCGTCTCCTGTGAAAGATTCCAATCCTTGCGACATCTCTCTCGACGATCTTCAGATGGAGTAAAGACATTGAAATCAAATCCATTCGGAATCACGCAAGCATTTGATTGCGAAAATCCGAGGCGACTATACCAATGAAGGCCCGCTTTTGAATTGTAGACCAATGCGCTCACTCGCGACGAAACACTCGCCAATCCTTTGAGAAGGATCCAAAGAAGCGGACGCCCTTTCAAGTCATGATTGGATTGGCGCACCGCCCAGAGTCGAGGAATCCGACGAGGAGCAAACAACGACAAATACATCGCATGCCACATCCAAGCGTGCAAAACATCCGGACGGATTCTACTGACCAAACTCCAAAAGCGCAGCGGAGCAAAAAGGTAGGACCACCGACCTCTCCCTAAAACATGAACATCGAGACCTTGCTGGCGAAAAGTCTCAAGCAAAACTCCTCCCGTCAGCGCCACAATCGAGGGCTCATCCCCGGAATCCTTCTGAGCAAGAGCTAGCCGCTGAAGAGCTTTTTCTGCTCCCCCGACTTCCAAACTGACGATGATGTGCATGACCTTCACTCAAAGACTCCCTGTGGATTCGCCCAGACCACGTTTAACCCGGTTCTAGGCCCTCCAGATTCAAAAGAATACACTAGACCTCAGTTTTTGAATGGAGCAACTTTTCTTCATGGAAGTTCTAGTTATGGGGGCCGGCTATGTCGGCCTTGTTCAAGGCGCTGGTCTCGCCTCATCGGGTAATCACGTCACGCTTGTAGACGTTTCCAAAGAGCGCGTTCAGCTCTTAAGAGACGGGGGCTGCCCCATCTATGAACCCGGACTTCCTGAGCTTCTTCACGATGGACTCAAGCACGGCAGACTTCATTTTCATCACGTTGAGGAATCGGCTTTCAAGGCGGCTGTTGAGAAATCCGAAGTTGTCTTCCTAGCCGTCGGAACTCCGGAGGGCAGCGACGGCCTCCCTCAAATGGGCTATTTGTTTTCAGCAGCGTCGATGCTTGTCAATTCAGGAGCATCTCTCGATCAAAAGGTGATTGTCGTCAAGAGCACTGTCCCCGTGGGCACGGGTGATGAACTTGAAAAAAAGTTTTTGGAGCAAGGCGCTCGACCGATCGTAGTTTCCAATCCAGAGTTTCTCAAACAGGGCGCCGCGGTTCAGGATTTCATGAAGCCTGAGCGCGTGATTGTCGGAACTTCTAGCGATCAAGCTGCCAAAGTTCTCCACTTTATCTACAAGCCCTTTATGATGAAGCGAGATCGTTACTTAGTGATGAGCCGACGATCCGCCGAATTGGTCAAGTATGCTTGCAACGCCTTTCTGGCCACCAAGATTTCATTCATCAATGAAATGTCCCGACTCTCAGAACAGGTCGGTGCCGATATTCGCCAGATTCGAGAGGGCATGATTACAGACTCTCGAATTGGGGATCAGTTTTTGTTTCCTGGAATCGGATACGGAGGAAGCTGCTTTCCCAAAGACACTCACGCACTGATCGCTCAGGGCAAGCGCTTCGATACCCCTCTCAAAATCATTCAAGCGGCAGACGATGTTAATGAGTACCAAAAGCTTTGGAGCGTTCGAAGACTTCAAAAAATCTTTGGAGACACCCTGAAAGACAAAACAATAGCGATTTGGGGCTTAGCTTTTAAGGCGAATACCGACGACTTGCGAGAGGCGCCATCAGTCTATGCGATCCATCGACTGGTGGAGATGGGCGTAAAGATCCGCGCCCATGATCCCATCGCTATGACTCGAGCAAAGTCTGAACTCTCCGCACACATCCAATCGGGAGCACTCAGCCTCTTTGATGATCCCTATGATGCCGCAAAAGGAGCTGATGCCCTTTTGGTACTGACGGAATGGCAAGCCTTTCGCACACCGACGTTCAGACGAATCAAAGAGCTCATGAGGGGCGAACACCTCCTTGATGGGAGACTTATTTACGATCCCGAAATGGTTCAAAGCGCTCACCTACAATATCATGGGGTTGGATTATGAAAGTTTTAGTCACGGGTAGTGCCGGATTTATTGGCTACCATCTTGTCCAAAGACTGATTCGCGAAGGAATCTTCTGCATCAGTTTAGATTCTGTAAACAGCTACTATGATGTGCGACTTAAGGAGGCTCGACTTCAAAACCTTTCTCAATTGAGCAAGGATCATCGATTCTACCGAATGGATCTGACCGATCTTCCCGCCCTGACAAAAATGTTTCAGGAAGAAAAGCCTACGCATGTCATCCATTTGGCAGCACAAGCTGGAGTGCGGTACTCCATTGACCACCCTGAAGTCTACATTCAGTCCAATTTAGTCGGCTTCTTTAACATCATGCAGTTGGCCAAAGAGCATCAGGTCCAACATTTTGTCTACGCATCAACAAGTAGTGTTTATGGGGCCAACAAGATTCTTCCTTTTAAGGAGGACCAACACTGTACACACCCCCTAACGCTCTACGCGGCGACTAAGATGTCGAACGAAAATATGGCTCATTCCTATAGTTATATTTTTGGGATGCCCACGACGGGCCTAAGATTCTTCACTGTTTACGGCCCCTGGGGTCGACCAGATATGGCCTTGTTTAAGTTTACTGAGCGGATTCTCAGAGGAGATGAGATCGAAGTTTATAACTTTGGAAAGCACACCAGAGACTTCACCTTCGTTGAGGATATTGTTGACGGCATCTTTAGAGTTTTCCAAAAACCTGCGACTTCAGGAACGACCGCTAGCGAAGGATCACTTTTGCCCTGTGACATCGGAGCGGGCCCTTCAAGAGTTTTCAATATTGGCGGCGGAAGACCAGAACCCCTCAACAAGATGATCAAGATTCTGGAGGAGTCGCTCGGAAAATCTGCCAAGGTTAAGCATCTTCCCCTTCAAGTGGGAGATGTGGTGGACACTGCTGCCGATTGCGGATCGCTCAAGGCAGCTTGTGGCTACGAGGCGAAGACCCCTATTGAAGTCGGAATTCCCCGTTTTGTGGATTGGTATCGAAGCTACTTCGCGAGTTGAGAAGAAAGAATGTGCCCAGAGCCGGAATCGAACCAGCGACACGAGGATTTTCAGTCCTCTGCTCTACCGACTGAGCTATCTGGGCATCATGTCAAACTCGTTTTTAACAGTCTTAAAGACCAAAAAAACGAATACCCTCTGTCGTAAAAAACTGACGCCTAGCTGTCAATGAAGCTTTGCACCTTTAAACGACCTTTTTGATGTCATAATAGGCAGATGGAGTCGCTATCCAAGCCCGGTCGCTTTGGAGACTATGTCTTGCACGCCAAGATTGCCCAAGGGGGCATGGCCGACGTGTATAT
>JBEIHI010000030.1:0-16305 GCA_040381435.1 Bacteriovoracaceae bacterium | reverse complement strand
TTCTTGGGCACCTGAAGCGATCCGCGAGAAATCAAATCCTGAATAAACTGAGAATGATGATGAACTTCGTAATTCCCACCAACATCCGGATACTCATTCTTAAGTGAATTAAAGCAATGAGGACAAGAAGTCAGAACCTTTTTTACATTTTTGGAATCCAAAACTTCCTTATTCGCCGTCATCATTTGCTGGGCAAGATACTCATTGCCCAAGCGACGGGCCGTCTCGCCGTTACACTTTTCTTCTTTGCCCAAAACTCCGAATTTGATTCCGGAGGCCTGCAAAATCTTACAAGTCGACTCGACTACCTTCTTGGCGCGATCATCAAAGCTTCCCGCGCAACCGATATAGTAGAGGTACTCATGTTGATCCGCATCGAACAGCGGAATGCCCTTTTCAACGAGCCATTCCTGTCGAGAGGATTCAGCCAATCCCCAGGGATTAGAATTGGTTTCCCAATTTCGAAATGCATTCGTTGCTTCCTCGGGATTCGATCCCTTGTTCAGCACAAGAGCTCGGCGCATCTCGACTATCGAATCGACATGATCGATCATCACCGGACAGGACTCAACGCAAGCACCACAGGTTGTACAATCCCAAACAAAATCCTCTGAAAAAACGGCAGGAACCAACTCTTGGGAAACCAGCGCGCGCTCCCCCTCAGGAAGTGCTGCAATCGCTGCTTCATCAGATCGCTTATCTCCGAGGCCCAGGAGCGTCTTGCCTCGGGAAGACGCAGCGGCTCTGAGATCAATCATCAAGGTTTTGGGCTTCAGCGCTTTACCGGTGGTTGCTGTAGGGCAAAACTCATTGCACCGCCCACACTCCGTACAAGCAAAGGAATCCAAAATATTTTTCCATGTTAGATCCGTGGTGGTTTCGGCTCCGAACTTGGTGACAGACTCGTCTGTCAAATCAGGAGTCGACAGACGTCCTCGGGGCTCAGTCTTCGAAAACCAAACATTCGGAGCGGCCACGATCACATGAAGATGTTTTGAAAAAGGGAGATAATTCAAAAAGCCCAGAATAATCGCCAAATGGGCCCACCAAAACACATGATACACGGTGGAAGTCGCTGCCGATTCAGGAAGGAAGCCCGCCAACCAAGATGCGACGGGCTTCCATTCAGCAAAGGAATCCGCTCCCATTTTAATCCCAACAGCATGAGCCAAAAGATTGGTCAGCACCAATCCCCAGATCATACTCAAAATGAAGTAAGCATCAGCTCTCGACTTGGCCGAGTTGTCAGCCATTCGCTTGGGCTTGATGAAAAGCCGTCGATAAAAAGCCACGGCCACTGACAAAAAGACAAAGGTATTGGCGATATCTTGAGTCAGGGAAAACGGCCCATAGACTTCAGCGCCCAAAAAGTCCCAGTGCATGCCCCCAGTGACACCATAGAAAAACCACTCGAAGGTTCCTACAGTGAGAATGACAAAGCCCCAAAAAATAAAGAAATGAATCCAACCTGCAACCGTTTGCCTCAGCAGCTTCTCATGACCAAAGACCTGCGAAACAAAAATCTGAGCGCGCTTAACATTGTCGCTGAAGCGGTTCCGAGCCTTTGACAGCAGAATGATCCGAACGATTTTAGAAAAGTTAAAGGAAAAGAAAGCAAATGCTGAAACCAGGACCAGAATCACGGCCAACTGAAATGCTGTCATCCGCCCTTCCTTACTTTCCTAAAATCTTTTTGCACTCTTGTTGAATCAAAGGCGCGAGAGTAAACAAATCGCCCACAATTCCGTAGTCAGCCTTCTGAAAAATCGGAGCCTGTGCATCTTTGTTAATCGCCACAATCACTTTACTTGTACGCATTCCCGCCAAGTGCTGAATCGCACCGCTGATTCCAAACGCCATATAAAGTGAGGGGTTTACCGTCTTTCCGGTTTGACCCACCTGCATATCGTGTCCAGCTAGGCCTTCATCCACTGCCGCACGAGAGGCTCCAACAGCAGCTCCCATCGTGTCCGCCAAATCGAACAAAATCTTGAAGTTCTCTTTTGATTTGAGAGAACGACCTCCACTGACGATAATATTCGCTTCCGTCAAATCCGGGCGATCACCAGAACCCTGAGTTGCTCCCACATATTGAATCGGCGAAGAGGCAAAATCAAAACTAAAGGACATTTCCGTCACGGATCCACTCGAACCCAAGGAGCCAGCGCTCATCGCATTCGGACGAACCGTGATGAAAGCCAAGGTTTCAGAAGCCTCAATCTGGACATTCGCCAATGCTTTTCCTGAATAAAAGGGTCGACGAATCTTGGCATCACCTTCGAGACTGACACTCAAACAATCGGCCGCCAAAGCCCCATCAAATCGGGCCGCAAGCTGAGGAACTAAATCCTTACCCGTACTGCTAGCGCTTCCCAAAACATAGTTCGGCTGAAGATCCTTGATCAGCTTTTCACAAGCGGCAGCATAAGCATCGGGATGATAGGCATCAAAGGCCGCATCCTTGACCCAATATGTTTTGACGCCAGCTTTGGAGAGTTCATCCGCAGCAGCCTTGGCCTGAGATCCAAAGATGATGCCATAAACATCACAGCCCTTGGCCGCTGAAACCAATTCCAAACTCGCCTTTTTCAGAGCGCCCTTACGATGTTCACCAATAATAAGTGCCTTCTTCATAACGCCCTCCTACAAAATCTTTGCTTCTTCTCGAAGTCGTTTCACAAGTTCAGCGGCTTGCTGAGCTGGCTCTCCTTCGATCATTTTCACCTGACCACGTTCAGGTGGCAGTCCCCATCCCATCATCTTCAATCCTGATTTCACGGCGGGAAGAGCGACCTCTTTCAATTCCTTCTTCGCTGCCGCCCGAATTCCAGGAAGCGAGGCGAGCCGCATCTTGTTGATACCCTTGTTGCACGTCAGCAGCGCGGGAAGCTTGAGCTTGTAGGTCTCTTTCATCCCGCCTTCGATATCGCGGTCAACTTTGACGTGAGCAGAGCCCTCCCATTCGCATTTTGCAACGATCGACATATGGGGCATTTTCAACCGCTCAGCCACCATCACAGCCACGGCATGAGAGTCGGTATCAACAGCTTGTTTACCAGCAAAAATGAGATGAAAATTCTCGCTACGGCAGACCTCAGCAAGCGCTGCCGAAATCGACTTAGAATCGTTGGCCGCCTTGGCGTTATCCAGAATATGAATACCTCGATCCACTCCTACTGCAAAGGCATCGCGAAGAGATTTTGAAGCCGCCACTGGGCCCAAAGTAATACCGACAATTTCCGAGGCGATATTGGACTTGGCCCAAAGCTCTTTGGTTCGAATCGCTTCCTCAATTGCAAACTCATCGTAGGGATTGATCACATACTTGAGATCTGCCTCATCAACGGCATCTCCCTTCAATTGAATCCGCGAATTCGTGTCCGGAACATGTTTAATCAGAACCCCAATCTTGATCATGGCTTGAGACTAACCCCTCGAAATTTGAGGGTAAAGCCCAAAAAACGGCCGGATTAAGGTAGAGGAGCCGCATGATGCGTGGCTTGAACGTAAAGATCACCGGAATCCAAAAATATTTTTTCAAGCTCCGCCTGGTTGGAGAAAAGTCCCAGCTGAGGCAAGGCCTCGATGCCACCCAAAACCTCATCAAAGATCGCATTAGCAACATGGTGAACGGCCTCAAGTCGGCGCAGAATCACCTGATCCAAGAAGGCCGATGATTTGAACTCGTCGATTTTCAAAGGCTCGGCTGACGCCTTGAGGCGGCGTCGCCCATCTTCAGTCTTCACAACTTGAAACTCGACCTTCACCGCTCCCTTTGTCTGAACCGCAAATCCCAACGGATTTGTCAGATCGAGAAATGACAAAAGAACGCCTCCAACATCCGCTGCATTCACATCGGGCAATTGAGTGAGCGGAGAAGCCTTCTCTTTGATTCTCTGTAGATCCTCTTCTTGAAGCTTGGGATTAAACAGCTTAGCGAGCGCCGCAATAATCGGAGTAACAATCAACCGGACCTTGCCCTTTCGACACTTCATATAAATATTGAAATGGATCATCCCATCCTCACCAATCATCGGTGCTTGACGGACAACGATATCATCCTGGGGATCACAAATCGCCACGGACCGCTTTTGCACATCGTTCATATCTAGTTTGAAGTTGGATCGAATGAGATTCTCCCAATCAATCTTTAAAAGCGCTTGATTAATGATAGTACGCGGCACTCGAAGCAAGACCGCGTTCCTGTCCGTTTCAAGAACCGTTTTCACCGCAGGGGCCACACGACCCGACAGTCCATCCCATTCATTCGAAAACTGATTCGAGTAAAGACTGATTCGAAAAACATCGTCAATGAGGCTCACTCGGCTTACCTCGATAGGCACTTGAAAGTCCTGATCAGCTTTGGACTCGTCTGACCAAGATCGAGGGCCAGTCACCAGAGGAACCTGCTCAGAGGCGGGAATCTTCAAGTACGAAGCGATGGCTGAATCCATAAGAGCCTCATTCACCGAGTGGATTCCACGGCCAAACCATTCGTTCAAGACATTGATATGATCGAGCTTCGCACCAGGACGCTCGTCCCAACAAACCTCATCAATCAAAGACATGATCGCCGCTTTTTGGATCGATGAAACTTTCAGCGAACCAACAATGGCTTCCACTTCTCGCCAAGGCCCCTCAGAGGACGGATACGGACAACGCGCCAGCAAAGTCAGAATCTCATGATATGGCCGAATCCAAGCAAGCCGAGACACGCTGTCCTCGTAGCTAGATACCCCCAAAGATCTCTTTATATTCGCCACAGACTCACTTGGCTTCATCAATCTCTCGAGATCGACTTTCAATCGATCAAAGCTTCGGTCTCCGTAAACCAATCGAGTGAGCAAACTATAAGCCGTCATCTCCAGATCAACAACGGCAACCTCTCCAAAACCAACAATGAGTCGATCCAAAATGGATCGATGCATCTTGGCGGTCTGATTAATCTTGGGAAGAGCTTCTTTCACGTAGGATCCAGCGAGATTTGAGAGCAAATCGCTCAGTGGCTTCTGAATGCGCTCTCCCAGATTGAACATAAGCTCACCCACCTTTTCCTCAACTCCTTTTAAGTCGATGATGAAGCTTTCAAGCTGAGCCTTCACAGGGGCCGAGTTGAGATAGTAGGGAACTTTGAATTTGAAGAAATCCGTCAAACCCGACTTGATTTGATCACCCAGCATCAAGTGATTCTGTTTGACAATTTTCTCGATGAACTTCGAGATTCTAATGTCTTTTCCAGCGCCGTCTGCCGTACCATAAAGCGCCAAACCTGTTTCAATAAGGCTCTTCACATCGGGCATCTGAAAATCAGAAGTCATCTGAGCGCCGCCCTCTTCCTCATTTGGAATGCCATATTCAGGAGCTTGAGCCAGAACCTCGTTTTGAGTGGAGAGTCCGAAGACCTGCACACCAGAAACCTGAACTTTGGATAAATTTTGGCGAAGATGTCGGACTTGAATGTCTAAGTTATCTTGAGTCGCCGACATACAAACATCAAAGACGAAATCGAGATAGGTACCTTCTGACGGGACGGTCAGCGCCATCACCGACAGTGCTTGAATGGTCGACTTGTAGCGATCAAGCCCAACCTCAATCGACAAAGGACTTGAGCGCAGATTCACGGCCTCCGACAAACCGAGATGTGCTTCAGCCGAAACGAGGTAAACCCCCTGACATCGAGGACTACTCTTCTTAAGATCTCTCAATCGAATCGAGATATCTTGGATAGGCACCGCATCAACTCGGAATTCTCCGGATGTTCGGATGTAGCCCGTCTTATCGAATCCAAATTTTTGAATTCGATGAGTTCGAATCATATCAAAGGGCACGGTGAGGTTCGTCAGCCGCTTATTCATTTCCGAAGCAATCTCCGACTCCACCCACTCTTGAACCTTCATCCCTATTTTGTTTTGAGATCGACTCGTCACAAGAGCTGATCGAATCGAATCAATATTCTCAAGAATCATATTGAGGCTGGGTTGGCGTCCCTTGAGCCAGCGGTTACCCAGCCGCACATCAACGCCCGAAACAGAAAGCCCCTTAAGATCCGCTTCGACGGGATCTAACTCAAATTGAAGTTCATCCTGAACTTGAAGATGACCTCCCGCGCGAATCTCAGTCACAGACTGAAGCTTGTTTTTCAGCTGCGCGCGCAAGCCAATCTGCCGGCCCTGAAGTCTCTCCCCTCGCCAAAACAAGGCGATGTCCTCAATCTCAATCGAGGGATCCAAAAGACCCACTTTGAAACGGCCTGAGAGGAGATGACGACTCGAGGCCACAGTGATATCTCCGTGCGGATCGACAACCTTGAGAGGCAATGAAAAACTGAATCGAGCGATCATGTTTTTGTTGTTTACTGGATCATGCCGAGGGTTTCCCAACTCAAAGACTTCTAGCTGGACGGGATTTTCGGCATCGCCTTGAGCATCTTCGATCGCCACTAAATCCAAGTTAATCTCAATCCCGTTTTGCAAGATGCCCTGCACTGGATCCAACGAGTTGATCACGAGATTCTCAAGCAGATGGCCATTGTTCAAGGGGCCCTCTGCAAGTTGCAAGAGAGCTCCTTGCACCAACCAGCCCGAAACGCTTTGATTGGCATGTGTGAACTTGCTGCCGCGATAAGAAATCGATTCAAGACGCGCACTTGCAAGCGGAGTCTTCAGGGACTTGCGATCCACTCGAAGCTCAGGCCGCTGGAATATCTTGTCCCATAAGACTTCGGCATTGAGCTCGATGGGATGATCTCGATCAAAACTGATTTGGATTTCAACGTCGTCAGTCGCAGAAACTGAAACCGGGGTCTTAAGCTCATCAGCCGAAATCTCTAAATCCAAAACTCGAGCTGACATATGCACGAGTGGAAGCTGGATCCGAAGCTTTCCCAGTCCAAGTCGATAAGGAGTGTCGATCGCCTGCTCCAGAGGCTCAAAGGCAACGCTGAGCTCATGAAGGGCAAGCTCAGGATTCACCATCAGAGCGGCCTTGAGTCGAGCCTGTCCTGACTTTTCAAAGAGAGGAACTTCGAGTGCTTCATCGACTTCCAAAGGATATCCCACCAACTGTCGAGTGAGTGCATCCGATAGAGCCGATCGAATTCGTGTATGGAAATCCGAATCGGACAACGCAGCTCGCACTCCATTTTGAACCACGTCCTTCGAAAGAAAAATCTCTGCAGTTTTTGTATAGCCGCGTCGACGAAGCTCTTGCTGAAAGGCTTGAAGCTCTGAGATGAATCGCGAGCGAAAGCTGTCCCACGCTTTCACGAACTCATTGAGATCCGCATTTTTGGGAATGGCAATCTGAGCAACCTGTTTGGTTTTGAAGATGAACGGATCAAAGTTCATGATCCAGTCTGCGATCGGCATGACGTTGGATTGACCACTTCGATAAGTCAGAGATTGGTATTCCTCCATCGCCATTCGAGCAACATCACGAGGCGTTTCCAGCAACTCAAGACGCCAGAGATCATCGCGCAGAATGAGCTGAAACTGCGCTGAGTTGTCGATGACCATTCGTCCAACAAAGGCCGTGGGGTCTTTGAGCCAAAAGACATATCGTTCAACGGTTTGACCGGCGAGACACGGGCTCCCCAGGCCAAGTCGAGCCGGGGTCGGGTCTAAAAGTCCCAGGCCAAGAATCAGGGCCAATAATTTCAGAGACTTAGAAAATGAGCCCCCAATTTGATCTCTCAAAAATCCCATAGCGTATGGGGGCATTAGGCAAGTTCTATGCCACAGGCTGTGAGGGCCCCTTGGGCCCCCAATACCGATTTAAAGCGAACTTAAAACTTAAGCTTCGGCAGCGATGGGGCACGCTTTTGGAGCTATTGAAAACCCGACTTAATCTTATCCTCAGCTGCATCGCGAGTCTTTCGAGTCAAATCGTCCAGACTCTTTTTCAATTCTCCGGTCGAGGCATTCACGGCATCGATTTGAGCATTCACAGCTGACATGGTCTGGCCCTGAAGATCTTTCAACTCCTGAGCCGCCAACGCCTTTGAAGATTCGATTCGACCATCAATGGCGCGCCGAATCCTATCCTCAAGCTCCTTCAACTTTTGATCCAGAAGACGAGATACGCCAGCTTGAATGAGGGTTGAAAGATCACTCGAAACATCAAGATCAATCGCCTGATTGCGACTATTGAGAGTAAAGCCCACAGTGAAATTCGAAATATCGGCGAAAATCTTCTCGAGCAAAGGAGTCAAAACACCGGCTTTGGGAACCTCAGAGAAATCCCATTGCACCCCCTGAAACTTCACCACGTTTTTCCAAACTAGCTGAGAACCCACAAACTCAAACTCCACATGAGCATCAGCCGTTCCGGAGGTAATTTTGACAGGAAACAGTTTAGGGATTCCCACGGGCCAATCGGATGCACGAATACGCCGGACATCCGCACGAAAGATATCTTTCAATTCCGGCCTTCGATAATCCAAGTGAGCATCCAGACTCACTTCTGCCACCATCATATCTTTAAACATCGCTTGAATCTTTGCCCTCATGGGCTCTGGGGAAAGAGAGGGCGCTGAAGTAATATTTCTCAGATCCAACGCATATCTCTGCTCGATATCTTTACGATCTCCACCGTCCAAAACATTCACCGAAAACTCAGACTTTGTGAGCACGACTGAGGGCTTCTTCTTGGGAGACACAAACACAACATCTCGACCACTGGCTCGGGGATAAATCTCGATTCCCTCATCTGATCCTTGAGTAATATGCGAAAGAACCCGTCTCAACTGAGAGTGCATCTTCATGGTTTCGTGAGCGTGCTTGACCCACTGAGTCCCAAAAATGATTTTCATGATGCTCCGAGTATCAAGAGCCTTCACCCCCACGAGATCCCGAGCCCGCCGGTAGGTCTGCTGCACCGAAGTCTCGGCCAACCGATAAGTCTTCTCAGCGGATTCGTAATCCTTTTTCAGCTGACTCAAGATTCCTTCGTACTCCGTTTTTTGCTCACCCAATTTGTTGATGAATGATCGAATCATCTCAGCTCGACGCAAAACTTCCGCGGGATCTTGCGGCACATTCTTTGTGAGCTCTCGCGCCTCGGAAAGAAGCTTTTTCTCATCGCTCAGATCCGCGACCTCCTTCAAATGAACTTTCACATTGGCCTTGAGCTCTTGAGCATCAGTCGCGATTTTTTTGAAGGCATCCACAGCGGGGAAATCGAGCCTCGACAAAATCTCATCGACATTGTCAGGAATCGAAAATGTTGTGAGCTGCGAGACCGGCAAATCATTAAACTCGTCCTCAAGTTTCGCAAACGCTTTGTCCGAGATGCCAGAATACCAAGTCTCCTCTCGAGGAGCCCTAGGCGGGAGCGCACCCGAAGTCTTTCGAGGAGTGCCCCACTGAATGCCAGTCATTGAGAAGTCATCGACGATGAATCGACGCTCCAGAAGGGGCAAGGTCTGAAAGTCGATCGTAATATCCGAAAACTCAATCGTATTCTTCATGGGATCCGCTTTGCTTGCGATCTCCAAACGATGAATTCTCAACGAAGAGTTGAGCAATGACACCTTCAAGCCGGAAACATCTGTCTTGGTGTTGGTAATGCTAGAAATTCCTGACTCAACCGCGGATTTCACCATCCCATCGAGACAGAAGACGAGAACCCAACTGATCACTCCTAAGAAAATCAAAACGGAAATGAAGAACTTCCAACGAATGATCATGACAACACACTCATTCTTTCTTTGAAGGATTCATACTTGAGGTACATGCTGTAAAGAGGCGTTGTCTTCAAGGTCGCCAGCAGCTTTGAGTTCTTCAAAGACTCTCGCCAATGCTGACGATAGGCTTTCACCGCCGCAAGTGCCCCCAGATAAGTGGGAATCCAAGCGATGACTCCAAAGACAAGAGAGCCAATCACAATCGTATTATTAAATCGAAAATAGGGCCAAATCGGTCCTGAGGTGACAGCAATCCAGAGCGGTCTCAGCGCTTTGAAATCAACCAAAAGCCCATACCCCAGAAGATCAAAAACCGGATCCAAAACAAACGCAAAAATCTTGAAGACCCCGAGGCTGACGAAGAACATCGTCAGATTCACCCTAAAAAGACAAACAAGCAGAAAAATCACAAGGTTATGCAACGAGACGAATGGCGATAGTCCTACCATCATTCCAAAGGCCACGGCCGCAGCCAGCTGGGCAGGATTGCGTTCGGAGTTCAACAGCTTCAACAAATTGTAAAAGGTCTTAAGAATGAAAAAGCTCACACTCCCTATTAAAGAGTCGCCCCCACCCCTCTTGCAAATGATTTGTGCGCATTCCTTGACCTCTCTTAACGAACGGCTAATTTAGGGCCCAATGCGTCGAGAGTTTCTCCAAGCCAAGATTCATTTTGCCACCATCACCGGGGCCGACCTCGAATATGAGGGCAGCTTGGGCATGGATTCGGAGCTGATGAAACAGATCGGCATTCTACCCTTTGAATCTGTGGAAGTTTACAACGTGACCACGGGGGCTCGAATTCGAACCTATGCGATTGAACTCCCCGCAGGATCCAAGCGCTTTGAGAGCAATGGAGCGGCGGCCCATCACATTCGCAAAGGTGACAAAGTCATCATTGCCACTTACGTATGGCTTGAGACGGACGAGATTCGTTCCTTTAACCCTCGAGTGATGATCTTGGGTCCCGAAAACAAAGTGAAGAGCCTCTACGACAGGCCCATCGCTTTTGAAAATGCCTGACTATTCGATTCGAAGATTTTGAAGATCCGACAACCGCGAACTCGGAACTGAGCACTGACCTAGATCACACATCCAGAAGCTAGTTTCTCCTGCATTGTACTTTCCCAACAGTGCCGGAACAGCCTGAACTGGCCCCGACAATTCAATCACAGAAACTCGAGGCAAAAAGCTCTGCTTCAACTTCTGTCGCTCTTGCGCAGAAGGATTCACTGAAATCACAATTTTTGAGCCATTCATCCAATCATCGAGAACCAAGGCCAACCGCTGAAAACCCCCAGGTGCTTCCAAGGCATTGCCAAGAATAGCCAGAGCAGCTTTCTCGCCAATCTGGGCCCAAGCTGAATCGCCCGTCCAATGAGTGAGTCGAAACAAAACTGAGAGAGCCACGTGATAGGGCGAGGGAGTGGCCCCATCAAAAATCTCCTTGGCTCTCATGAGTAAATCCCGCTGATCGACAGAAGCTGACCAGAATCCACCATCACGATGATCCAGAAACTTCTCATTCATCCCATGAGCAAAGGATTGAGCCGCCACAAAATACTCTTCTCGACCAGTGACCTCAAACAGATCAAGGAGGGCTTCGCAAAAGTACGCGTGATCTTCGAGAAACGACTCTTGGCTTCGATGACTTCCAAATCGACAGTGGTAGAGAGTCTTTCCCTGGCTCATCTTTCCTAAAACAAAGGCCGCTGCTCTTTCAGCCATTTGGATCCATTCGGGTTTCTCAAATGCAGAGCCTGCACGACAGAGAGCCGAAATCATGAGAGCGTTCCAGCTGACCAAAATTTTGCGATCAATCAAAGGCCACTGCCGTTGATCTCGAACAGCACGAAGCCTCTTCAGTTCTTGTTTCAAACGGGTACGGACCGAATCATCAGGAATACGGTCGAAGTGAAAAACATTGCGACCTTCATACTGACCAGCAGAACTCAGCTTAAACTCCTCGACCATCTGGGGCCAAAGGTCTTTGGAAACGAGCGACCGAAGTTCATCGAAGTCCCAAAGATAGAACTTTCCTTCCTCATGCTCGGAATCGGCATCAATGGCGGAGTAAAAACCCCCTTCAACATCCATCATCTCACGAGCCACCCAGTCAGCAATCTCGCTCGCGATTTCCGCGCAATAAGCATCGCGACTCACCTGCCAGGCTTCCGTGTAAAGCCTCAAGAGAAGAGCGTTGTCGTAGAGCATCTTCTCAAAGTGGGGAATCTTCCACTCCGCGTCCGTTGAGTAGCGATGGAATCCCCCTCCCATTTGATCATAAACACCACCCTTAGCAATCTTGTGGAGACTATCGATCACTTGAGCGATGAGACCTTGATCCTTTTGATCAACGCCCACTCTCAGCATCAGTCTCAGCGCATCGGTGTGAAAGAATTTGGGCGCATGCCCTACGCCCCCGAACTTGGAGTCGAAGGTGCGGATGACATTTTCGAAAACTCTCTGGGGAAGACCGCGATCGAGCTCCTTGCGCCCTTCAAAGTATCGAGAATTTTGAATCATGAGGGCCATCAGTTGATCGGCATTCCTTCGGACTTCATCTGGCTGACTTCTGTAGACATCGATGACTCTTTTTAGAATCTCCAAAAATGGAAGCCGGTTGTAACGATGATCTGGCGGAAAATAAGTGCCGCCAAAGAAAGGCTTCAGATCAGGGGTCAGAAAGACGTTCAAAGGCCAGCCACCCGATCCTGACATTGCCTGAACGGCGGTCATGTAGAGATGGTCCAAATCGGGCCTCTCCTCCCGATCAACCTTGATCGATACAAAATGCTGATTCAAAAAGTCAGCCACTTTAGAATCCGAGAAACTCTCCCGCTCCATCACATGACACCAATGACAGCTCGAGTAGCCAATGCTCAGAAAAATCGGCCGGTCCTCTTTTCGGGCTCGCTCAAGGGCTTCGGAGGACCACGGATACCAATCCACTGGGTTTTGGGCATGCTGTTGGAGGTAGGGTGAAGGGGCGTCTAAAAGGCGATTCGGCATGGCTTTTTCCAAAATCTCTCTTGATTCAAGTGTTTAGACTTCATAAGTTAGGCGAATCCATGAAGCAAGCACGCGCTGCAAAATCATCGGCTAAAACATCAAAAGTTAAGGCTAAGAAGGCTGCCAAGGCAAAGCCAGCGGCTAAGCCCAAAAAGGCTGAAAAGCCCGCTAAAGCCAGCTCAAAGCTCAAGCTACTGAGAGAGAAGCCCAAAGCTGAGGAAATGGGCCAGAACCTCAAAAAGATTCTACAAAACCCTGTAGAGCCCTTTTTGAAGGCATGGAAGCCCAAAAATGAGAGCCTGGAAGCTGGTATTTTGAAGTGCTTGGAGGATTGGAAGGTTCCCGAGAAGGAAAAGCCCCAAGCCTACGTAAACATCATGGAAAAGGTTCAAGCGGTCATGCGCAAAGAGAACCTTTCACCTGCGATTGAAGAGCAGCTCGCCGAAAGATTCTCCAAAGACCGAATTCACAAGATTGGCAGCATCTTCTCCATGAAGCCAAAGACCTGCGTTCGGCTCAACTTCCTGAAGGCTGACATCCGAGGCTTCGGTGAGTCATTGGCGGCCAAAGATTTGAAGATCAAAAAATCAGCCATCAGTCCTTGGGCTTTTGAAGTTGGAAAGCCTGAAGACGCCATCCAACACCCGGTTTTTGAACGCGGGCTGATTGATTTCCAAGATGAAGGATCCCAGTTGATCGCACTGCTTTCAAACGCGCGGCCAGGACACCGAGTTTTGGATATGGTTGCCGGAGACGGCTCGCATGCCCTTTCCATGGGCTCCATGATGCGAAACAAGGGATCTCTTTTCATCTACGATGCCGATGGCAAGAAGCTCAAAAATTTCAAAGAACGTGCCCAAAAAGCTGGCGTTGATAGCTATCGAATTTTGACTGACTCGCAGATTTCCGAGGTTAAAAGCCTGGATGTTGTCATTGTTGAAGCTCCCAGCTCGTCGTTGGGACAGATTGGGCACAAGCCTGATCTCAAAGTGCGATTCAATAAGGATGAATTAGGCCGGATTCATAAGCTTCAAGCCGCTCTTTTGAGAGAAGGAGCAAGAAAGCTCAAGCTGGGTGGTTATTTGATCTACGCAACCACAACCATGAACAAATCGGAAAACGAAGGACAGATTGAACACTTCCTTCGAACCTCTCACAACTCCTTCCGATTGGTTCCCATGAGTCAGTATCTTCAGGATTTTACCATCCCCTATATGGAAAACTTCTTCCACTTTAAGTGGGATGCGAAAACTCTGGCCGCAATGACCGAAGCGGATCCGTTCTTGTTTCTGTCTCCAGACGTTCATGGATGCCAAGGCATGTTTGTTGCCGTCATTCAACGAACACGAATCAGCACCTAAAGGCCCAAGGTGTGATAACCGGAGTCCACATAAAGGACTTCGCCCGTCACTCCAGCCGAAGCGGGAGAGAGCAGGAAAGCAGCAGTTGCGCCGACGTCTTCAATGGTGATGTTTCTTCGCATGGGCGCTCGCTCCTCGATCTTGGTCAGAATGGATCGAAAATCTTTCACTCCACTCGCCGCTAAGGTTCGAATCGGACCAGCCGAAATCGCATTCACACGAACACCGCGAGGACCGCAATCTGAGGCGAGATAGCGAACAGACGCTTCAAGCGCCGCTTTAGCAACTCCCATCACGTTGTAGTTCTGAACGACTTTCTCCGCTCCATAGTAAGACAAGGTCAATACAGATCCTTTGCCCTTTTCGAGAGCTGGAAGAAGGGCAGCCGTCGCACCCACTAAAGACCATGCTGATATCTCACAGGCTTTGAGAAAGCCCGCTCGAGAGGTGAACACAAACTCTCGCTCAAGGTCTGCTCGATCTGCGTAGGCAATCGAATGAATCAAACCGTGCAATTCTCCATTCCAATGCTGATCAACAAATGTCTTTAAGGCAGCAATCTGTTCATCCGATCCAACATCACAGGGAATGACAAAATCCGATTTCATTTCGTCAGCGATGGGCCTGACTCTCTTTTCGACAAGATCAATGTAAGTAAAACCTAGACGAGCGTCTGACTGAAACAAGGCCTTAGCAATTCCGTAGGCAATGCTTCGCTCATTCGCTAAGCCCATGACCAAAAACTTTTTTCCACCGAGTTGCAAAAGATCGACTGACATGACCCTGTTTTGCAAGCCTCGAGATTGATTGTCAAATCAATCGATAAACGGCCAAAAGCCAGACACGGGTTTGAAGTCAAAGCCTTCAGAACGGGTAAACGCCTTGGACAGAGCCGAGTACTTCCAAAGTTTTGGCTGCAAGGCTTCCTGACTGAACTCCAGCAACAAAGAAGGCTCACGAGCAATGATTTGGTCATAGCCGATTGCTAGACCACAAAACGCACCCGGACTCCACAAGGTTTCAGTCGGCTTGCCGGCCGCTACTCCCTGCAAGCTCCCTCTGAGAATGAGGAAGAAGCGTTCTCGAGAATTCAAATCAGAGGCCTCAACTACGACAGACTCAGACTGAGCTCGGAAGGGCATGAGATCCTTCCAGATATCATCCAAATCGACAGGGCTCATATTCCGAAACAGCGGGTGTCGAGCCGCGGCACTCATAAATAGTCTGTATTGAAAAAATTCAGCGACCTTTTTTTGGATCCGCGGATCCCGAGTAAAGATTTCATGAACCGCTGATCGACTGAACTCAATCAACGTAGCGCCCCCTGAACCTGCAACAGCGACGGATCGACGACTCACACCAGAGAAGAAGGAAAGCTCACCTAAGAACTCCCCCTCCTTTGCCTTACGAGACGAACCATCAGCGCCCTGTACGTCGAGATCACCCGCAGCAATCGCAAAAAAAGAATTCGGAAAATCTCCCACCTGAAACAATGACTCCCCTGCTCGCAATCGGCAGACTCCCAGTTGCTGAATAAACTCAAAAACTTGATCTGACTTAAGCCAAGAGAAAAGGGGAAACTGCCTTTGAGGTTTCCACGCCCACTGCTCGCGAGAAAAATCTGCATCAACATTTGTCAGTGAAACAAATCCCGACATCTCTTGAAAGGGAGTGGGCGGAGCCGAATTGTCATCCAAAGCAGGCTTCTTTTTGAGAGGAGCCGAAAAGGAATTCGCCACCATTCTCTGAAGCCGAAGCGCTTCTGTCGAAGAGTGCGGCAAAGATCTCAAAAACTCAATCAGTCCCAAAGCCGGTGCAATACGGCTCTGACGAATCATCGCATCAGCAGCCAGCCCAGCATATCGAGCTGCTTTGGACTCGTTCTTTCGAGCCGATTCCATCCAATAAAGCTGCGCTAAAGCGGGAGCCAGATCAGAGATTTCGTTTGGAGTCTGACTCTCGATGAGCCTCCCCTCCAAAAGATCAATCGCTTGATCAATCTGCGACTGCTCAAGCAGCGAGTGAGCTTGATCCAACAAATTCGAAGTCGATTTCAAAAATCCCCCTGCTCAATAGGCAATCAAAAACTTCGATGGCTTTCCATTGTACGGATCGACCCGAACCGAAACCTCTCGGTAGCACTTCGGACATCGTCCGCGATACTCAAGAACATCGGGCTCTCGATAAATCCGGCTGTACAAACCACAACACTCAAAGCGCACCCCCACATAGGGCCTTTTTCTTGTTGCC
>JBEIHI010000029.1:0-16390 GCA_040381435.1 Bacteriovoracaceae bacterium | reverse complement strand
GGGCGTTGAGGTGAGCAACCTCCAGGTCCTCGTTTTGCTTCTCTCCTTAGCTCTCGTAGCTCTGCTTCAGTGGATTGTTTTTAATACCAAGCTCGGCAAGGGGATGCGCGCTGTTTCTGAGAGTACTGAGATCGCTGCGATGCTTGGAATCCCCGTGAATCGAGTGATTAGCTTCACCTTTGTTTTGGGAAGTGTTTTGGCAGCGGCGGCAGGAACGTTGGTGGCCCTGATGTATCCTCGAGTGGATGCCATGATGGGGTCTCTCTTGGGAATGAAGGCGTTTGTAGCAGCGGTTCTAGGGGGCATCGGTAGTTTGCCGGGAGCTGTGTTGGGCGGACTTATTATGGGGCTCGCTGAAGCTTTGACCGTTGGTTATTTGTCGAGTGCCTTTCGGGATGCGATTGCGTTTGCGATTTTGATTGGTGTGCTTTTGATTCGGCCCTCAGGTTTGATGGGACGAGTGAAGGTGGAAAAGGTCTAAAGAGTGAAGCAGCTCTCCATATTCCTAGCATGGCTTTTGGGCGCTCTTGGGTTGGGATTTATCTGCACGGAATTCTTTGATCCCTATCCACAGACCATTATCGCTCTAATGGGGATCAACGTTGTCTTGGCGGTGAGTTTAAATCTTGTGAATGGATTTACCGGGCAGTTTTCATTGGGTCATGCCGGTTTTATGGCTGTGGGGGCTTATGTTTCTGCTCTTTTCACAACCGTTTTGTTTCCTCAGTGGCTGGGATCTGAGCTGTTGAGTCAAACCGGTATTCAGGAAGTCGTTTTGTGCATCTCGATTCTTTTGGGTGGAGCGCTCTCGGGAATCGTTGGGATTTTGGTGGGGATTCCGTCTCTTAGATTGAGAGGCGATTATTTGGCCGTGGTGAACTTGGGCTTTGGAGAGATGATTCGCATTTTTATTTTGAACATCGAGGCGGTTGGTGGGGCTCGAGGATTCTATGGAATTCCTCAGATCGTGAATCTCTACTGGATCATAATCTTTGCGTTTCTATCCATTTTGTTTATTCACCGAGTTTTGAAGAGTGTCATCGGCAAACAGTTTATGGCTGTTCGTGACGATGAGACGGCAACACTGGCCATGGGATTGTCCACCACACAGATCAAGGTACGTTCATTTGTCATTTCATCCTTTTTTGCAGGAGTTGCAGGGGCTTTGTTTGCGCATTTTTACGCTTATCTAAATCCAGCGACTTTCACCTTTAATTACTCATTCCAAGTGGTCGCGATGGTCGTCTTGGGAGGAATGGGGAGTCTCACCGGAAGTATTGTAGCCGCCGTTCTGCTAACAGGATTGTTGGAGGTTTTGCGAGGGGCTCAAGACTATACGGGAATGGATTTGCGAATGGTGATTTACTCGTTGATTTTGATCGTCATCATGTTGACTCGACCGCAGGGTATTTTTGGAAGCCGAGAGCTGTGGGATTTCTTTAAAAAGAAGAAGGCGTCCGTATGAGAAGTCTTGAAGTTCAGAGTATCAGCATTCAGTTCGGTGGACTCAAGGCGGTTCAGAATGTGAGCCTGCATGTGGATGAGCGCGAACTCGTGGGGTTGATTGGTCCTAATGGAGCTGGCAAGACGACCTTGTTCAATTTGATGACCGGGATTTATCGCCCAACGTCAGGCTCTGTTTTCATCAATGGAGTGAATATCGCTCGGAAAAAGCCCTATCAGATTACCAATGACTGCAGAGCCGCTCGGACTTTTCAAAACATTCGTTTGTTCAAGGATCTGTCAGTTTTGGACAATGTTTTAGTCTCATCTCATCTCAAGATTCGATATGGATTGATGTCTGCGTTTTTCCAGACAAAATCTTATCAAAATCAGGAGCGGGAGATTCGAGAAGAAGCTCTTCATTTGCTACGGATTTTCAATCTAGATTCAAAAGCCGATGAGCTCGCCAAGAATTTGCCTTATGGTGAGCAAAGAAAGCTTGAGATCGCGAGAGCTCTGATGACGAAGCCAAAGATTTTGTTTTTGGATGAGCCAGCCGCAGGAATGAACGATGAAGAGACAGCAAAACTTCTGGAGCTGGTGCGATTCATACGTCAGGAGTTTGCTATTGGAATTTTGGTCATTGAACATGACATGAAATTCATCATGGGCCTCTGCGAGCGGATTTATGTCCTCGATCATGGTCAGCTCATCGCGCAGGGATCACCCGATGAGGTGAAGAAGAACCCCGAGGTGATTAAGGCTTATCTCGGAGAGGAGGCTGCTTGAGCTCCTTTTTAGATATTCAAAAGCTCTCCGTTTCCTATGGAGCCGTTCAAGCCTTGAGAGATGTCAGTCTCAATGTGGCGCGGGGCGAGATCGTAACTTTGCTGGGAAGCAATGGAGCAGGTAAATCCACTCTTCTGCGTTCGATTATGAACATGGCTCCTGTGAATTCCGGATCCATTGAGTTTGACGGAACTTCTATTTTGAGGCTTCCGACGAATCAGATTGTCCGCAAAGGTGTCGCCCTTGTGCCTGAAGGCCGCGGGATTTTGCAGAGCCTGTCGGTGCGAGAGAATTTGGAACTTGGGGCCTATCATCAGAAAGACTGGCAAGCGGATCTTGAAGAGGTCTTTCGACTTTTCCCCATCATCAAAGAGCGATTGAAGCAGAGTGCTGGCACGCTTTCGGGAGGGGAACAGCAAATGCTTGCGATTGGACGTGCCCTTTTATCTCGGCCGAAGCTTTTGCTCCTGGATGAGCCTTCTTTGGGGCTTGCTCCTAAGATCATTCAGAATATTTTTGCCCTTATTCAAGAGATTCAAAAGCGAGGAGTGACGATTCTCTTGATCGAACAAAATGCGCATATGGCCGTGAAGATTTGCAGTCGCGCTTATCTGATTCAAAACGGTCGTATCGTGCTCTCGGGCACTCGAGAAGAGATGCTTTCGAAAGAAGAGGAAACTCGGCAAGCCTATTTGGGTGGCAACTGAGGACTCGTTGGCGCTCTGTGCGCTCTTGTCTGTATTGAGTTGATTCGATTGATGAGGGATGGGTCCACGCCTTTTGAGCTCAGTAATTCCCGAGCAGTTTCCTTGATTCGTTGCAGTGCAAGTTCAATCAGTGGTGCGTGATCTGATTTGACGGTCTGAAAATGAACTTTCACATCGAATCGATCTGGCTTGAGTGCGCTTGGCTGAAGTTCAACGAGAGCGTGGAAATCATCAGCGAGAATTGATCCAAACTCATCTCCGAGCTCTTCGTGAATCGTCTTTGCCAAGGTCTCAGCGACATGTCTCATTTCATTTACTTCGTCATCGGAGAGGTTGATCCCTTTGCTTTTAAACTTTGCCAGCGGAATCATGGTGGCACGCATCTCAGGAGTGATGCGTTTGAGTAACTGAGAGATGGCTTCCTGGTGATAGGGGCCCTTAAAATATCGAACAATTTCATCGCCTGAGGACTTTGAGGCAAGGGTTTGGGATTTCGCGAGCGTGGCAGATAGCAAGTCATCCGCTTCACTCATCAATCGATCATATCGTTTTTGAGAGGCTCCGTAGGACAAATTCGAAATCATGCGGATGAAGTCATCGTTGCTGTTGACTGCGGGATCGGTCACAGCGGCTTGAAGTGCCGACGCATGAAATGCGCCGACTCGTCGAATATCAATGGAGACTACAAAGTCTGATTTTTCGGTGAGCTGTATATCGCCTACAAGCTCTTCAAGAGTGGCTGCATCAATCTCCGGCTCAGATGTTGTGCCATAGGAAAGCGGTGTCTCGAAAACCTTAATCGAGCTGTAGAAGTCAGACATGTGCTGAATGAGTTGGGATGGAATGATTGAGTCCAATCGAAAACGTCTATGCATTTGGAGAGAGAGTTCGTTGCTTTGGGATGATTTTCTGAAAAGGTCATTCACCTCTGGCCGTAGGACGATTGAATTGTCCCAGCGCATGGTCAGTTTCTCAAAGTCCTGTTGGCTTAAAGAACTCTCAAGGCCTTGAATCATTTTTTGGTGGAGCTTTCGTGTGTCCTTAAAGTGATCGTAGAGCAAAGACTGGATGTCAGCGAATCGATGGACTCCGAGGTTTGAGTAATTGGGAAGGTGAATCATTCTCGCCGCAATTCCCGATTCATTAAGATTCTTTCCAATACCAATAGAAAATGGGCCGGCATAGTTTGGGATTTCCTCAAGGATCTTTCGAATCGATTTTCCGCGAGCTTCGAGAGGTGAAAATTCCCGATCAATGTTTTGGTTGAAGCTTTCAATAGCGCGTCGATAGATTCGGTCAATTGCTGCGGGGTCGACAGTGTCAACTTCGAGTCGAATCGATTTATAGTCATTGAAGACCCGACTGGGATGAATGCCCTCCTCTAAAATTTCCTGGAGCAGGCTTTGCTTGATGAGGCGAACAAATCGATCGACTTGGGATGGAGACAAATGGGCTTTGTCGCGAAGCTGCTTGATGTATTTAGTTTCAAAATAAATATGGCTGGGAGAGTCGGATTGAATCGAAGGGATTCTTTTGGTGACAAAGAACGATGGTCTTTTGATCGATGGGATGGAGACCGCTCTGACCATATCATGCAGGGCAGTGATGCACTCCCGACGGGAAACCTCATCGGGTGGCTGAGCATAAATGGTGAATGAGATGGACCATAGACTGATGAGTCCGACCATCGCTCGAAAGCGCTTTTCCAGTGACGACAAAACTCCCTTTTCCTTTCCCCTCTTACTAACGGCAACTCTGCAGAAGTCTGCAATCGTCGTGCCTGCTTAAAACGTGCTTATGAGCGGTTTTAGAGGCTCGTTGGGCCGGAGAGCTGGGGCGGGGAGGCCGCAGTCTTGGGGGCTTCCACGATTGACTGCCCAAGGGCCCAACCGCCATGATGAGCGGCATGAGTGTCAAAGTGAATGACTTCAGTATCCATGTGGCCACGGTCAATGGATCAGGATCTCAATCTTCCAACAATGTTTTGATGCGAGCGATTTTCCGGATGGGAATTCCAGTGAGCGGAAAGAATCTCTTTCCATCCAACATCCAGGGACTACCCACTTGGTTTACGGTGCGGGTGAGCGCCGATGGATGGACGGCTCGAAGAGTGGAAACGGAAATTTTGGTCTGTATGAATGATCAAACCTATGTCGACGATGTCAAAGCTCTTCCTCAGGGGGCCATCGTGATTCATCACGATCACATGAACATCGCATCTATTCGAAATGATGTGACGTCGATTCCGGTTCCTTTTTCGAAGATTATCGCCGAGGCCTGTCCAGAGCCGCGACTTCGAAAGCTTGCCGTTAATATGGTTTATGTCGGAGTTCTGGCTGAGTATCTCAAGATCACAGATGAGGCGATTGAGTTGGCAATGGCCCAGCAGTTTAAGGGCAAAGCGAAAGTGATTGATTTGAATCGCGCGGCGATTCAAGCGGGTCGGGCTTTTGCTAAGGGATCTCAGTCTGCCGCTCCCTTTCCCTACAAAGTCGAGTCAATGAACAAGACTCAAGGAAAGATTTTGATTGAGGGTAATGCTGCCGCTGGTTTGGGCTCAGTCTTTTCGGGTTGTGGATTCGTCAGCTGGTATCCAATCACTCCTTCGACGAGTCTCGTCGACTATTTTTCTGAGTATGCTGAGAAGTATCGTGTCGATCAGAAGACAGGACAGAAAAATTTCGCAGTGGTTCAGGCCGAAGATGAGCTTGCAGCGATTGGCATGGTCTTGGGGTCATCCTGGATGGGTGCTCGAGCTATGACAGCGACATCCGGACCTGGAATTTCGCTGATGGCAGAGTTTGCGGGCTTTGCTTATTTCGCGGAAGTTCCTGCAGTGGTTTGGGATATTCAGCGGATCGGCCCGTCGACGGGACTTCCTACCAGGACCTCTCAAGGAGATGTTTCATTTGCTGCGACTTTGAGTCATGGGGATACAAAGCACATTTGTCTCTACCCAGGAACTGTGGAGGAGTGTTTCACCATGGCGGGGACGGCCTTTGATCTTGCGGAGCATTTTCAGACCCCCGTTTTTGTTCTGAGTGATTTGGATCTCGGCATGAATTTCTATATGTCCGATCCATTCAAGTATCCTGATCAATCACTGAATCGTGGAAAGGTTCTCACCGATGCGGATCAAGAAAAGCTAGCAAGTTCTGGACGATATGTGGATGTCGATGGTGATGGCGTCCCGTATCGGACATTGCCAGGCCTTAAGGACCGTCGAGGAGTCTTCTTTACGCGAGGTTCAGGGCACAATGCCAAAGCCGTCTATACGGAAAAGGGCACGGACTATGTGGAACAAATGAATCGATTGAGTCGTAAATTTGAAACGGCTCGAAACCATGTGCCTAAGCCTCTTCTTGAGGGGTCTGGAAAAAACAAGATTGGTTTCATTGCTTACGGATCTTCACATGAGGGGATGAGAGAGGCGATACATATTCTGCAGAATGATCTCAAGGTCAGTGTTGATTATCTGCGCGTTCGAGGTTTCCCATTTCATCAAGAGGTCTTGGAATTCATTCAATCTCATGAGCGGGTGTTTGTGGTGGAGCAAAACCGGGATGGTCAGTTGCTTTCCCTATTGAAGAATGAGCCTTTGCTTGTGAGAGAACTGCCAAAAATCGAAAGCATTCTTCACTATGAAGGATTCCCGTTACCAGCCTCCTTTGTGATTGAGAATTACAAGAGATTAACAAGCGGTCAGAAGTCCGCAGCAGCCTAGAGGGGATGAGGTAAAGAGAGCGTATGTCGGAAGTTGTAGAAACAAGAGTAAATCCAATGGTCACCCCCAACCGAGTGGGATTAACAAAGAAGGATTATTTTGGATCGGCCTCAACGCTTTGTACGGGGTGTGGGCATGATTCAGTGACTCTTCATTTGATCTCATCATTTTATGAGATGGAAGTTGAGCCCCATCAAGTTGCGAAATTCAGTGGAATCGGATGTTCGAGCAAAACCCCGGCCTATTTTCTTTCAGGCTCTCATGGGTTCAACGCCGTTCACGGTCGAATGCCTTCGGTCGCAACGGGCGCAGCGATGAGCAATCGATCCATGATGAACATCGCGGTCAGTGGCGACGGCGATACGGCGAGCATTGGAATGGGGCAGTTTGTGCACATCATTCGTCGGAATGTACCCTTGCTCTATATTATTGAAAACAACGGTGTCTATGGACTGACGAAGGGTCAGTTCTCAGCGACGTCGGACAAGGGCTCACTTCAGAAAAAAGGTGAGATCAATACGCTTGAAAGTATTGATCTGTGTTTGCTGGCTTTGGAGCTTGGCTGTGGATATGTAGGCCGTTCATTTTCGGGAGATGCAAAACAGATGGTGCCTTTGATCAAGGGAGGGCTCTCGCACAAGGGCACAGCTGTTTTAGACGTCATTAGTCCGTGTATTACTTTTAACAATCATGAAGGCTCCACCAAATCCTATAAGTTTGTGAAGGATCACGATCAGGCCATTCACGAGATTGGATTTGTGCCTTCGTATACTCCTCTGGATGTAGATTATGATCATGGAACAACAAAGGTCATTGATTTGCCGAACGGAAGTCATCTGACCTTGAAAAAGATCGATCGGGATTACGATCCTACCAACCGCCAGGCAGCCTTTGAAGTTTTGCATCGAGCTCGCTCGGAAGGGGCGCTTTTGACGGGATTGTTCTATATCAATCCAGACACTGTTCCTTTCCAAGATGTTATGAAGCTTGCGGAGACTCCACTTGTGCAGCTTAGCCTCTCAGAGCTTCGCCCGTCGAAGAGTGCCCTCGATGAGGTGATGGAGAGTTTGAAGTAGCTCTATTGAAGAAGCTCGAGTTGACCTGGATCCATGGCTTGAGCTGAATTTTTTCCGGAGCTCTTTACGTTGTAGAGAGCCGAATCAGCTCTCTCAAACCAATCTTTGCCGACTTCTCCAATCACGTATTCTGCGACACCCACTGAGACCGTGATTTTGATCCCTTTGGCAAAAGTTTGATCCTTCAGGCTATGAATAAAGTTCTGAGAGATTCGGAGAGCCTCACGAAGTTTTGTGGATGAAAGCATGACCACAAACTCATCGCCGCCATAGCGAATCACTTTGTCAGATTTGCGAAAGAAACTTTTGAGAAACTGACTGAAGCTGACGAGAACATCATCACCAGTGGCATGACCCCATTGGTCGTTAATCTGTTTAAAGTTGTCGATATCAATGACAAGCATCGAGCAACCCTCAAGAGCCACCCATCGAAGATGCTGAGCTGAGATGAAGTAATCAAAGTACCCACGGTTATAGACCTGAGTCAGAGGATCCGTAACGATCTTCTGTTGGAGATGATGGGTTTCATCCAAGGCTTCGACTGACTTTTTGCCTCGAAAGATCGGGGAGATGAACATGGAGCCAAGGAACAAAAAGCCCACACACAAGAGCAGGTAATTTAGAGCATGAGTCATCAAGCTCCAGACAAAGCCACCCTGGGGAGCGTGCAGCACGATGCTGAGGTACTCAGAGCCTGCAACCGGTGAGACGGCTGTGATCTTCCATTCGGTGCCTGTCCATTGAAGCGGAGTTGAGGCGCCTCGTCTTTGTTTGAGCTCCTCAACGAGCGATTCGGGAAGATCGAGGCTTTGTCCCTTCTTGTGTTGAGGGTGGCTTGAAGCAATCACGAGAGGGGGGATTTGCTGGGTATCAACGAGATCCAAATCAGCCACGGCGACTAAATCGAGCTCCGCCCTAAACAAAGCCTCCGATAGTTGACTATCAGTCAAAGTTTGAGAATTCTGACGAAGACTGCTTCCTTGTGGGTTCTTTTGAGGCACCCAAAGAGAGGCGGTTTTAGCAGCTTGTTCCAGAATCTTTCGCTGCTGTGAAATGATAGTGCCGAGGTCTTTTGTCAATAGATAGAGACTCGAAACAAGGAAGAGAGCAACGAATGATGCCGCAGCGATTCGAACACGAGAAGTCTTCTGATTCATTCGATCCCCAAACTCCTTCGTCGATTGAAACACGGACGCAGGAGATTGGACAGGAGATTTTCCAGGCCAGCCGTCAGACGATTTTTCAAAAGAACTTTTGGTACAACAAGCTTCTGGAGCTTTCAACATCCGATCCTCGGGTCAAAACGCAGCTCTTTCGTTTTGTCGATGTCCTCCCAGCGTTACAGGATTCGGCATCAAAGCGATTTCATTTAATCGAGTATCTTCAGCGTCCCCAATCGGCCACTCAGTGGCCTTGGTCCTTGAGTTTGGTTTCGTCGCTTTTGAAGGTTCCCGGTTTGGATCAGGCGCTTGTCCGCATTTCTGATTTTCAAGTCGGCCAAATGGCAAAAAACTTTATTCTTGGTTCCGGACCTGAAGAGGCTTTGCCAAAACTCTTAGAGCGACGCGCTCGCGGTATGGCGTTTACTTTGGATATTCTGGGCGAAACTGTTTTTTCGGATTCGGAATCTCAATATTATCTTCGATTGTATCGATCGTTGATCTCTGAACTGGGTGATCAGGCAAAGGCTTGGAAGCGAGTGCCCCAAATCGATGACTCCGGTCTGGGTCCCATTCCTCCTGTGAATATTTCTCTTAAGGTATCAGCTCTTGCCTGTCATATCGATCCGATGGCTTTTGAAGCTTCGATCGCTACGTTGCAGTCACGAATTGAGCCCTTGATGCGACTTGCGATGGAGAAGAAGGTCTTCATCAATTTCGATATGGAGCAGTTTGCATTGCGCGAGCTGACTCGGGAGCTCTTTAAGAGAATTCTCTCGAAGCCAGAGTTTAGAAATTATCGGCATTTTGGAATTGTTGTTCAGGCTTATCAGCGGACGTCTCTGGCTGACGTGGAGGATTGGATTCAGTTCGCCACTGAGCGGGGCACTCCATTTACAATTCGTCTGGTGAAGGGTGCTTACTGGGATTACGAGTGCATCCAAGCTAATCAGAACTCCTGGCAGCCACCCGTCTATCTTGAGAAGAAGGAATCCGATGCGAATTACGAGCGATGTACTTGGGCTTTGTTGAAGGCCTATCCGAAGATTGAGCTGGCGATGGGCTCACACAACGTACGCTCTTTGGCTCACGGTTTAGCAGTGGCTGAGCACTTAGGCTTGCCGCTGAATGCCCTTGAGATACAAATGCTCTACGGAATGGCTGATCCTTTTAAGGAAGCGCTGTTGAAGCGAGGACTGCGATTGCGAGAGTATGATCCTGTGGGGGAGATGCTGCCTGGGCTCTCTTATTTGGTGAGGCGGCTGCTGGAAAACTCAGCCAATGATTCGTTTTTGAAACAAAGTTTCATGGATAAGACGGGGATTCGTGAGTTGCTAAAATCCCCAACGCACAAAGGAGAATGATCATGATGTTAACACCCTTCAAGAATGCGCCTTACTTAAATTTTGCCCTGGAGACGGATCGACAGCAAATGCTTCAGGCTCTTCACAAAGTGAAGAGCGAGTTGGGAAAGACTTTTGGTTTGCACCGTGCTGAGGTGCTTTCTTCCTCAGCACGAAAGACATTGGCCAGCGTGAATCCATCGAACCCCTCTCAGATCATCGGATCCGTCGAACTTGCGACGAAAGAGGATTCATTGAAGGCCCTTGAGCTCATGACGAAAGGCTCTTACGAATGGAAGAGAACCTCAGTTGAGAAGAGAATTCAGCTGGTTGAAAAGTTGGCTGATTGGATGGAAGCGCGTCGCAATGAGATCAGCGCTCTCATGGTCTATGAGGTGGGCAAGAACTGGCGAGAAGCTGACGCCGACACCTGCGAAGGAATTGATTTTTGTCGCTACTATGCTCGTGAAATGAGCCGACTCTCTCAGACGCGAGTGACCCAAGTGGTTTCGGGTGAGCTGGATACTCTTTCGTATCATCCCCGAGGTGTCTGTGTGGTGATTGCACCTTGGAACTTTCCGTTTGCGATTTTGACCGGGATGGCTGTGGCCGGACTGGTGACTGGAAACACCGTGATCATTAAGCCTGCCGAGCAGTCGCCCATTATCGGAGCGATGTTGGCACAGGGACTTCGCGAAGTTGGCTTCCCGGATTCTGCGTATTACTTCCTCCCCGGAATTGGTGAGGAGATCGGACCTGTGTTGGTGGATGATCCGCGAACCGATATGATTGTATTCACGGGTTCTGCGGGTGTTGGCCTGTCTATCATTGAATCAGCGGCTCGAAAGCCACATCCCGCTCAGCGCGGAGTCAAAAAGGTCATCGCAGAGATGGGTGGCAAAAATGCATTGATCATTGATGAGGATGCAGATCTCGATGAGGCACTGCAGGGAGCTTTGCACTCGGCCTTTGGATTTCAAGGACAAAAGTGCTCTGCACTCAGCCGACTTTTGGTACACGAAAAAGTTTATGATGTTTTTGTGAAGAGATTTGTTGAGTCGGTTAAGGCTTACAAATGTGGCTCACCCTTAAGCCCAGAGTTTCAGGTAGGACCTGTGATTGACTCCGAAGCTCAGCAGCGCATTTTGTCCACCATTCAAGATGGTAAAAAAAGAATGAAGGTTTTGTATGAGTGCGCCGATGTGCCTCCTGAAGGCTACTTTGTTCCTCCCACGGTGTTTGAGTGTGAAGACTCTCAGGAAAATCTGTTTCAAAATGAAATTTTTGGTCCCGTACTCCTGATAAAAAAAATTAAGAGTGTTGAAGAGGGCGTTCAGTTAGCCAACTCCGTTCGCTACGCGCTGACGGGTGGGATTTACTCTCGCAGTCAGTCGAAGATCGACTATGTCAGAGCTGAAATGGAGGTCGGGAATCTTTATATCAATCGAGCCATCACGGGAGCGATTGTGGAGCGGCACCCCTTTGGTGGATACAAGCTTTCGGGAGTCGGAAGTAAGGCGGGTGGCCCGGACTATCTAATTCAATTCATGGAGCCAAAGACGGTATCTGAGAACACCGTTCGGCGGGGCTTTGCGGGTTAGGATTATCGTTAGTTAAAGAACTTTATCAATCCGATGGCGCCAATCAAGGCGGCAAAGATGACTTTCACTTTGCTCGATGAGAGCTTTGTTTTGGTTGCGAGCTTGCTGCCGGCAAAGGTTCCCATCAGTAGAACCAGCAAAATCAATGGTGAGAGATTGAGAAACACCTCGTGTCTTTGGTTGATGGAGACAATCAAAGCGGTGATCGCTGAGATAAAGACAAAAGGAAAGCTTAACTGTGTCGCTTGAGTCATGGGGTAGCGAAAGACCTTGTGGAGGGTGGGCCCATTAATGACGCCACCCCCGATTCCCAAGAGTCCTCCGAGAAATCCTGAGCAGAATAAGATCAATTTTCCCCAGATTGGACTGATGAGTTTACTTTCGCCCTCCGATCGTTGATTACGGTGATCCCAGAAAAAGTAAGCACTCATGGTCAGC
The DNA here is from genome assembly GCA_040381435.1 of Bacteriovoracaceae bacterium. Classification (GTDB taxonomy): domain Bacteria; phylum Bdellovibrionota; class UBA2394; order UBA2394; family UBA2394; genus JBEIHI01. The sequence continues at coordinate 4,109 of JBEIHI010000029.1, read as the reverse complement.
AAAAGAATGGCGAAGAGTTTATCGAGGAGGTCAGAAGGTGTTCGGGCTCCAACATAGGCGGCTAACGCTGAACCGACGAGCGTAAACACAGCAAACTGACGAATGATCGAGTGGTTTTGTCGAATCAATTCGCGATTCTGGTGCATTCGCAAAACACTCAGCCACAAAATGCATGCCAGAGAAAAAAAGATAGCATCATGGATATTCAGCTGTCCCACGATCGTCAGTAGCGGGATCAAGATGAATCCGCCACCCAAGCCCGTAATCGCTCCCACGAATGACGACAGGGCTCCAAATCCGAAGAAGATAAAAAGAGACCACGCAAGACTCATTTTTTTCCTGCAACTTCTTCAAAGAGGGGAAGTATCCGCTCAAGCCCCATGCTTCGACTGCCTTTCACAAAGTAGCAATCAGCGGGCCTGATCGAAGATCGAACCGCTTTTTTGAGAGATTCAAAATCAGTAAACGCGGAAACTTTCAATTTGTCTGAGGGCAGAGGAAGTTTAGATGCAGCTTGCCACGCCTTAGAAAACTCCTCGCCCCAAAGAAAAATCTCGTCGAACTCAGAGACCATCGCCAGGTTGAGGATTCGAGCATGTGCTTTCGTGCGCGCCTCGCCGAGATCTCGCATATCGCCAAGAACTAACTTTTGTTTGCAGCCTCGAGAAACTTCAACGAATGTTTCAAGCGCCTTTTCCATGCTTGAGGGATTCGCATTGTAGCAGTCATCAAACACACGAACGTCCCTACCGAACTCAAGCCAAAGGCTTCGATGGGCCTCTCCCACAAACTTTGTTGTCTGCTCGGCCAGTCGTTTGAGACTCGCCTGATTCAGTGATGGATGCAGAAGTCGAACGGCCGCCAGTGCTGCTAACAGATTCTGAGCGTTGTGCTTTCCGGCCAGAGGATTCAAGAAGGTTAGTCCGAACGCGAGAAGAGATCGAGGAGGGACATATTTCCCTTCAATGTCGGAGTTACCATCCAAAGAATACGTCAATGTGTGAGATGGAAAGCTCTGTGAAGAAATCCATGGAGAGTCCATATTGGCTGCAAATTTCCCAGACTTCAGCTTTAAGAAACGGAGAAGCTTGAGTTCTTCCTCGGCTACGGTCTCAATGTTTTTCAGATTTTCGAGATGCTCTTCTTCAATGGTCGTAATCAAACCTGCATCGGGTTGAACGATCTCAAGATGCTTCTCCATCCAGCCGGGCTCATCAATGCCAATCTCAATGACGGCATAGGGTTGCGATCTTACCTGGAGTAGAGTGAGAGCGATTCCCAGGATAGAGTTGTTCGATTTTAGAGTTTTAAAAACCTGATCAGGGCCATGGAGCAGCCCTAAAAGATAGGCCACCCATTCTTTTGTCGTTGTTTTGCCGTTGCTCCCGGCGACTGCAAAAATCTGGCACTTCAATCGTTGGCGATGAGCTTTGGCGATCGAGCGAAGAGCTTCCGTGGTGTCCGGAACCTGAATCAAACAGAAATCCTGCGGCAAACTTTCTTTGTCTTTGAAGTTAGTCTTGGAAACAATGGCCCCCAAGGCCCCCGCTTGGGCTGCCGCGGCCACAAAGTCATGGCCGTCGAACTTCTCGCCAGGAACAGCAGCAAAGAGATCGCCTGATTGAACGCTTCTCGAGTCGATCCAAATGCGGCCGAAGTCCTGTCCCTTGAGAATGGATTTCCCAAGGCTTTCACCTAAAAAACTACGTGTGAACATGAGGGCCCTTTCGTTGACACTCCCTCTCTAATTCAATACAAAGTGGGCGTAATTGGCAGCCTAAATTTAGCATTTGTAGGGGTTTTTAATGCACCGGCTTCTAGGGTTTTTTGCATTCTTCATCATTCTTCCTCTTGTTGTCTTCTCGTCTTCAGATTCTTGGAAAGGCATTTGGGAAGGTAAGGCTCGAAACGACTATCTCTCGGCTGATCTTGTCATCGATATGGAAGTGGAGTCTCCCGAGGAAAAGGCTCTCTTGATGGTGCCGACTTTGGTGGGCGCAAAACTTTTGGATCGAGTGGCTGTGTCTTTCGGAAGATTTGGAACGGACTACTTGCAGCACATGATTCGACGTTATGCTGAAAAGGGTTGGAAGCTGAATGAGCTTCGAGCGGCGGTTTTGGCTCGTACAGGAGGAGGGCCTGCCTCCATTCCGGTGCAATCCACTGAGATGGAACGACAAGTGGCCAATCAGATTTTGAGGCAATGCGGTCTCGACTTCATTGAGTTTGCTTTCGACCCCTCTCACCCGGAGTACGATACAACTCGAGCTTTAAGCGTTCATCGAGATCAGTACAAAAACTGGATGCGAATTCGTAAGTACTTAAATGCCGTCTTCGCGTTTGGGGCTGCGGTTGCAGGAGGAGCGATTGAAGCTTCGGCCAACCGTCCTCTCGCTGAGCAAAGCTTTGGTTCGCAAATGAGACCTTTCCTGGGAATTGGGATTTCAGCGGGATTGCTGGAGTATATGTTCGCTTCGAAAAGTGATTGGTTTAATCGAAATTTTTGGAGTCCTCATGAAAAGCCATGGATTCCTGCGTTCACGCTCTCGTCCCTTATGGATCTGACAAAGCGAGTTGTTTGGCCGAGAGGTTTTTATGCTAGTTTGGTAGTCAATACTGCTATTCCAGTGGTTCTGGTTCAAATCGCTGAGTTCTTGGCAGCGCTTCCTCACAACCCAGTGCCTTATACCGCTCCCTCAGCTTATGAACTTGCTACAGGCGTTGCACTCTTTAGCTTCTCTCTGGGAGCTGCTCAGATTGGACTTTCAAAATTGAATGCTCGGGGGGCAACTTCTGAGTTCTATCGATATACATATGAGACAGTTTCAGGGTGGATTAACAACGCAGGGCGAGGCATCAGTCTAGTTCCAGGGCTGGGCTTTGCAGGGCAGTTGGTGATGGGAGCGTTTGCGGTGGGGGTGACTCTTCCTCTGTGGTTCAAGTTATCTATTGGGGACAAAGCTTATAATGAATACACGGCTTCTATGTTGGATCCGGAAAAGAAGCGGCCCGGCTTGATCAAGCGACAATGCTCTCATGCCGTGGGATGGCTCGCGAACATCATTTCATTTAGAAGAGTCAATACTCCCACGAGATCAGGGACGGGCAGCGAGTCGAACGACTAGTAGGTCTTCGAGTGCTTCATTCGATTCGATTTCAAAATAGTTTTTAAAATCTTCAGAGTCCGAGCCATTTGATGTCTCTTTTTTGCTCACTTCGAGGATTCTTGCCAAAAGAGACTTGTTGATTTTCTCAGGCTTTTGGCCAGCACGGATCCAATCCGACCAGAAGTTTTGGAGATGGGGGATTTCGATGATGATTCGATTGAGATTGTTTTCCTTAAGATAGTTGACCCATTTTTGCGTGGAGGGTTCCAAAAGCAGGGAGGGATCGAACTGAAAATTGGATGACCGAAATTGCGACAAAAAGAGCAGACCGTTGCCGATGACATAGGAACCCTGAGGAATCTGAGGTTCAAGAGACGATAAGACCGAAAGCCATTCAGGGTCAAAGTCACGTTGGACCTCCTGTTTTTGAGCAATCCAGACACATCCAAAAAGTGAAGTGGTCAAAGCCAGCAAGGCAAAGGTGATCCTGATTCCATCTGAGGCCAGAAGAGTGAAACGCTTGCTCATCGAATGCACAATCTCGATTAAAATCAGAACGACAAGTAATACGTGTGCGCCAATGACCGCGGTATCGAGGTTTGAAAAGAAGAGAGCGCCCTGACAAAAGGTGGCTAGAGACATCCAGTGTAATGTCTTCCAAGGCTGAAATGTTGAAAGAATCAGAGCCAAGACGCCGCCTGAAAAGCTGAGATACCAAAGTTTGGAGGGACCCGCATGTTCCATGCTGAGGGGAATTCGCTGAAGAGCAAGAAAGATGAACGCGAGCAAAGCGAGGCCCCCAATGAATTGCATAAGCTTAAAGCTGAGATTTTGGCTTTCGCTTCTTTTCAGCCTGAGCCTGTCAACCAGAAGAAAGTGAAGCACTCGAGCAAGAGTGAGGCTGAGTGCCGCCCAAAGTATCAGCGTTTTGAATTGAGGAAAGAGAAGTGAGATCGCCACGCCAAGTGAAGCATAAAGCCAAAGCTTGAGGCTTGAAGTCTC
>JBEIHI010000028.1:0-16541 GCA_040381435.1 Bacteriovoracaceae bacterium | reverse complement strand
CAGCAGATTTACCGAGCCTTTCACGGAAAGGATTCCGTCTTGAGTGACCGCGTTGTTCGAAATTTTATCGATTTTGATCGTCCCTTTGATCGCTGGATGAATGGCTTTGATACTCCCAGTAAGCCGTCGCAGTCTGGCAGTCGGTTTCCGCGAACGACGGTTGGACATTTAGGATACACAGGGGCGAGTTTTTGGATGGATGTAGAGTCTGGTGCTCGAGTCACTTTGTTGTGTCATCGGTTTGATGAGGGCATTCGCCCCGAAAGACTCAGAGACTTGAGACCTCATTTTCATGATTGGATCTGGGAGAATGTTTTCTCTACACTCTAGTTATGTTGTCGATTCCACCCAAAGGAGCTCGAATTTATTTTCTCGCGATTTGCGGTACGGGGATGAGTGCCTTGGCGGGTTTACTGCAGGAAAGGGGGTATGTGGTCGCTGGCTCAGATGTGGCTGCGTATCCACCCGTCGGAGACTTGTTGAAGAAGCTCAATATTCCGGTTCATCTGGGATACGATGTCGATGATCTTCAGAAGTTTGCCCCAGATTATGTGGTGATTGGTAATTTCATTCGCCGGGACAATCCTCAAGCGCAGTATGTTCTCGAAAAGGCTATTCCGTATGGCTCATTTCCCAGCACGCTAGAGAACTTTTTTCTCCAGGAGACAACGAATATTGTTGTTGCAGGAACTCACGGCAAGACGACGACGACCTCATGTGCTGCGTTTTTGTTGGACGCAGTTGGACGAGATCCCAGTTTTTTGGTGGGAGGAGTACCGCTCAATTTTGAGAAGAGTTTTCATGTGGGCAAGGGGCGAGAGTTTGTCATTGAGGGAGATGAATATGATACGGCCTTCTTTGATAAAGAGTCGAAGTTTCTTCATTATCGGCCCGTCGTAGGAATCATTAACTCAATGGAGTTTGATCACGCGGACATCTTTGCCAACTCTGAGGCGATGGAGAAAATGTTTCGCAAGTTTATCCGACTGGTTTCACCTTCGGGGGTTCTTTTGTACTGCCGAGATTGGCAGCGCGTTCACGAGTTGATTGCGGAAGAGAAAAAAGCCGGCGGACTTCGCTGTGTCATGAAGAGTTACGGATTTCATGCTGAGTCAGATGTTCGTATTGAGGATTTCAGTGAAACGGCTCAGGGGCTATCTTTTAGTCTGAATCGAATTCTTTTCTCCAATGAGTCTACCGGACGTTACAACGCTCAAAATTTTGCGGCGGCACTTCTCGCGGCAGAATTTGTGGGTGTCTCGCTCAAAGATCTCGCCAAAGCCTTACCGAAATTTCAAGGTGTGAAGCGAAGGCAGGAAGTGGTCGGGCGAGTCGGTGGACACTTGGTGATCGATGATTTTGCGCATCATCCGACCGCAGTCGCCGAAGTTTTGCGCGGATTGAAGGCCAAGTATCCCAAGCATAGAATCATGACGTTTTTTGAACCTCGCTCTAATACTTCACGTCGAAATATTCTCCAGTCGGAGTTCGAAAAAGCTTTTGATGGGGCTGATCTCACGATGATCGCGGAGGTTTTCAAGAGTGATGCGATTCCAGCTGATCAACGATTAGATCTAACAAAAATAGTCGAGTCTCATCGAAGTCGAGGACGAACGGTTCTTGCGGGAGTCACTCCGGAGGTCATGCTGGAAGAGGCCATTCGATTTTCCCAAAAGGGAGACTCACTTTTTGTCGTTCTTTCCAATGGAAGTTTTGACGGGCTTCATCAAAAGTTGATTTCTGCTTTAAAAAACAGCTAGAGTTCGGTTCATGAAAAAAGTTTTCTCACTTCTTGCATCGTGTTTTGTCACCACTCTTGCTTCGAATTCAGCCGTTGAGGCTCGGGATCTGACCTACCGAATGGGCGTAGGTTTTGCTCAGCAGTCCATGTCTTTCGTTTCATCGGGTTTGAACACGGGGACTCGCTCCCAACTGAGCGGTTTGCATGCGAGCTATGGTTTGGCCGCGGATATGCAGGCGGGGATTTTCTTTGGTTTTCAAGATAATTTTGACATCGCAGCGATGGGGCCAACATTTCGTTATGATCTTCAGAGACTGTTGAGCCGAGATTCGTCCATTTGGAATCATTTAAATATTTTTAGCCAGGTTTCATTTTTAGTGAAGTTCGGATCAGAGATTGAGAAGGGCGTAACTCTCCATCTGCCATTTATTGGTTTCGAGATTTTACCCTTTGAAAAGAATAATTTCGCAATTTCGACATCGATGGGATTGATGATCGATCTGATGGATGAGACGAATTTAAGCTTCAATCAGGCCCAGTTTGGCGATTTGAGCGTTCGGTATTATTTCTAAGCCTTGATGGGTCCTGCACCGGGTTTGTTTTGATTCTGTGAATTTTTCTTAGACCCCAGCCTCAGTCTTGACACGGCGCATTAAGCTGGGTCATTTGGGTGGATGTGGTTGGGATTGGGTGCTCGTTTTTTTAAGGGTTTCATCGGATTTTTTCTCATTACCTCGGCGGCAATTGCAGCTGATCTTCAAGATGTTCGAATAGATATTATTCACATCGCCAATCTGAAGGGCTCTTACGAGCGTTTGATGCCTTTGGTAGGACTTCGACCTCCCTCCGACACCGAGCCGCTGTGGCTAGTCGGCGGAGACGTCATGGGTCGATCTCCTTACTGGGAAGTTGATGGAAACGGCAAAACTTTCGTAGAGATTCTCGAGAAGCTTTTGAAGTCTCGACCAGCAGTTCTTTCGCTGGGTCGAACAGATGTGTATCAGCCCGATGAGGTTTTGCAGCGCCATCTCCAAAGCCTGGCACGTGCAGGGATTAGCGTTGTCGCCACAAACCGCCCGCAAAAGGGTTTGGTTGAGCGGTCAACGGTGCATAAATCGGGCAAGGTTCGAGTTGGAGTTTTGAACGTTCTTGCACATCGCCCGGAGGCGGGGACTTCTCGACATGCGCTCGAAGACTTGGACGTGATTCAAAAGGAACTTCAGGCTTTGGCCAAAAAATCAGACGTGATTGTCTTGGTGACCGAGCACGATCTTTCCCGTCAGCGAATGCTTGTGGAGGCGATGTCTGCATGGCCTGAGTTTGAAAAAGTGGTGGGCGTTTTAGGAAATGATCCTAAAGAAAAATCGCTGGAGTACGTACGAGCCAAGGGTCGACGCGTCTTTTTGCACCAAACAACATCGGTTTCATCCGATGTGGCTCAGATTTCAATTTCTTGGAAACCAGATGGCGAGCGTGTCGAGAGGGTCCAGTACTTTCCTGGGGCTGTGCTTTCTAAGAAGTCGATCAAGGTCCTTCAGGACTTAGATGCTTCCCTTGGTCAGAAATTCAAAAGGGTTTTGGGCGAATTGGATGGGGAACTGCGTGGATTTCTGTGTCGTGAAGATCTTCACGCGGGGACCAATCCTCTTGGGCGATTGGTTGCCAATGCGTTTCGAGATCAAGGAGTCACGGGTGAAACCTTGGGTGTTCCTGTTGTCGGCGTTTTTCGAGGAACTGATTTTCGAGCCAAGCTTTCTAAGGGAAAGTTGACAGAAGCTGATTTGGTGAAAGTGCTTCATCTGAACGTGGGTCTGGAAGTTCTTGAGGTTGATGGCGCGACCTTAGAGGCTTTGATTCGACAGGATGAGGCCAATCGAGCGTCAAAGGCCCGACCATCTTTGCAATGGTCCGACAATTTGCGAGTGACTCAGCGTGGTGGAATTTCTGTCAATCGTCGAAAGATTGACCCCGCCGGACGCTACTTGATTGTGGCGGATGCGCTCTTAGTTGGAGGGACGGCAGCCGATGGTCGACCCATGATGGCCTCGGGACGGGGACAGAGTTTCTTCGGTGCAAAGAAGTTCAAGCGAGTCACAACCAAGGTTCAAGGAGTGCGCTCCGAGCGTGAAGCGGTTCTTAAACACATTCAAACGGATCTCGGATCGAAAGTCCGATCGGGATCTTTGGGGGGCTTGAGTGCCGATGCGAAACGAGATGAGGGTTTGCCCAAGGTTCGAGCCGATGCGCTTCGATTCATGCCACTGGAAGTGCATGAGATTCAGAGAATTTCTTCGCATCCGTGGTCGGTAGTTTGGTCTTCTTACTTTCCTGATTCGGAAGCTTTCTCTGAAGTTTTAGTGGTGGATCGATCGGGGGCTCAGATTGTCGGAGTCGTTTCCCTTGTGCGTTCAAAGTATGGGAAGCGAGACGACGTTCTCAAAGATTTTTCAAACATGATTTCCTTGGTTTGGGACGAAAAAAACGCTGGCCCCAAAGATCCTGAGCCTCATTTCGGGATTCTGGTGAAGGAGTTTAAGCCGTTTTCGAAGCCAATTCCTCTGTCAAAAATCACGGAACTTTTTGATCTCAAACAGTTTACTCTCCGCAATCGAGCTCCCGCGGAGCTTATCGATTGGCTCAAGAAAAAGGGTTACGTTGTTGAGAGAGAGCGTGACTTAGCGGCTGAGAGCCGAGCTGCGATCAAACTCTTTGAGGAAAATGCTGAGCTTGAAAAAGTTCAGGCGGTTGCCTCAGCAGATGCGGCCATCATGGGAGTCTATCATTCGGTGGCGATTCCTCATCGAAAGCCTCGTGTTTACAAACTGACGGGCACTCAGCTTAAAAAATTCTTCAAGGATAATCCTCGACGGCAGTTCGTCACTCATGGACTTCAGTTCAAAGCGAATGGCGAGCTGAAGGGAATCAACGGGAAGAAGATTGAGGATCGTAAGGTTTACTCGATTGCCTCTCTTTATGGGGAGGACAGTAAAAAGTTTGTGGAGGCTTTTGAATCGGGTGGGAAGCTCTACTCTGGAAATGCCTTAAGAGCTCAGGCTGTTCAGAGAGCGCTCGAGCAGATTCGTGAATTGGTTGGAGTGAGTGGAGATGACGATGAGGTTCGTATGGAGCCGATTCGTGAGCGGACCAAAGATCTCAAGGCTGAGCTTTGGCCTCATGGATTACAGATTTTCCCAAACGGTGAGTTTGTGGAAACCGGAGGAGAGGTTGATCAGATTCCAGAGGATCTGCTGTTTGAGCGGGCTTTCCAGCGAATTTTTGAACTTCTCAATCCGGCTCAAGAAACGACGATTGCTATGTCTCAAAAGGCCATTTCATTGATGGCGCAGATTGAGGTGGTTTCACGATTAACGGAGGACTCCCTGAAGGTGGTTCGAGAGAAGACCCAGATTGTTCACTCGTTACTGAAGGAGCTTGAGTCGCTGCCCGAGAACGTTCGAGACGTCTTTGAAAATCCAATCATCATGGGCCTGATTCAAACAGGCTATAGGCCTACCGTCGAAGAGGCTTCGATCTTGCAGAAGCTCTATGCAGGAAAGCCTGAAGATTATCATTCTCTCATTAAGGCGTTCATCGAGGATCCTGATTTGCGCGACCTGTTTGCAGATAAGCTTCGAGTGATCCCTCCGAGTTTTTATAACAGTCCTTCCTCGACCACGGGCGCGCATCATTCGAAGGATCAGTTCTTTCCTAATGGTCAGATGGAGCATGATAAAAGCGTTCTCGTTTTGATTCAGCAGCTTCTTAAGTCAAAAGGATTCTCTCAACCTTTGATCGAGGGAGTGCTTTACGGAATGGCGGCTCACGATGGCTGGAGCCATGAGCTTTCGTCGATCAATGCGTTCTTCACGCAGTTTGGCATTGCCGGAAGCCGTGCCATTTTGAAGGGCTACCTCGACTATCTCATTTTGTATTATCCGCAGTTTGAGGAGTTTTTGAAGGGACATCCACGATTTCGGCCGGAGGACTTGCAGCTCATGGCCGAGCAACATCAAGTGATGAAGCAAAAGATGAAGGGCAAGATTCAGTCTTCTAATTTGCGATCGAATATCAAGAGAATGATGCTCTCGAGTCCTCTGCTCGGATTCTCCGATTTGAGTCCCAACCAAGAAACGTGGTTTGTGAAGAACCTGGCCGCCTATATTCTGTTCATTCACGCTGCCCCGGAAATCAACTCTCGCGTTCAAGAGCAGCTAAAGGCAGGAGCAGCTCAACTGAGCGTTCGCGACATCGTTCGCCAGGTGATTGATGAAATGTTTGGCAAGAAAGATCCAAAGACTCGTGAAGTCGTCGGTGGTTTAGATGGCGTTCGATCTGAACAACGTCGGGAGGCGGCGAAGGAACGATCTGCCTTTACGGAGCGAGGTGCTCGTTGGATTGAAGACAAGTTGATCTACTACGTGGCTGTGAATACGTTCGGCCCCCTCTTTGATAAACGTCTTGATGCAGGTTCTGTTTTTATCTCGAGAGATATGCTGGTTCGCCAGGTTGTTCCTCAACTGCCCGATGATGAGTTTCAGATTATCTCTCGTGTGTTGTCGGCGGCACCAAGCTTTAAACAGCCTTACGGACAAGAGTTGGGCCGAGGATCGTGGGCGATTGAGCATCCGTATAAGCTTTTGGCTCAGATGGTTCACATTACCAAAGTTCATGCTCAAAAGATTCGGCAGTCAGGACGAGAGCAGGAGTTTCTGAAGCGGTATGCGGATTGGGGAGCTGACATTGAAAACATTCTGCTCAATATGCATTTCATTGCGGCCGGTCATATGGGGGCTTATCAACTGCGTTCTGAGGTGATCTATCGGATTCTGTCCTCGGACGGTGTGCCCCAAGACATGTTGAAGAAGTTTTTGAGCACGTGGTTTTGGTCTGACAACGATGGCTTCGTCTATGATGAGAAAAACCCATTTCATCGCGCGGGGCTGACAGCCAACCAGGCCGATACTCTAGAGGCCTTGGGATACATCACGATTCCTAAAGCGGGGATGAATCTGCCCAGTAAATTTAAACTTCGCTTAAAGCGTGAAGTGAGTTTTGTCCCTAAAGATGGATTTGCAGAGCTGGATAAAAACAGAGGCTCGTCTCGAGGTCGGACCGCTTCGGATTTCATCCGCAGTCCCGGGGACTCGATCTCATCGGTTGAGTTTAAGAGACATTACGCCAAAGTCACGATTTGGGATCATCGCGGAAAGAATGTGACGGATGACGTTCGTCTCAAGGATTTGGTGCACGACTTGATCCACCACGTCCCGGGCGAGTTTGATGGAATCTTTGCGATCAATCCCCCGGCGCTTCACCAAAAGAAACTGCAGCGACTGGCTTTGCAAAAGAAAAAGCGAGAGCGACAACGCCAGGAGCAGGATCAGGATCGACGCGTTGAGGCTCGCGCTCAAAGTTTTGCAACCACCATTGAAGTTCTCCGGAGCCAGGATCCGGAAGCTCTTCAGGATTTGGAAGTCGAGTTTGGAATCTCCGAAGCTGAAATCGATCGAATGCTCGCATCAACTGATCCCGAAGAGTGGCGCTCTTTCCTAAAAGATCGAGCGAAGCTTATCTCCCGGCTTCAAAATATTTCATCGGCTCGACGAGCGGCTTACAAGGTCATTCCGGCTTCTCAGCTCTCTGCTGAGGAGCTGAAGCTGAGAATCTCGGAAGATCGCATCTCCGAAGTTCGCGCCAACGATATGCAGGCGTTTCAGATCGAGGTTGAAGGCCGACAGGAGCGAAATGCTCAGAAGGAATCAGCTTATCTTGAAAAGGTTTTAGACTTTTTAGCGAATGCGCCCAAGAAGTGGAGCTTTTTGCATTCGTGGTCGCATGATGCCTTGATCGGATTCCAGCTCGCTCGTGAGTATTTGGGTGAGGAGGCGGTGTGGAAGGCGATTCAAGAGTGGGGCGCTTCAGCCGTTGTTTTTGAAACTCTCTACGGGGGAAGTTTCTCAATGCCCTTTGATGGACAGGAACGCTTTGAGGCTTTTGAAGGTCTTTGCTTGTTTGTGATGGATCTTTCAGATGGTCGTGGCGACTCGGCTCGATCAGTTATTTTTGCTTTGGGACGAGACTCCGTGAAGGTTCAAAACTACTTCCGGTGGATTCGAGAGGGAACTCGAGCTGGGGTGAGAGGGCTCAAAAAGATTGCTTCTGATGCAGGCAAGGGATCTTCGTATGTGCTCGGTAACTATGCTCAGCTGGAGATCGCCATGGTCGGTCGCCATCTGGAGTCTCGAGGATTTAAGTCAGGAAGTGTCGGGCTTGAGAATATTGCTGGATTCGAAGTTCCCGTGATGTCGGGCACTCGTTTGCGAGTTGTTGACTTGCTCCTGAAGACGGGTGAGTCCATTGAAATCAAGAACTACTCTCCCGAATCTTATCTAGAATTTTTGCCCCAGATTCTATCTCAGTTTGAGGCGGATGTTCGGCTCCACAAAAAGGATATTCAAAAGATGTATTGGGTTTTCCGAGGTGTGGAGGTCGACTTCCGTGGAACCTTGGAGAAGTTCAAAGAGATCTTGCGAAAAGAGGGCTTCAAAGAAAAGGCGATTAAGAAATTCATCGAAAAGAATCTCATTTTCTTGGGTTTGAGCGGCTCATATGAGCGCTATCGGAACACGGGAATGTCAGAGGCTCGGCTGCAGGCGGCGCAGCTTCTCAATGAGAAGTATTATAAAGATCATAAGATTCTGGAGTCTTCTCCTGTGGATGAAGCGCTTGATCTTCCCAAGACCGTTTTCAAGAATGAATTGTTGTTGAACTGGGCAGGTCCTAATCAAGAGGGTGTTGATTTTGGAAAAGAGATGATCGGCTTGCTGAAGAAGGCCAAAAAATCAGTGCACCTTGTGATGTACGATTTAGAGGATGAGGGGATTGTGAATGAGCTGATTTCCGCTGCGAAGCGGTTGGGTCCCGATCGGGTCCAGATTGTTTTGGAAGGATCCAACTACCGAGACCTCCCATGGAAGACGGTGGATGAGGTCAACGCATGGCTGAAGACTCTTCCGTTGGATGAACAACGCGATTTCTTGTTTGAAAACGCCGACGGGGCTCAATCATTGCAGCCTGAGCATTTTGAGCGACTTCAGTTGAGAGTTTCATCTCGCCACAAACAGCTTGGTCGATTGCGACGAGCCAAAATCAAGCCCGTTTTGATTCCCAAGCGAAAAATGGCAATCATGCATATTAAATATCTGACCGTGGATTCGACAGAAGCCTTGGTGACATCAGCCAACGCGACTACCTCGGATATTTATGGAGATTTTGTTGGAAACAAAAAAATGGCCGAAGCCAACGTGAACTTTATGCTGCGGTTCACTGAGAAGGAGATCATCGGAAATCTCGATCAGGAATTTGCACTGTTGCACGAGGGTTGGGCAACCAAGACATCGCGAGAGTCATGGCCTCAAGCGAGAACCTTCACGGATAAGACAGGAGCTTCTTGGACCATTGGCTTTGCGCCCTTTGCGGGTTCTGGAGATGTGGCGGATATGTTGCAGAAATCTCTCGAGGGGATTCGGCTCAAGTCAATCTATGCACAGCAGTTTGTCTTCAGTGACTCGAAACTTGCTGGGATTTTGCAAAAGCAGATTGCGGCGGGGGCCAAACGACACATGATTTTTGATGATCACTTCTCAACAGAGCCTTATTCCAAAGCTCCTTTCTTTATGGGACTTCTGGCTCGCGATTTCCGAGGTGATCTCCAATCGGATCGCGGAACGGGTCAGGCGCTCACTCCAATGGGTCTGCAGAAGGATGAAGTGGTGGCCACATGGAACGGGCGAGTGGACGAAACCAAAAACCTTGAAGCGAAGATGCATATGAAGTTCCTGGCTGGGCAAGGTGTTGATGCCAAGGGCAAGCCGATCTATTGGCTCGTCTTTGGTAGCGGGAACTCAAGCTTTGCTGGATTATCCGGAGGCAACAATGAAATCTGGATGATTCACAAAACCCAGGATCCGCGTCTCTTCAATCAGATGGTTGAGCATTTTGAAAATCGGCTGAAGGACAAACAAACCCGGGATCTGAGAGTCGACTTCGCAAAAGCTTTGGCCCAGAGCTTGGTAGATCCGAGAGGGTCTCGTCGAGCGATTGAATATTTGCATGCGGATGCTGTGGGCAATCGCCTCGCTGATCGATTGACGGCAGATCCTACGCCGGACTTTGAAGCGTGGATCTCAGGACAAATCACTCTTGAGGACTTACTCAATCGTGTTTTGAAGCTGACGAATCTTCGAGTCAGGCCGCAGTCTTTGTTGATGTTATCGGCCTTCAAAGCCATGGGCTCATCTCAGAGTTTGTTTGATCTGATTAACTTTGCGGATGTTTTGCTGGTGAAGGCCTCCCAGGCTAGCGAGGTCACTTTCTTTTTGGAAAAGGCCCTCTCTGATTCACAGCAGCGAAAAGTTTTTCGAAAGATCGCTGAAATTTCTCAGCTTCCATTGGCTGCTCAGGCTGATGCCGTGATGGCGCTCATTGATTCAAAGCAGTTGAAGCTTGACGGCGCGGATCGGGAGCTGATTCGTCGTGAAAATCTACTGGCCTTAGGGCAGAGGAAGTTGATTGAAGATTCTTTGAGGGCTCAGACGGCAGACGCTGTGAGTTCGAAGAAGCGGCCTCAGTCGGCTTGTCGTGACAAAGTCAAATCGGCGGGTCGCGGCAAAAAGAAGTAAAACTGTTTTTTCTGTTCAAGATGAATGATCCTGATAATCTATTGAGGAATCGGACTCTTGCGTCCGGAGGATCATCATTTATGCAGATTCCCTACGTCAAAATGCACGGTGCACGGAATGACTACGTTTATATCAATTTGCTGAGCTTCAAAGCGCCCGGCCTCGAGCAGATGCCTTGGGCTGATCTGGCGAAACTCGTCTCTGATCGGCAGCGAGGCATTGGTGCCGATGGCTTGATTCTCGTCGGTCCGCCTTCGCAGTCGGGGGCTGATGCCGCCATGGTGATGTTTAATGCTGACGGCAGCGTTGGCAAAATGTGCGGCAACGGAATTCGCTGCGTTTCCAAAATTTTAGATGAAACTCTTGGCCCGAAGGAGTCCTTCAAGATCTCGACTTTGGCGGGTGTGAAGGAGTGCTTCATGATGGAGCGATTGGGTCCGGAGAAAGCTGTGGTCCGCGTGAACATGGGTCGTCCCGCCTTTTTGCCCGATAAGATTCCTGTGCTGTTCGAGGATGTCATGGTGATGCAGGAAGAGTTTGAGGTTGCGGATCGAACATTCAAGATTAGCTGTGTTTCGATGGGAAATCCTCACTGCGTGATTGAGGTGGAGGATTTGGAGAACTTCCCGGTGGAGAAGTATGGGCCTCTTATTGAGAAGCATGAAGCTTTTCCCGAAGGAGTAAACGTCGAGTTCATTGAGATCAAGAATGGGAAGGTTTATCAGCGCACCTGGGAGCGGGGATCGGGAGAAACGATGGCTTGCGGTACAGGCGCTTGTGCCGTCGGTGTGGTTCTCATCATGGGGCGATCCATGAAAAGCCCCGTTCAAATCAATCTTCGCGGAGGAAGTCTTACGGTGGAGTGGGATGGACTGCGAGAAGTTTATCTCACCGGAGAGGCTGTCACAGAATCTCGTGGAACCATCGATACCGAAAAATTCGGATTAACCGCAACAGCCTAACAGGTTCGACTTAATCTTGACCTTCTGCGTCGAGGGCTTCGGCAGAAGTGAAATCGTACTCGGTCTCAGCAGGAAGGCTTTTCAGCATGCTTTCGACATCGGCTCGAGTCGTAAAGCCGTGCTCGACTCGCTTTCGCTGAAGTCGGGTATCCAATTTTGACTCGGTGCCTTCGTAAAAATAATTCTCGAACTTCTTGAGATCCTTGTCCTTTTGCATGGAGAAGTCATTGCCTGGAAATGGCCTTGAGGTCAATATTTTAGAATGGGAACAAAGCCTGCTAATTCGTCGGAAAAGTCCTCTCAAACAGCATCTCACTCAGTGGATTCCAGGTCGACAGATAGCTTCTGCCGAGCCTTCTTTAACGGGCATTTGCTCGAAGATCGGCTGCTTCCCTATCCCCCCGATCAAAAAGAAGCGTGGGGGCCCATCCAAGAGGCTGTGGAGCGATTTGGAAGTGAACGAGTCGACGCCAAAAAGATCGATGAGGACGCCAAGATTCCGCCTGAGCTCATTGAAGAAATGAAGCAAATGGGCCTCTTTGGAATGATCATTCCCGAAGAGCATGGTGGTTTTGGGCTGAACGCCACAGGCTACGCCAAAATCATGGAGGCTTTGGTTCGAATCGATTCTTCTCTCGCTATTACGATTGGCGCGCACCAGTCGATTGGATTGAAGGCTTTGCTTCTGTTTGGAACCGACGCTCAAAAGCAAAAGTATCTGCCGAAGCTCGCCACGGGTGAGATGGTTGCGGCCTTTGCTTTGACGGAGCCCTCAAGCGGCTCTGATGCTCAGTCGATTAAGACCAAAGCAGTGCTGTCGAAGGACGGCTCTCATTACATTCTCAATGGGGGCAAGCTCTGGATCACCAATGGCGGTATTGCTGACTTCTTTACGGTCTTTGCGAAGGTGGATGTCACTCAAGATGGACAGACCAAAGAAAAGGTCACGGCCTTCATCGTGGAGAGATCCATGGGTGTAAAGAATCTGGCTGAGGAGCATAAGCTTGGAATCAAGGGGAGCTCGACCGTTCAGCTGGTTTTGGAGGACGTCAAAGTTCCTGCTGAAAATATTTTAGGGGAAGTGGGCAAGGGCTTTAAGGTCGCGATGAATGTCTTGAACTCAGGTCGCTTGGGCTTGGCTTCGGGCTGCGTGGGCGCTTCGAAGCAGATGATGAAACAGGCGGTCGGATACGCTCGAGAGCGAAAGCAGTTTGATATTCGCGTTTGTGATTTCAAGATGATCAAAGAGTATATCGCGCAGATGGAGATTTCGACTTATGTGCTCGAGTCGATGGTCTATCTGACGACTTCTTGGATTGATAAGGGCGTTCATGATTACTCTATGGAATCCGCGATCTGTAAGGTCTTTGGATCTGAGACGTGCTGGGACAATGTCAACCGAGCGCTTCAGATCGCGGGCGGTAACGGATACATGAAAGATTATCCGTATGAGCGTGCTCTTCGAGATGCTCGAATCAATCTGATTTTTGAAGGAACCAATGAGATCCTGAGGCTCTTTATTGGTCTGACGGGCCTTCAGGCTGTTGCCACAGAGCTCAAGGAGACGGCTTCGGCGATTCAAAGTATGTTTGTCGAGCCCATGAAGGGGTTTGGAGCGGTCTACGACTATGCGGCCAAGCGAGTTCGTCAGAACTTCTCACCCGAAATGTCTCAAAAAATTCATCCCAGCTTGGATCGTCAGATCAAGCATTTGGGTCGATCGATTGCCGATCTTTCCTCATCGGCCGAGATCTTGGTTCGAAAATACAAGCGCGATATTGTTCATGAGCAACATGAGCTGAAGCGCGTGGCCGACATCTCTATTGATATTTTTGCCATGAGCGCTGTTTTGGCCCGAGTGACCCAGGCAATCGAGAAAAAGGGTGAAAAAGAGACCCTTCACGAGCGACAAATCGCCTCGACCTTTTGCAGCCAGGCCCGCCGGCGAATTCGAGCCAATATTCGGGCCTTTTCACTGAACAAGGATAAGACCATCGATGCGATCTCGGATCGGGTTGTGGATAGGATTGGAGCCGAATAGAGGCCAAATCCCAGCCCTTTGTCCTTGACGGAGTCCGTGACCTTTGGGAGATATCCGGGATGCCATCACCAACAGGGGTTACCAAGTTAGTCCGCAAAAAGAAGAAAACGCTGCAAGGTCAACGACGCAAGCGTGCTAATCGCCAAAAGGGCACCGTGAATTTCATGAATGCTTTCCCTGGCGAAAAAAAAGCGGCTTCTAAGTAATCCAATCAAAACTTATTTTTAGTTCCATTTTTTTGACCGAACAAAGGCCAGAGCATTCTCTTTTGAGTTTAGGCGGCCTTCCAGTTGTTCGGTCTCGACGGCTTCCAAAATTATCTTAAAGACCGGGCCAGGCTTGAAGCCTTCCGCAATCAAATCATCTCCGGAAATGAGTGCTGCAGGTTTGAGGACCTCGGGAGGAAGCTCTTTCAGCTTTTGCTCGCACAATCTGTACAGAGTGAGATTCTGATGAGAGGCCATGCAGTCAATGTAGTGCATCTTCAGATGCAAATCGAAATGAGGGTTTCTTAGAAATCTCTTGAGTGTCGAGGGGCGCATCTGAGGCACATCTTTGAACTTGAGGTGATCTCTCGTCAGCTCGCAAACAACGTCGGTCAGGGCATTGCTGGCGTGAAGTCTTTTGAGAATCGCGCGAGCCATGTCAGCACCGACGTTTTGATGATTGTTGAAACGAATTCGATCCGGAGGTTCATGAGAGAATGTGGGTGGCTTGCCAATATCGTGAAGTAGGCATCCCCACGCAAGCTCAGGCGAAGCTCCCTCGCATTGACTGAGCAAAAGGAGAGTATGAACCCAAACATCGCCCTCGGGATGATACTCAGCTGGCTGCAAACAGCCCTTCATTTCCAAAGCTTCGGGCAGTATCTCTTTCAAAATTCCCAAATCGGCTAACTCGTTCATCGCTCGGTCAGCATTTTTGCCGGTGAGCATCTTGGTCATTTCGTCAAAGATCCGTTCGGGAGAAATTTTTCGAATCAGCGGCGCTTTTTGTTGAATGGTTGTTCTCAGCTTGAGATCCATTTCGAAGTCAAATCGCGAGGTAAATCGAATCGCGCGCATCATTCGCAAATGATCTTCATCGATCCGCAAAGCGGGATCTCCTATGCTTCGAATCACCTTTGCCGAGAGATCCTCTTGCCCACCCACCCAGTCAAAAAGCTCCTCGGAAATGGGATCGAAGAGCATTCCATTGATCGTAAAATCCCGGCGCTCAACATCTTCGCGAGCCGTTGCAATCTCAACTCGTTGAGGGTGGCGTCCATCCGCAATACCAATGTCTTTTCGAAAGGTGGCCACTTCCACCCGAATCGGATTTTCCTCGTGAGGGGAGATCACCAAAATGACATTGAATGCTTCTCCCACACGAACGGTTCTTTTAAAAATCTTTTCAATTTGCTCGGGCAAAGCATTGGTCGCAACATCAAAATCCTTGGCCACACGGCCCATCAAATGATCGCGAACGCAGCCTCCCGCGAGGACGGCTTCAAATCCCGATTTTTGGAGTTTCTCGCAGATTTCGCGAGCAAAAAGATAGTCAGCGGAGGCCTTCACGTAAGATTTGATTCTATGAACGAAGACCGCATTTGTCGATACCCTTAAGCTCCAAAAATCGCTAGGTTTTGGGCTATGAAAGACGTTTTCATTTACTCAGCAAAAAGAACACCGATTGGAAGTTTCATGGGCGCTTTGGCGGGCGTTTCAGCCCCTCAATTGGGAGCAGCCGCTGCCAAGGCTGCGCTCGCTCAATCTCAAGCTAAAGCCGAAGCGATTGACGAAGTGATTATGGGCAACGTCTTGTCCGCGGGAGTGGGACAAGCACCTGCTCGTCAGGTGGGCATCTATGCAGGTCTTCCCAAATCCTTTCGCGCTCTGACGATCAACAAGGTTTGCGGTTCTGGGCTGAAGTCCGTGACCACGGCCTTTGATCGAGTCTTGTTGGGCCGAGCATCGTTAGTTCTCTGCGGTGGAACGGAAAATATGTCTCAAGTTCCGTATTATCTCAAAACGGCAAGGGCCGGATTTCGAATGGGGAACCAGGAAGTCATTGATGGGATGGTCCATGATGGTCTTTGGGATGTTTACAACCAGTTCCATATGGGTAACGCGGGAGAGCTTTGCGCTAAGGAGTATAAATTCACGCGTGAGGCTCAAGATGCTTTTGCATCTGACTCTTACAAAAAAGCCATGAAGGCGATTGAGAGCAGTTTGTTTAAGGATGAAATCTCCGCTGTTGAAATTGCCTCCAAAAAAGAAACGATCAAAGTGGAAACAGATGAAGAGCCGGGTCGTGGCAAGATCGAAAACTTCCCCAAGCTGAAGCCGGCGTTTGCAGCGGATGGCACGATCACGGCCGCCAATGCCAGTTCGATCAACGACGGTGCTGCCGCTCTGGTCGTTGGAGAAAGTGTTTCAGGATTAAAGCCCATCGCTCGGATCATTCATGCGGCCGAATTTGCTCAAAGTCCTGAGTGGTTCACGACGGCACCTGTTGGATCCATTAAAAAGCTCCTTTCAGAGGCTCAGCTCAAAGTTTCAGACATCGCATCGTTTGAAGTGAACGAGGCTTTTTCTGTGGTGGCGATGGCGGCTCAAAAAGATTTGGGCATCCCGGCAGAAAAGCTCAATCCTCGCGGTGGTGCTGTGGCTCTCGGCCATCCGATCGGAGCCTCAGGCGCTCGACTGATGGTGACATTGCTTCACACTCTGAAGCCCAAAGAAAAAGGTGTCGTGAGTTTGTGCATTGGCGGCGGTGAAGCGATCGCGTGCTTAGTCGAGAAGTTATAAACAAGGAGTATTTATGTCAGTGGTGAATCAGTCATTCAATTCAATCGGAGTCATTGGTTCGGGGCAAATGGGCTCTGGAATTGCTCAAGTCTTGGCTACGTACGGAATTCAAGTGGTTCTTCAGGATATTAATGCGGCCTCTTTGGATCGCGCCAAGGCTGGGATCGAAAAGAGTGTTGCGAAGTTGATTGAGAAGGGGAAGGTCACTGAGTCGGCCTCCCAGATTCTTGGTCGTATCAAGTTGACCACGTCATTGGAAGACCTGTCTCAGGTGGAGTTGGCGATTGAGGCGGCTACGGAAAACGTCGCCATCAAAAAGCAAATTTT
>JBEIHI010000027.1:0-16932 GCA_040381435.1 Bacteriovoracaceae bacterium | reverse complement strand
CGAGTCTCTGAAATTCCCAATTGCTGAGCGATTACCTTCATGGGTTGGTCATGGCGAAAATAGAGATCAAAAATGACTCGATCTCTCTCGTTTAAACTTCGACTTAAGCTATTCCAAACATCTTCTCGGTTGGCTCTGAGCTCCGGGGGGGACTCGCTTTCTGAAGATTGATCAGAGAGGGCATCTCGCGGATCCCGATCGCTTTGGAAGCTGCCTCGCTGTCCCTCAATCGAGGACCATGGTCGCATCATATGATACCGACGACCATCCTTTAGAAGCTGAGTTGCTTCGTTTGAGTCGGGGATTTTTTGGCGAACGAAGTCTTCAAAGGAAGGAGCTGTGGATTCGGCCGTACCATAAGTTGTCAGATACGCTTGTTTCAGCTGCTCAAGCTGTCGGGATGCTTGTCTCACTCTCCTTGGGACCCAGTCGTTTTGTCTTTGAGCATCAATCATTTGTCCGAGGGCTCGCCTTGCAATGTAGGAGACGATCTCGCCCTGGTTGGGATCAAAGGTTTCGATGCCACCGATGATTCCGATGGCCGCATCTTGAACAAGGTCATCGGAGTTTTTTAGCGTTCGAGCGTTTGCGTATTGGTAGGCAATCGATCGAGCCAGAGGATAGAGATATTCGATCAGCGCGTTTCGGGCAGCATTCGCTTCGGTTTTGTCCTTCGCTTTTTTGTAAACGTGGTAGAGACGAAGGGCTTCCTCATTCTGGATCCGCTTCTCTTTCACCTGCCCTAAGACTTGCACTTGACCGACAACTCGCGCGCAGTTGGAAGAAACAGCCCAAGAACTGGGTACAAAGAACAGGGCCATCAAAAGAAAAAGACTAAAAACCTTCATTACAAACTCGCGCTAAGTCCTAAGCTGATAACTTGGTGCAATCAAAATGCCAAGGCCTGGAAGACAAAATTTGAGTGATCCCGGGAGGTTATCTTTCCTTGCGGTTCATGGAGGCGGGGCAAAGACGCGCATAGTCGCAGTATTGGCAGGTGATCATGTTGGGTGTTGGTTCAAACGGGCCACTGCCAATGTTCTCAGCAAGTTTAAGGACGTGGTTCTTGGTTTCATCGAGCTGGTCTTGTGAGCGAGTGGTCTTGAGAAAGGTTCCGTCAGCCAAATAATAAAACGAAAGATTTTCCACCGTCCAACCAAAGCACTCCTTGGCAGCAAGAGCGTAAATCGAAAACTGAAGAGAGTTTTCGGCAAACTCTTGGTCTTTTTCGTTTTCCGAATCCTTAGACTTTCCTGTTTTGTAATCCACAATACGAGCTGAGCTTTCAGAGCCATCGACTCGATCAATCTTGCCCCGAATGCGATGCGCTCCAATGGTGAAAGAAAAGGGCGCCTCAATGGCTAGCGGTCGCTCGAAACTTCCTTTTGAGGTCTCGAAAAATGTTTTGAGCTGCCGATTTCCTATTCCGCGATGTTCCTCACCCAGTGTGGGATCTTCCTTTTGAAGGGCGTCAAAAATCTCAGCAAAAGACTTTAATAGATCCTCTTCACTTGGTGTTGCGCCGATCTTGACCTGGCCAAAGAACTTTTCGAGGGCCGAGTGAATGGCGATTCCCAAACTCTTGGTGGGGGAGTGACGAGGCGGAATCCCCAATTGGTATTGAAACCAGTAAGCCTGAGGGCACTTTTCAAACTTATCAAGTTCCGTAAACGAAAGTGACAGCGGACCTTTCTTCGATGGGCTTGGAGCAGAACCTTCTTGCTGTCGCGAGAAGGGCTTCTTTGGCTTGATGCTGACAATCGTGTCATCTGCTCTTATGGGGAGAGCATTCCATTTCAGCAGTTTCCCATCTGAGATCCGGCCGAGAATATCAGCCTTAAGAAAGGTGCTTGGGTTCGTTCCTTTTTTGTTGATCGTTGTGAGGGTAAGAGCCTTTCGCGCTCGAGTCATTCCCACATAAAGAAGCCGGCGCTCCTCCTGCAGATGAATCTCCTTATCGACTGGAGTTTCCTTTCGAAGCCCCTCCGGAAGAACCCATGTCGGCTTGTGGAAGTTTCCGGGAACTCGGCGACCAACCAGAGATGGAATGAATACGTGATCAAACTCAAGTCCCTTGCTCGCATGCATCGTCATCAAAGAAACAGAATCTGGATCTCGCTCTAAGCCTTCGCCGCCGAGCTGAACATCGTGTCGAAAAATAGATTCCAAGAGGGGCAAGAGCGTTTGCAGATCCTTTCGAGGTTGAGTGATCTCCCATTCAAAAAGCTGGCTGTGAAACTGAGCCAACTTTTTGAGCTGAGGGATATCGCTCTTCATAAGTCTCTGCACAATCTGAGTTCGCTCAATCCACTGATACAAAATCTCGGAGGCTGGAAGTCGAGCGCAATGAGCGGTGAGCTCACGAAGCGTTTCGTCGAGATTTTTGACCGTTGCTTGAGCTTCTTCTGACGCCCAATCAATCGACTTTCCGAGAGCATCGGCGAAAGCCATCTTGCGGCCAGAAAGCCATCGGATCATCGAGTAGACATCGGGTGCAGCAAGTCCAACAAAGGGCGAATCCAGAAGGCGAAGTAGCGCAATTTGATCGACTGGATCTCTAAGCAACTGAAACAATGCCAGTACATCTCGAATCAACTCATGATCAATGAGGGATTCCGTCTGTAGAGATTGAATGGGAATTCCGCGCTGTTGTGCTTCCTGCGTGATGAGAGCTCCGTGACTGTGACTGCGAATCAAAACACCAATCTGGCTCGGAGGCACTTTGGACTTCAGAAGAGTCTCAATACGATCAACGATCTCTTTGGCCTCTGATTCAAAGCTTGAGCATTCGAGGATTTCGACGGGGCCTGAGGAAGAAGCAGATGAGACAATTTCTTTGTCAGGTCGAAATCGATTCTTTCCGTTGGCCTGAATGAGTGCCGTGGCAACTTTCAAAACCTCGGGGCTCAGTCGATAGGTCTCCGTGAGCTCAACCACCTGAATCGGCTCAAACATCTGCTCAAAAAATTGAAAGGCTGAAAATGATGCCCCTCGAAACTTATAGATGGACTGATCGTCATCTCCCACAGCGCATACGTGCGTATTGGGAGAGGACATCAGCCGAACCAATCGAATTTGCGCCCAATTGGTGTCTTGAAACTCATCAACAAGAATAGCACTCCACTCCGATTGAATCTCCTCGCGAACTTGTTTGTGATCTTCGAGCAGTCGCTGAGCAAGCAAGATGGCATCGCCAAAGTCGAGATAGCCGCGCTCAAAACACTTGGATTGAAAAGCGTTGTAGAGTTCACCGAGTGCCATCCATTCTTGTTTTCTCTCTAACTCTGCTTCAGGAATCGTCTCCGCAAATCGCAAGATGTCCTCAGGCCAGAGACTTTCGTTTTTGCAGGCTTCAAAAAACTCAAAGAGGGGTTTAAGCGCGGCATCCACGTTGGAGGACTTCAAAAAAAAGTCTGCGGGTAAGTGCGGGATGAGCTGTCGGAAGAGAAGCTTAGATTGAGATTCACTCATGAGTTGGGGTTTTTGAGAAAGCCCAAGCCGAAAACCGTGCCGTTGAACCAGGTCTAAACAAAGCGCGTGGATGGTGCTGATGCTGATTTTGTCGGCCAAATCAGGTCGGCTGTGAAGGAGCCTCTCTTCCATTTCCTGGGTGGCTCGTCTTGAGAAGGTAATGGCCAAAATCCTATCGGGCTTCACTCCCTGGTCCACAAGGGCGATCATTTTTTGGATTAAAACTCGAGTTTTCCCCGTCCCGGGGCCGGCCAAAATGAGTAGAGCGCCGCTGTGAATGCCCACAGCTTGCTTTTGAGCGGCATTAAGTTCCATCACGCCAAAAACTACTGAAGCGCCCCACCCTTGGCCATAATTTGTTGGTGGTAAGCCAATTGACAAAGCCGAGTCTCAGCCTAATTTGAAGATATGAGCGCTCAAAATTCTGATCAATCCGAACCGCTTGAATCCAATGAGGCAAACTCCGAAGTGAAGCCTCAGGAGGCTCAATCACCTTCTGAGCCCGCCGTTGATATGTTTCAGTTCAAACGGCAGCAAGATCGGATTCGTGAACTTGAATCCAAGCTGAATGATTATGACATCAAGTTCATTGAGGCCCGAGGGTTTATCAAGAAGATGGAATCCGAAGTTGAGCTTATTCGATCTCGAGCGGAGCGAGATTCTCAAAAGGTCGTTGCCCAAAAAGTTTCGAAAGTTTTTCTCGAGTTGATTCCTATCGCAGACAATTTTGAATTGAGTTTGAAGAATGCTGAAGCCAATGCTTCCCTCGATCCCTCTTTCGTTCAGGGCATTCGAATGATGCATCAGCTTTTCTCCGATTCACTTAAGCGAGCCGGGCTAGAAAGGATCAAAACAGAGGGCGAGGCTTTTGATCCGAATTTTCATGAAGCACTTATTTCGATTCCCGTGGAGTCGGCCGATCAAGATGGTCGAGTGATGCAAGAGCTGAAGGCAGGATACTCTTATGCCGGACAGACTCTGCGGCCCGCTCAAGTTGCAGTGGGGCGATCGGGAAGCTAGTCGTTCATGTCTAGGGAGTCGGCCAAACTTCTTTCCATTTTGATCAAAGAAATCATCACGGATCGTTTTAAGAAAATGGCTCGAGATGAGAGCCTGACGAAATTTCTGGCGACAAAGATTGAGCCCGCACAGCTCGTTGATTTTCATGTCTCCGCCGAACGCGAAGCTCTTCAGTTATCTGTGGACCGAGTTGAGTCTGCGCTCGCTGGAAGTGATCTGGACCGAGCCTTGAAGGAAGTCGCTTTGCGAATTCAGTCTAATTTCCAAGCTATTTATGGCAGTGACGTCTTGCCTATCAACCAGGCCCCTGAGCTTTTGCTGGCTCGATCGCTTTGGTTGAGATCGCGGGTGGATTTTTATACACGATGGATCAATGTGAAGGCATCAGAGGGTTCTGCCAAGGATCTTGCGCTTGCGGCATTTCGTTCGGAGAAAGCCTTTCGAAAGTTTCTAGACCAGATTTTCGCAGCGGATGAAAATCTCTGTAAGGAAGTTGTTCGCTCCACGAACCCCACTTTTCGCTTACTGATGAAAAAGCAATTTGAGCTGGAAACGCAGCAAGCTCGGCTTCTTTGGGATGCATGTTCCAAGAGCTGGTTTAAGGCCAAAAAGGAACTTTCAGACGCCTAGTCGGCAATGCTGACTTTACCCGCATTTTGAGGCCCTTCGTGTTGTGATCCGCAAATCCTTTCGCTAAGCTCCTCAGGCATGGAAACTCCTCTTCGCTTTCTGACAGCTGCTTCTTTGTTCGATGGCCATGATGCGGCCATCAATGTGATTCGTCGAGTCGTTCAAGATCTGGGTGCGGAAGTGATTCATCTGGGCCACAATCGTGGCGTTCAGGAAATTGTACGAGCGGCTATTCAAGAAGATGTCGATGCGATTTGTCTGAGTTCCTATCAGGGTGGTCACAACGAGTATTTCCGATACCTCATCGATTTGCTGAAGCAGAATGATGCAGCTCATATTCAGGTTTTTGGTGGTGGTGGTGGTGTGATTTTGCCAGAGGAAAAAGAAGCTCTGGAAAAGTATGGTGTTGCTGGAATTTTTCTGCCCGAAGACGGAATGAGGCTCGGACTCGAAGGCATGGGGCGCTTGATGCTTGAGCGGGCAGCCTCGGCTCGTCAGAAGCGAAAAGCTGCGACGTTTAGCTTGGACATGAAAAAATGGGGTCGCTCTATCACCGCTCTTGAGTTGGGAGCGGAATTCTCTCTACCCCAGGGGGCCAAGAAGAGTGCCGTGGTGGTTGGAATCACGGGAACGGGTGGTGCTGGAAAAAGCTCCCTGACCGATGAGCTTGTTTTGCGATTTCTCTTTGAGTTTCCTCAGTTGCGAATAGCAATTTATTCAATTGATCCGACGAAGCGAAAGACAGGCGGAGGTTTGTTGGGGGATCGCATTCGAATGAATTCGATCGATACGGATCGTGTCTTTATGCGATCTATGGCCACGCGAAGCCAGCAATCGGAACTCACTCCTCAGATTAGCAAAATCGTTGAGGCTTCCTCTCATTTTGATTTCGATCTTGTGATTGTGGAGACGCCGGGGATTGGACAGGCAGGAAGTGGGATCACCAAGATTTCTGATTTCTCCCTCTATGTGATGACGTCAGAGTACGGAGCCGCCAGTCAGCTCGAAAAAATCGACATGATCGATTTCGCTGACTTTATTTCCATCAATAAGTTTGATCGTCGGGGTTCTGAGGACGCGATTCGTGATGTTCGAAAACAGTACAAGCGCTCACGTAAATTGTTTGATGCCAAGGATGAGGATCTCCCGATTTTTGGCACCCGATGCAATATTGTCAGTGATCAGGGTGTAAACAAACTATATAGATCTCTTAAGTCGTCTTTAGCGACCAAGGGTGCAATTTTTGGAAAGCCCGAAAAAGAGTTCACATTTGAGTTTAAGGATGAGGCCCATATTGTTCCTCCCTCTCGTGTTCTCTATCTCTCGGAGATAGCAGAGACGGTTCGTTCCTTTAAGAAGCAGGTTCAGAAGGATGCCACACTTGCGCGCGAAGCCTTTAGTTTGGATGAAGCCGCTCGAATCACGAGTGACGAAAAGCTCAAGAAGCTGAGTGAAGAGCGCATTTCCAAGCTCTCTCATCAGGCCTCTCAAAGTTTAAGTGCTTGGGCGAAAATGGCCAGTGACTACCAGAAGGACAAGGTCACTTACGAAGTGCGTGGAAAAGGGATTGAAGTCCCGCAGACCTTTGAAAGCTTGTGTGGGCTGACGCTCAAGCGAGTGGTGGTGCCGAACCTCATCAGTTGGGATCAGATCATTCGGTTTTGTGGTCTTGAAAACCTGCCAGGTTATTTCCCGTTCACCGGAGGAATCTATCCATTTAAGCGACTCGAGGAAGATCCTCGTCGGCAGTTTGCAGGGGAAGGCCCGCCGATTCGAACGAACAAGCGGTTCCATTATCTTTGCCGAAACGACAATGCCAAGCGCCTCTCAACAGCGTTTGATTCGGTGACTTTGTATGGTGAAGACCCGGATCTTCGGCCCGATATCTACGGCAAAGTGGGCGAGTCCGGTGTGAGTATTGCTTCGCTTGAGGATATGGAGATTCTCTACGACGGTTTTGATCTGTGCCATCCCATGACCTCCGTTTCCATGACGATCAACGGTCCCGCTCCTTCCATTCTTGCGATGTTTTTTAATACGGCGATCAATCAGCAGGTCAGGGCCTTTGCAAAGGCTAAGGGGCGAGAACCTTCAGCCAAAGAGCGCGAGGAAATCGAAAACCAAACGCTCCAAAGTGTTCGTGGTACAGTCCAAGCAGACATCTTGAAGGAAGATCAGGCGCAGAATACCTGCATTTTTTCCACTGAGTTCGCATTGCGAATGATGGGAGATATCCAGGACTATTTCATTCGCAAGAAGATTCGAAATTATTATTCAGTCAGCATCTCAGGCTATCATATTGCCGAGGCGGGAGCGAACCCGGTCACACAGCTCGCGTTTACTTTGGCGAATGGCTTTACATTGGTTGAGTACTATTTGGCGCGAGGGATGAAGATTGACGATTTTGCGGCAAACCTTTCTTTCTTTTTCAGCAATGGATTGGATCCCGAATATTCTGTGATTGGTCGTGTTGCGCGACGAGTTTGGGCGGTTGCGATGCGAGATCTCTACAAGGCGAATGAGCGATCTCAGAAGCTCAAGTATCATATTCAAACTTCGGGACGAAGCCTCCACGCATCAGAGATTGAGTTCAATGATATTCGCACCACGCTTCAGGCACTCACGGCGATCTATGACAACTGTAACTCGCTGCATACGAATGCCTATGATGAGGCGATCACCACTCCGACGGAGGAAAGTGTTCGTCGTGCCATGGCGATTCAGATGATCATCCAAAAAGAGTTTGGGACCTCTCGAACAGAGAATTTCACTCAAGGCTCCTTTGTGATTGAGGAGCTGACGGATCTTGTGGAAGAGGCGGTTCTCTCGGAGTTCGAGCGAATTTCGCGACGCGGTGGTGTTTTGGCTGCGATGGAGCTTCAGTACCAACGTTCTAAGATTCAGGAAGAAAGTTTGCATTACGAGAAGCTCAAGCACAGTGGTGAGCTGCCGGTGATTGGTGTGAACACTTTCTTGCCAGAAGGCGGCGCTGCTGTGGGTAAGATTCCATTGGCTCGCTCAAATGAAGTCGAAAAGAATTCACGTCTCACCGATATTCAAGATTTCTGGAAAAAGAACGAAGGTCAGGCTCAAGAAGCTCTCAACCGACTCAAAAAAGTGGCTTTGTCGCGAGATAATATCTTTGAGGAGCTCATGGTGACGACTCGTTACTGTTCGTTGGGGCAGATTACCAAAGCCCTCTATGAAGTGGGCGGCAAGTATCGACGAAATATGTAGAGAGCCACGACAGCGATTGTAAAAGCCCATCGAAGTTGGGACGGAAGAAACAAAACGCGAGACGGGGGCAGTCGAAAGAGCGTTAGCAGCCGAGTGATGAGGAGTGGAGCTGCCGCAAAAAGGGCCATGCTCATCACGCTGGGTTCAGCAAGGAGGAGGCCTCCCACAATGCCGGTCAAAAGATAGGCAATTGCCCAGCGCTCCTTGGTAAAATCGCGAAGATCAAAGGCTGATTTTTGGTGGGGTGCGAGCCACGCCAAGACGCCAAAATGGGTAAAGAGAGCGCATGAAGCAAGCTCGAGACCACCCTGAATAAACAAGACAGGTAGAATCCAAAGAGCTGTGCGAAGAACCCCCAAAAGCGCCAAAGACGACAAGACTCCTAAAATGATGGCCAATGAGTCGGGTGTTGGAATCCAGGACATGCCTTGGTTTTAACATGGCTTTGAGGCAATCCCAAAGTTGATGTCAAAATTTCTAAGCTCAGATAGGAAGGTGGCAGTATGGCGCAAATGTTTGACGACAGAGATGTTGAAATCAAGGGCCAACATTTATCGGGAAAGACCTTGGATTTTGTCATCACAGGCGGGGTGGCCGCAATTGAGAGCCCTCGATTCATTCGAGAGCTTAGGCGATTCGGAGCGGAAGTCCGTGTGTGGATGACACCATCATCGGAGAAGTTTGTCTCCCCCTTGGTTTTTGAATGGGCATCAAAGTGTTCCGTGACAACTGAGCTCTCTGGAATTGCAGAGCACATTTCCCATTCCGATGCTGTGATTGTGGCGCCTTGTACTTTGAATTTTCTTTCCAAGATGTCTCTTGGGATCGCAGATACGGCAGCAGCAACATTGATTCAAAGTGCCATGGGACGCATGCCTGTCTTCATTGCCCCCTCCATGCACGTCTCCCTCGCTGAGACCGCATCGTATGAGCGTCACCGCAAGAATCTTGCTCAGCTCAAAAATGTTTTCTTTCTTGAGCCTCAAGCCAACGAATCGAAATTAAAAATGATTTCGATCGAGTCTGCGGTGGCAGTGATTTGTCACGAGCTCTCCGCTCGGCATTTGAGCAAAAAAACTACGGCAGTTGTTTCGCTGGGACCTACTCGATCAGCCATTGATGATGTTCGCTACATTTCAAATCACTCAACAGGAGCTCTTGGTCTTCAGATTGCTGATGAGTTTTTCCGAAGGGGATTTGATGTGACAGCAGTTGTGGGGCCCATTCAGTTTGCTCTACCGTCCTATTTGAGATGCGTTTCCGTGAGAACAAATCAGGAAATGAAGAAGGCCATGAAGATGGAGGTGGATCGCGGAGCAGACATTGCCGTTTTTGCAGCAGCCGTTTTGGATTTCGATGTGGCAAAGACGTCTGAGGGGAAACTAAGCTCAAAAAATTCACTTGAATTGAAGCTTAAACCGTCCGCCAAACTCATTGAGTCTATCCGTTCGAAAAACCTTAAGCGGGTTGGATTTAAGTTGGAATCAGGCGTGAGCGAAAAGGAGCTCATTCGAAGAGCTCAGGATGCGCTGAAGAGTCAGGGCGTTGAGTTGCTGGTTGCGAATCGTCTCGAGGATGTTTCGCCAGAAACTCATCGTGCCTATCTGCTGAGTAAGGGAAGTGCTGGGGTTGTGAAACTCAATAGCCGAGAAGAAATCGCTCAAGCGCTGGCTGTTTTTTTTGAATCAAAATTTAAGAGTGACCTCGGTCGTAAAGCCGCGCGTTGAGCTTGAGTCTGCCTCTTGTTGATAGGTGGCACCAATATCAATTCGTGGTGCCCTTAGAAAAACGCCTGTTGTCCAAAAGGACGCCTCATCTGAGTGATTGAAATGATAACCAGCGGTCAGCCCAATCCATTCCTCCCAAAAAGCCTCAAGGCCTGTGGAATAATTCCAGTTTTGATCGGCCATTTTGAATCGTCTGATGGCATCGAAGGCAATCCGAAACGCGCCGGGATATAAAAAGCTCGTTCCCAATCTGAGAGTGGGCGGATAGAGCGAGTCTGACTCCTTATCTAGTAAGCTTTGAACAGAGGCACCAAAAGCCAGGCTTTCCCCCGCATTCACGATGAGCCCCGCGCTACTGGTCAGATGCCAGCCGTTTCCCGCACCCGTAAGGCCTTTGAATTTTTCCGAATGAAGTCCAACGCCAAAGGTTCCATAGGAGGTTGGGTAGGCGATTGCTAACTGATATTGCTGTCGAGTGCTTTCCCCAAGATCCGTCCATTTGATCTGAACCCCAGCATTCACTGGTGAAATGCCGTCGACCGCGGCCAGAGACCAGGAGCTTAGGTCGCCGGCTAGGTGGCTATAATGCCCCCCCGTCGCGCTCTTGCCCTTGAAATAGGAAATCCCCGCCGGATTGAGGCTAAAGAAATCCATTCCTGAAAAGGTTGCGGCGGCTGCTCCACCGAGCGCGTAGCTCGAACTGCCCCAAAGGGTTCTTTGGGGAAATGGAAGGCTTTGAGCTCGCACGAAAGCCGGAAAACTGAAGGCCGAAATGGCAGACAAAAAAACGATCAAAAACCGAAAAAATCCAAGGATTTTAAGGAAGTGGGAGGAGGTCTTTACACGCATGGTGCCGCTCATTAGACTACTAGATCACAACGGGAGGTGGGGGGCGATCAAAACCAACGGAATCTCGGCGAATGAGGATTTAATTTCTTCAGGACCACCTAAAGATTTTGTTGATTCGGCCTACCAAGCTCATTAAGAAGGGGCGCGTTAGTTGCCTAACGGCGTGTGTAAAAAGGATGGTGCATGATGCTGAATAAGAAGAAGCTGCAAGATTATAAGAAAATGCTTCAGACAAGACTTGGTGAATTGCTGAATGAAGCCGATAAGACCGTTAAAGACATTTCTGAAGTCGAAGCGGATACCTCGTCCGATCCTACGGATCAGGCCGTTCAGGAGCTGGATCGCAACCGCTTACTAAGATTTAAAGATCGTGAGCGAAAGCTCATTCGAAAGATCGAAAAAGCCCTCAATCGTATTGAGGAGGGTTCATACGGGGCTTATGAAGCCTGTACGTCTCCAATCAGTGAAGCTCGTTTGAAAGCTCGCCCGATGACCACTTTGTGCATTGATTGTGCAACAGAGATGGAAAGCGAAAAAGCTCGCAACAAACTCTTTGGTGACGTCGGCGGCGTTGAGGTTGAAGTTGGCGAGGCTGATGACGAAGAAGCAGCTGGCAACTAAGAGCTAAGCGCTCGATGGTTACAAAAAAGCCCAAACCGACTCGGTTTGGGCTTTTTTTTTAACTGAATCAACCGGTCTTAGACTTGAGTTTCTAGGCTTCGAATCCTGGTCTCAAGGGTTTGGATGTCACCCGTAACGCCAGTTGTTTGAATTTGAGTGAGGCGCTCAGTTACGCACTCTTCAATTCTACGATCAATGATGTCCTGGTTGTTTTGGGACACTTGACGAATCTGATCGAAGAGGGTCTGGGCTTCTTCAATAGTTAACTCACCCTTGCGGCTGAGTCTTTCCACGTGAAGTTTGAGTTCACTTTGTGCTTTGGACTGTGCATCTAAAGCGCCCAGCACGTACTTCTGCATGAATTCAAACAGATTATTGCTTCCTGCTTTGATGATATTTTTCAAAATAGAAACAGGAAGAACGCTTTGATTGGTCTTCTCTTGTTCATAGAGGACCTGAGTCAAAATTAGTGCTGTGACGTCCTCCTTGGTGTTGTTGTCGATGACAACAATCTCTTGGCCCTCGCGAATCATTTTCGCGATACCATCCAATGTCACATAGCAGCTATCTTGTGTGTCGTAGAGCTTCCTATTTTGGTACTTTTTTACGATTCGAATCGTTTCTGACATTTTCCCCCCCTGGTTCAACATTCCCGCTTATTCGTCGTTGACCCGCCCTACTGTTGAGTTTTCAAGATAAAACTTGCACTCGATCTTTTCAAAAATCCCCCGACATTGAAAAGACAATAGGTATCTCAATCCTTCCCTACATTACAGAGTTTATGAAACAGTGGGTCAAGTTTTTTTGAGCTTTGCGTCGAGATTTTGCTTTGGTTGTGCGGCTTGTTCATTGACGCCTTTGTTTGCATTCTTTTAGACTGCGCGCGTGTTAACCTCTGATTATCTCGGCGTGTTTGTTTTGTTGGCATTGGGAGTCGTTACGGGGGTGGGTGCGCTTGGAGCATCCTATTTTCTTGGCGCAAGGCGTCAAAGTCCGCGAAAGACGAGTCCCTATGAGTGTGGGATTCCAAGTGAAGGAGCGGAAAACCAACGCTTTTCGGTGAAGTTCTACCTCGTCGCTGTGTCCTTTATTTTGTTTGATATCGAAGCTGTGTTTTTGATTCCATGGGCACTTTCCTATCAGGACTTTGTTCATTCCTCTCATGGGGTTTATGCGTTTGTGATGGGGATGATCTTCTTGGGAGTTTTGACTCTCGGCTTGGTCTATGAATGGCGGAAAGGGCTCTTGGATTGGAACAAATAATCAATATCGTTTTGTCGGCCTCTGTTCTGCCGTGGGTATTCTTTTTCGGGAAGATTCTCTTCATCTTTACTCTGGGTTTCGGAGTGATTGCTCCCGTTATGATTTGGGTCGAGAGGCGAGTTGCTGCTTTCATTCAGGATCGAGTGGGGCCCAATCGTGTGGGTCCGCTGGGACTTCTTCAGTCTCTTGCTGATGGTATTAAGCTTTTGCTCAAAGAAGATCTGCGTCCCGATGAGGTTCGCCCCTTTTTCTTCATTCTAGCCCCAGCACTTGCGGCTGTTCCGGCGGCGATGGCTTTTGCTGTTGTGCCTTTTGGTCCTGAGACCACATTAGGGGGACTTTTGCCTGAGCCAGCTCGCCTACAGATTGCTCCCCTGAATGTTGGCTTGCTCTACGTTTTGGCCATCGGATCGCTCGCTGTTTACTCCATTGCGTTGGCGGGATGGGCGAGTAACAACAAATTTTCTGTGATGGGTTCTTTGCGAGCTTCCGCTCAAATGATTTCGTACGAGCTAGCTATGGGAATGGCCGTAGTAGCAGTGATTTTGATGAGTGGATCCGTGGATCTCTATGACATCGTCAAAGCGCAGACGAATCACTGGTTCATTTTTACGATTCCTGGATTCATTGCGTTTCTGATTTTTGTTCCCGCCATGTTCGCTGAAACAAACAGAACACCTTTTGATCTTCCCGAAGCTGAGGCTGAGCTCGTGGTGGGATTTCATACGGAGTACTCAGGAATGAAGTTCGGTCTCTTCTTTTTGGCAGAGTATGTAAACATGACCACTTTGTCTGCGATGTGTGTTTTGTTTTTCTTTGGTGGCTGGGAGTTTTTGCCCTTTGGCCTGACTTGGGAGGGGATTGGTTACCAAGTTGATCAGCATTGGTTCTCCTGGGTGATCCCATTTGCTTGGTTTGCAGCTAAGGTTGCGTTCTTTTTGTTTGTCTTCGTTTGGGTTCGCTGGACGCTGCCACGTTTTCGCTATGATCAACTCATGGGATTGGGATGGAAGACGCTTGTTCCCATTGGAATCGCAAACATCGCTCTTGTCGCAGGACTTATTACGTTCGCCGGAGGTTTTTAATGCCCGACCTTCATCACATTTTGTTTTTTAGTTTCGCAGCCATCATTTTGTTTTCAGCGGGGATGGTCGCTTTTCGACCGCGACCTGTTGAAAGCGCGATGTGGTTGATTCTCAATTTTTTCGTCACAGCTGGTCTTTATGTTTTGCTCGGATCCCACTTCACAGCAGTGATCCAGGTTCTGGTTTATGCCGGAGCCATTATGGTTTTGTTTGTGTTTGTGATTTTGTTGCTCAATCTTGATCCACGCGAACTTGGTACTGAGGGTGGGGCTTCATGGTCATCGCTCGTACTTTTCATGGGTTTCTTGAGTTTTGTTTTGGTTGCTCTTCAGCTTGCGACACCAGATCTTCTCAAGGCTCCTGCAGCTCTTCCGGAGGGCTCAACGTTTGGAAGTGTTGAAGCCGCATCACGAGAGCTGTTAACGAAATATATTTGGGGATTTCAGCTTTCGGGAATCATCCTTTTGTTGGCTTTGATTGGTGTGGGCTTGATTGCTTATCGCAAAGCCAAAGTTCCTCAAGTGAAAGGAGCACAAGCATGACAACCACAGTACCCTTTGCCTACTGGTTGATCCTCAGTTTTGGAGTGTTTTGTTTTGGTGCCTGTGGCTTTCTCATTCGAAAAAACGCACTCTCTTTGCTCATCTGTTTGGAGCTCATGCTGAGCGCTGTGAATATGGCGTTCATTACTTTTGCTCGCATGCATATGAGTGAGGGCGGAAATATTCTTTATTTTCTCGTCATCACGGTGGCTGCTTGTGAAAGCGCACAGGGACTCGCACTCATGATTAACTATTTTAGATTGAAACAAAATATTCGTCTCGATGACGCTCGGGCATTGGCCGGGTAGTTGGAGGTTTTCGAAATGGATCATTTTCAGGCCTTGGCGGCATTGATGATCCTTCCCCCTCTGGTGGGAAGCGGTTTGTGGTTTTGGGTTGGTCGTAAATTTGGCGAACGCGCTGTCGGAATCGGGGCGTCTCTTGCGCTAGGCCTTAGCTTTTTAGCAACGATTCTTTTGTTTAAGGATGTCGAAGGCTCAGCTCGGATTATCTTTTTTGATTGGATTCGATTTTCAGCAGATTCAGCTGTGCACTTTGGATTTTTGGTAGATCCTCTTTCGCTCGCGCTGGGCTTGGTCGTCACAGGTGTAGGAACTTTGATTCACGTTTATGCCTCAGGATACATGCATGGCGATGAGGGCTTCGGACGGTTCTTTTCTTATTTAAATCTGTTCGTTTTCTCGATGCTGATGCTCGTCTTTAGTGACTCTTTGCTCGGACTATTTCTGGGCTGGGAGGGTGTGGGACTCTGTTCTTATTTATTGATTAGCTTTTGGTTTTCTGACGAATCAAATGCTCAGGCAGGCAAGAAAGCTTTTGTGGTCAACCGGGTGGGGGACTTGGGCTTTTTGATTGCCATGTTTGCTCTCTTTAAAGCGTTTGGAAGTTTGTCAGTGCCCGAGCTGCTTCAAGCGATTCAGTCCGGAGGTTTGGACTCAGCGCAGACGTTCTGGTCTCAAGTGGCATGCTGGGGCTTTGTTCTTGGTGCCGCAGGAAAGAGCGCTCAAATTCCTCTTTATGTCTGGCTTCCCGATGCGATGGCCGGCCCCACGCCCGTTTCGGCTCTGATTCACGCAGCGACCATGGTCACGGCCGGAGTGTATTTGACCTGCCGATTGCAACCCCTGTTCTTGATGCACGTTTCGGTTTTGGAAGTGCTTGCGTATGTGGGAGCACTCACAGCGTTCTTCGCAGCGACCATTGCCGTGTTTCAAAACGATATCAAAAAAGTTTTGGCTTACTCTACGATTTCGCAATTGGGATATATGTTCCTTGCTGTCGGATTACAGGCGCCGGTGGCGGCTTACTTTCATTTGATCACTCATGCGTTTTTTAAAGCCCTGCTCTTCTTGGGTGCTGGTTCTGTGATTCATGGCATGCATCATGAACAAGACATGAGACATATGGGCGGGCTGAGAAAGCAAATGCCAGTGACCTTCTGGACCATGACGATTGGTGTTCTGGCGATCGCGGGAGTTCCTCCTCTGTCAGGCTTCGTCAGTAAGGATGAGATTTTACATGTTGTATCAGGCTCTCATCGCAATGTTTTGATTGGCCTCGCTTTTGTCACGGCCTTTCTCACAGCGTTTTATATGGGCCGACTTTGGATTATGACTTTCTTTGGAAAATTTAGAGGTCATCATGAAGCTCATGAGTCTCCCAAGTCGATGACGATCGTTTTGATGGTGTTGGCAGCACTCTCTATTCTTGGAGGTTTTCTGAACTGGCCGCATCTTTGGGGTGGGCACGCTTATCTTGAGGAGTTTCTCAAGTCTACAGTGGCGGTTCTCCCTCACTCGCAAGCTCCGGATGCGTTTAGCTCCTCGGTGAAGCTTGCGGTGGGTTCGAGTTTGTTGGGACTTTTGGGACTTGCTTTGGCGTTTTGGCGTTACCGAAACTTTCAGGGGGAAGAATTTCAGGCGAAGTTTTTCAGACTTTTCCAAAATAAGTACTACGTGGATGAGATTTACGACGCCGTGGTCGTTCAAAACTTGAAGCGCTTAGGTTCTTTTTTGTGGAAGTGGGTGGATGGCTTTGTCCTCGATGGACTGCTCAATGGAAGTGCAGCCGTTTCGCAAAGAGCGGGCATGCAGCTTCGGCGACTTCAAACAGGTTTGGCCCAGCAGTATACATTTTGGGTTTGGTTGGGAGTTTTGATTTTGATCGTTAGTGTTTACACGGTGGGATCCTAATTTATGATGAATTCGAATTATCTTTTGGTTTTGTTGCTGTCACCGTTCATTTGCTCCTTGGTGATTGGCTTAACTCGAGGTCGGGCGGCAGGATGGCTATCCGTGGCTTTGGCCGCAGCTTACTTTCTCATCTGTCTTGTTGGATTTCCTTCGGAGACGATTCGATTTAAGGCGAACTGGTTTGAGCCTCTAGGTCTCAGCTACTCCTTGTTTCTAGATCCCTACGCGTATTGGTTGATTCTATTGTCAGCCTTTTTGACTCTTTTGTCCGTGG
>JBEIHI010000026.1:0-16937 GCA_040381435.1 Bacteriovoracaceae bacterium | reverse complement strand
ATTTCTTTTCGATCGGCCTTATTGATTCCAATATGACTTCCTACATTTCCCATAAAAGACTCCTCTCTCAGCATCCTATGTCTTTTTTGTTTTTAAACTCAAGACCCTTGGATAGCCTTAAAGTATGAAGTTTGATGGCGGAATCTTCGTCGGTCGAAATCCCAAAACGGCAGACTCCCTTCTGACGGAATCTTTGAGCCCGTGGTCTGAAAGATTTCAAGTGAGCAAGTCTCTCGCCTGTGACTTTAAGGCTATTTTTGATGATATGTATGAGGGAAACCAAAGAACCCTCGAACTGAGTCGTCAGCACTCCGAGTTGATTCCTCTTTCAGTCATCAATCCGCTCCACTGGGATGCAAGCTCGAGTTACTTCGAAGAGCAAAAGAAAGCGGGAAGCGCCGGTTTCCTCTTTATCCCGAGCTATCAGTCTTGGAACTATCAACAATTTGTATTTAGAGCTGCCGCTCAGAGCGCCTCGCGAACGGGACTTCCGATTCAATGCGTGATCACGCAACCCAGCGATCTCCATTGGATTGAACAGGCGCTGGGTTCGAGCCCATCCCCCGTGTTAATCCGACAAATTGCAGGCGGCGGATACTCCTTCACCGCTGATACGATCGCTCTCGCTAAAGCTCATCGACACTTTTACTTCGATGTCAGTAATAGCTGTCAAAATGGAGGAATCGCCTATCTCGCTTCTCGCATAGGAGCTGAGAGACTTTACCTTGCCAGTAATGCTCCAATGAATATTGAAACCTCAGCCCATCTTTTGGTTCAGGCAGCTCCTGATCTAACGGATGCTCAAAAGATTCAGATTCACTCTCAGACTCTGTCCAAAATCTTTGGAGTCTCACTACCGGCCAAACTCCCTTCACTGCCAAGCTCGTGGCAAGACCATCTGAGACGTCCCAAAGTGGATACGCATTGGCATTCTCATGGCTGGGATCTGCTTGAACCCCAAAAGGGATTTGAAGCGACCAAGACCTATCTGTCGCATTTTTCCGAGAATGCCGTGTTCATCAACTCCATTCGTTCTCTGAACTATGATGTAACGGCAGGAAACATTGAAACCTTTGAACAGCTGGAATCGGATACTCGTTTCTTTGGGTTGGTTGTCGTTGATCCTCTCAAAGTCGAGGAGTCTCTTTCTCTGCTTGAGAGGTTCAGTCAACACCCACGCTTTGCGGGAATCAAAACGATTCAGGATTACTATGGATTTGATTTGGATCATCCGGCCTATGAGAAGATTTTCAAATGGGCAGAGGCGAAGAGCTCCATCGTCATGGCTCATATTCCTGGACTTGCACGGGCGGCAGAGAAACACCCCAAAGCGCGCTTCATTGCCGCTCATTTGACGTGGGACCGACTTCCACGAGTCCTCAACTCTCAGGGCGAACTTCCAACAAACGTCTATTTAGATATCGCAACTAGCCACAATTCAAGATCAGCCACTCAACTGAAGCGCCTCGTGGAGTCAGTTGGCTCCGATCGCGTTCTTTACTCAGTCGATGGCCCCCTCATGAGCCCAGCGTGGACTATTGGAAAACTCATCGATGCTGAGCTGTCGGAAGAAGTTTTGGACAAAATTTATTGGCGAAACGCCTTAAATATTTTTCCCTCTCTGCCGATTCAGGTATCCTAAAGCAGAATGACTAAGAGCCTTCAAGCTGGACCCATTTGTGAAAGTTCTCGGCTCTACCTCAGGCACCTTAGGCTCTATGACGATACCGATGCTTATCTATCTTGGCTGAACGATTCGGAAGTTCAAAAGTACAGCCGGCGACGCAACCGAAAATCATCTCGTGAAGATTTGAAGAAGTTTTTGACCTATGTGCAAGAAACAGCGGACTTGCATTTGGCCATTTGCTTGAAAGACTCACACAAGCATATCGGCAACATCTCGCTAAACGCCTTGGATGACCTCAACAAAAACGGGGAAATCTCGATTATGATGGGCGATCGCTCCGAGTGGAGCAAGGGCTACGG
This sequence comes from Bacteriovoracaceae bacterium, assembly GCA_040381435.1. Classification (GTDB taxonomy): domain Bacteria; phylum Bdellovibrionota; class UBA2394; order UBA2394; family UBA2394; genus JBEIHI01. Next base: position 14,951 of record JBEIHI010000026.1, on the reverse strand, counting down.
CTCAGAGGCCGTTAAGCTGCTGACCCAGTATTCTTTTGAGAAACTCATGCTCCATAGGCTCTGGGCGGAGTCTCCGAATCCTGCTTTTAACTCGTTGATGAAGAAATGTGGATGGATCCATGAGGGAACACGACGAGAAGCTTTCTTTTTGGAGGGGCAGTTTATCGATCTTATCTGCTGGTCTTTGCTGAGATCTGAGTATGTTGCCAAACAATAAGATGATTGGACTATTAACCTATCCAGGAAGCCCTCTGCTCTACCCCACGGTCGTGGAGCTCAAAAAGCTTGGGCATTCCCAGATTGCCCTGATCTCCGACGGCGATGAAGTGAATCAGAAATTTGTCTCGATCATCAGCAATCGAACAAACGGCAAAGCGATCTTCCATTCATTTTCTGATTTTGAAACACTGCAGGTTCCTTTTTACTTTGTGAAAAATCACAATTCTGATGAATGCCTCAATCTTATCAAGGCTCTTTCCATCTCTGTCCTCGGATCCTGCGGAACTCCGAGAAAGCTGGGAACCCCCATGCTAAAGTCTACACGTTTTGGAGTCATCAATTGCCATCCCGGAAAGCTTCCCGACTATCGAGGAAGCTCTTCTGTTGAGTGGGCACTTACCAATGGCCACCCGGTCTATTCCACAGCTCATTTTATGACAGAGGAGTACGATGCGGGTCCCATCATCAGTGATCTATTGCTGTCCACCGAGGGACTCAGCTACCCCGAGATACGACTTCAAATGATTACCCAACAAGCAAAGCATCTTGCTCACGCCATCCACGACGTTCTCACGGCTGGTAAGGCCCCCGAAAACTATGCTGCACAGCCCCAAGGGAAAACATGGGGTGTGTTTCCCGAAGAGCGTACGAGCGAACTCCTGAATCGTCGTTTTTAATCGCCGCTTTCGGACTGTACGACTAAAATGGAGGCAATGGCTCTGGTCGGCATCATCAATTATGGCATTGGCAATCTGACGAGTGTGCAATCCGCTCTTCAGCAGATCAAAGCCGACTCGTTTCTCATTGAAGATTTGGCCGATTTTGACCGAGCGACACATGTCATCCTTCCGGGAGTTGGCGCCTTCGCTCAGGGGATGGAAAATCTTCACCAGCGCAAGTTTGTCTCAGGCATTCATGAGCGAGTTGTTCAAAAGGAAAAGCCGCTTCTCGGTATCTGTCTTGGGATGCAGCTTCTTGGAAGCATCGGCTACGAGTTTGGAGAAACACCCGGACTTGGAATCATCCCCGGCAAAGTCATCAAAATGGAAGTGGGATCCCTCAGACTGCCCCATGTGGGCTGGAATGACCTGAGCGTCACTTGCCCCAATCCCGTCATCACTCAAGACTTTCAGAATCAAGCGGTTTACTTTGTGCATTCCTACCATCTCGTTACGGAACACGCTGAGGATACTTGCGCCACATCAGACTACGGCATCGCGTTTACAGCATGTGTTTCGCGCGGAAGAACATTTGGAGCACAGTTTCACCCTGAGAAATCACAATCCTTCGGACTTAAACTTCTTCAAAACTTCGTGAGTCTATAAATGCTGAAGAAACGTCTTATCCCGGTACTCTATCTTCAAAACGGTTTGATCGTTCGATCTGAAGCGTTCACTCAGTTCAAAATTATTGGGGATCCGATTCAGCAACTTGAGCGACTCAGCGAATGGCAAGCCGACGAGCTGGTCTATGTGGATATCACTCGACCCGGCGGAAGCAACGAACAATTGCGATCAGATCTCAAGTATAAGTTCGATGACAGCTTGATTGGAATTCTGAGAGAAATCGCCAAGTTTGCCCGAATGCCGCTTACTTTTGGAGGCGGAGTTCAAAGCCTGCAGCAAGCTGATGCCTTGATTGCTAATGGAGCCGACAAAGTTTTGATCAACTCCGCCGTCTACAAAAACCCGGACCTGATTACACAAGTAGCGAACAAATACGGCAGCCAAGCCATGATGGTAGGGATTGATGTGAAACGAGAGGGTGGAAAAGCCTCTCTTTATGTGGATCAAGGCCGAACTCGTGCTGACAAAGACATCCTCCATTGGGCTCAGGAAGCCGTCTCCAGGGGGGCTGGTGAGATACTCGTCAACTCAATTGACCGCGATGGCTGCGCTGAGGGGTTTGATACTGAAGTCCATGAGCAAGTCGCTGAAGCCGTCAGCGTTCCCGTGATCGCGTGTGGAGGCGCTGGAATATTTGAGCATTTCGCGGAGCCACTCAAGGGCAACGTCTCAGCGGCCGCAGCGGGAAATATTTTTCATTTCACCGAGCTAGCCTACCGAAGAGCTAAGAAATACCTCAAATCCAAAGGCATCAACGTTCGCTAGCCCTCAGCGGCAGTCGCACCGTGACATTTCTTGAATTTCTTTCCTGATCCACAAGGACAAGGATCATTACGCCCAACCTTATCAGCCTCTCGCTTCGCGGGGTTTGCAACCTGTGCACCGGGTCCGCTCGATGGCTTGGGAGTTCCAAAGAGATTCAAGCGACGAACGCGATCGGCCCTCTCCTTTTGTTCGGCCTCCATTTGGCGCTCAACAGCTGCTCGCTGAGATTCCGAGATGGGGGTAGGATTTTCATCCGGCGCCAGTTCGCCCTCCAGGGGAGCCATTCGTACTCGATAGAGCTTGGCCAAAAACTCGGACTTAATCAGGCCAAACAAACTTTCAAACATATCAAAAGACTCTCGCTGATAGGCAAGAACAGGATCCTTCTCGGCATAGCCTCTCAAGCCCACACCTTCTTTTAGTCTTTCAATATCCTGAAGATGTTCCTTCCAACGATCATCAATCGTATTGAGCAACAACATTCGCTCGAGACGTCGAATGATCGCGTCCGTCAGCTCAATCTCTTTGCGTCGATAGAGCTCATCGGCGCGCTTCACCAAGCGGTCAAAAAGCTCGTGGTCGGTGAATCGCAAAAACTCGACCGACTCCAAATTTCTCTCGATTTCAGAGATACCAAGATCGTCATTAAAAATCCGAAGAAAGCCCTCTTTGAGCTCTTTGAAATCCCACTCATCCGGCTTGGATTTAGGAGGAACTGCCGAAGCAATCAGCTGTTCAACCACTTCATCAATGATTTTAACGACCTCAGACTGGAAATTCTCTTTACTCAGAAGCTGTCGTCTCCAGGCATAAATCACCTTTCTTTGGTGATTCATCACGTCGTCGTACTTGATCAGATTTTTTCGAATATCAAAGTTACGACCCTCAACACGCCGCTGAGCATCCTCAATAGCTCTTGTAATCAAGCGATCCTCAAGAGGCTCATCTTCCTTCATGCCAAAGAAGTCCATGAGCTTCAAAATTCGATCTCCGGCAAAGATTCTCAAAAGATCGTCTTCAAGAGAGAGATAAAATTTAGATTTTCCAGGATCGCCCTGTCGACCCGCTCGCCCTCGCAATTGGTTATCGATCCGGCGAGACTCATGGCGCTCAGTTCCCAAAATATACAATCCGCCCAAGTCGCGTACACCCTCGCCCAAAACAATATCCGTACCCCGACCGGCCATATTCGTGGCAATGGTGACCGCGCCGCGCTGACCCGCATTGGCAACAATATGCGCCTCTTTTTCGTGATGTTTGGCATTGAGAACGACGTGAGGAATACCCTCTCGCCTCAAAAGCTCTGAGAGTCGTTCAGACTTTTCAATGGAAACCGTACCGACCAATACGGGCTGGCCCACCTTGTGGCACTCCCGAATATCAGCGGTGATCGCCTTGAACTTGGCTCGCTCAGACTTGTAAACGATGTCAGCCTGATCATCTCGGACCATAGGCTTGTTGGTAGGGATCACTGTCACTTCCAGCTTATAAATAGAAGCAAACTCTTCAGCCTCGGTGTCGGCCGTTCCGGTCATTCCCGAGATTTTTTTGTAGAGCCGGAAATAATTTTGGAAAGTGATCGTAGCCAAAGTCTGATTTTCATTGGCAATCGCAACACCCTCTTTGGCCTCAAGGGCCTGATGCAATCCATCACTATAGCGACGCCCGGGCATCAAACGTCCCGTAAACTCATCAACAATTAGGACCTCTCCATCCCGAACAACGTAATCGACATCTCGCTTAAACAAAACATGCGCTCTCAGGGCCTGGTCCACATGGTGAACCAACTCAATCATTCGAGGATCGTAGAGATTATCGATTCGCAGCCGCTTTTGAACCTCTTCAACACCCTCGTCAGTCAGCATCACGCGACGAGCTTTTTCATCCACTGAAAAGTGAACATCACGCTTCAGAAAGGGAATAATCCCATTAATCATTTTGTATTTATCAGTAGTCTCATTCGTTGGACCCGAAATGATTAATGGAGTTCGTGCTTCATCGATCAAAATACTGTCGACCTCATCGATGATCGCGTAGTGCAACTCTCGCTGGACTAATGAATCCTGTGTCACCTTCATATTGTCGCGAAGGTAATCAAAGCCAAACTCGTTATTAGTCCCGTAGGTGATGTCCGCGGCATAAGACTCTCGTCTCTGGGCATCGGAAAGTCCGTGAACAATAATCCCCACTGTCATACCGAGAGATTCGAAGAGCGGACGCATCCAATTGGCATCCCGTTGAGCAAGATAATCGTTCACCGTGATCAAATGACAGCCCTTGCCCTCGAGAGCATTGAGATACAACGAGAGAGTTGCCATGAGAGTCTTTCCCTCTCCGGTTTTCATCTCGGCGATTCGCCCCCGATGAAGAGTCGCACCACCAATGAGCTGCACATCATAGTGCCGCATTTTCATGGTTCGCAAACCTGCCTCGCGAACCGCTGCAAAGGCCTCGGCGATCAAGCTATCCAGCGTTTGACCCTGTGCAAGTCTCTGTCGAAACTCAACGGTCTTCGATTTGAGTTGCTCGTCGGAAAGCGCCTTAAAGCTAGGCTCAAGTTCCGCAACTCGCTGCACAATCGGCTGAATGGTTCTGAGCTCTCGCTCATTACTTGTTCCTATGATTTTCTTAAGCGCCTTTAACATAAAAAACTCCGCACACTCTGCAAGCTTTAGAGAGCTCGATCCAAAACATATTTTCTAGGGTCAACATTCACGCCATGCACCACAACTTCATAGTGTAAGTGAGTGGCTGTTGACCGACCGGTATTACCAACAGTTCCAATCACGTCACCTCGAGAAACTCTCTCCCCTTGACGAACCATGGTATCATCCAAATGTGCGTAAAGCGTGGACACTCCGTAGCCGTGAAACAACATCACGGTCTTACCAAAAGTTCCGTTATAGCCTGAAAAAGTCACGACACCTTCTGCAGGAGACATGACCGGGGTTCCCTCGCGCGCCACAATATCCATCCCCTTATGGAAGGTCCGTCGATCCGTAAAAGGATCCATACGGTAGCCAAAGTGAGATGTAATCCAGCCTCCGACCGGGAGTATCGACGGAGTTGCAGCGAGCTGAATCTCTCGCCCCTTGAGAACCTCGAAGAGCTCTTCGAGCGACTGCTCCTGCAAGAGAGAGTCTTGAAACAATCCACTCATCCACGCATACACTTTTTGAATTCGAAAGAAGGCTCGGCGATCCAGAACATCGGCTGCATCGTCAGCGGGAACCATGGTGGTGGTATCAACTCGGTAATCCCCAAAGTCCAGCTGAGTTGGAGATTCTATTTCTTCTCCTCCGCCCTGACCCATCACGGAACGAGATCTGGAAACTCGCTTATCAACGTCAGTCAGAGCCCTAAGCTTTTGATCAAAACGAGCCATGCGATCGACAGATCCTTGAAGCACATCCAAGTGAAACTCAAGCTTACTCAGCTCTTTTCGAAGCGTCCGATTCTCTGCCTCTATCATATGAAATGTCGGCATCTGAAGGACATAAAGCGTCCCAAGAATAGCACTCAGGACCAACAACAGGCCCACTACCGAACCAGCGATCTTGGACCAAAACAAGGCGGTGCGCGAAAACTTGATCTTACGCATTTCCAAGTGCTGCTTGGTAAGAAGCACCAACGTGATGTCATTTTCTGGACGAGAAAACCAGCGACGCCAAAACCCAATGCTCCAAAACGCAGTGTTCTGAGCAATCAAATAGCGATGAAAAAATTCCTTAATTCTGGCCCAAGACGGCCACGCTACAAGAGGCATACCTGTTACGATTTACTCAAGAAAAGGGGCTTAAAACAACGCTTTTCGCTGAGAAGAAGGGAGAATGCCCAGCATTTCCCTATACTTGGCTACCGTCCGCCGGGCGATCTCAATACCCTGCTTTTTAAGCTCCTCAACCACGCCTTGATCGCTGATCGGGTTATTCAGATCCTCAGTCTTAATAATGGCTCGAATCTTTTCCTTAACGCTCTCAGCGGCAATATCCTGACCATTGGATCGCTGGATCGCACTTGAGAAGAAATACTTAAGTTCAAAGATCCCCTGGGGAGTATGAATGTACTTATTCGAAGTCACTCGAGAAATCGTGGACTCATGCATCCCGATATCCCCCGCAATATCCTTCAAGACCATCGGCCTTAAATGGCTCACGCCATGCTCAAGAAAATCTCTTTGCGCTTTAATGATACTCTCAGTGACTCGATAGATGGTTCTTTGGCGCTGATGAATCGAACGGATCAGCCATAGAGCCGCTCTTAGCTTGTTCTTAATGTACTCTTTAGGAGTCTCCTTGGGCACTTGCGGATTGGAGTCGATTCCCTCAATCAGAGTGGTCAACTCCTTCTCGACGTCCTTGGCATCTTTGGCCTTGGCTGCGGCCTCAACAATCTTGGTCGCATCAGGAACCTCTTTCAAAATACTCTTGTAGAGATTGCTGATCTTCAACTTTGGCAAGCCATCCTCATTGAGACCAATCACATATTCACCGTTCATCTTGTAAACGTAGATGTCGGGTGTGATGTAAGGATTCTCAACCTCAGCGTAGGGCCGCCCAGGTCTCGGCTCAAACTTCTGCAAAATCCTGATCAAATCACCGAGCTCCTCAAGATCGAGGCCCATGTCTTTGGCAATCAGCTTAAAGTTCTTCTTTTCGAGATTGGACAGCTGTTTTTCAATCAGCTCCTTCACGAGCTCTCGCTCGATTTTTCTTTTGAACTTAAATCCGCGAAGCTGAATCATCAAACATTCGCGCAGATCTCGGGCGCAAACACCCGGAGGGTCAAACTCCTGAAGCATTCGCAAAACCAAGTCGGCATCCTCTTCTGCACAGTCCGCTTTACGAGCGATATCACTCAGAGGCTCGCGCAGATATCCCCATTCATCGAGAGAATTCACGATGATCGTCGCGACACTTCGCTCGAGATCCGAAAAATCACTTGTATTGACCTGATCCAAAAGATGGTCCTGGAGGCTCACTCGCTTGGTCGCAACGGACTCAAAGCCGGGCCCCTCTTCAGCCGAAGGATCAAAGGCTAAATTCTTTGTGCCCTTGCCAGTGTAAGAAAAACTTTGCTCGAGATAGGACTCCCAGTCGAAGTCAGGATTTTTGTTATCCTGAGGTGACAATTCGTTATAGTCCATCTGATCGTCAGATCGCTCGACCTCGGCCTTCTTTTGCTCAAGCTCCGAAATCTCGTTCGACTCCTCAAGAAGAGGATTCTCGGTAAGCTCTGTTTGGATTGTGTCGATGAGTTCTAGTCGATTCATTTGAAGCAGTTTGATGGCCGCTTGCAGTTGCGGCGTCATGACCATCTGCTGGCCAAGCTTCATCGATAAACGTAGATCAACTGCCATAGTGAATGCTCCTTAACCCTCGGAATCAATTCCCGATAGGCCTCCCCCTTGAAAGGAGAACCCCATCACCCTCCCACAGGTATGCAAGCATTATACCACTTTTTGTAAAAAGGGATGCCCAGCCCCAAAAAAGACTTTTATGCGGAGCAGAAGACCGCAAAAATACTCGACTTTTTGAGAAAGACGCGGCGCAAAAATGCGTAACGACTCGGCCGAATTATCGCTTCGAAAACTGGAAGCTTCTTCGGGCCTTCTTGTGACCGTACTTCTTACGCTCAACAACTCGAGAGTCGCGAGTCAGAAGCTTGGACTTCTTCAAAGGTGACCGATTTTGGGCCGAAACCAAGGTTAACGCCTTAGCAATGGCGTGCATACAAGCGTGAGCTTGAGCTGACACCCCACCACCACGAACAGTGATGCTCACGGCGTATTTTTTTGCAGAATCCAGAACTTCCAAAGCGCGCAAAACCATCGGCTGATACGTTCCTGGAAAATATTCAGTCAGACTTCGTTCGTTGACAGTAATATCTCCATTGCCCGATTGCAAATAAGCCCGAGCCACTGATGTTTTTCTTTTACCGACTGCGTGATAAACCTTAGCCATTTTCTACCTCTCAGGATGCAACTGCGATCTTCTTCATCATCTTATCGAGAGAAACCTCGACTGGATTTTGAGCTTTATGAGGATGCTCTTGTCCTTTGTAAATTTTCAAAAGCGAGAGCTGATATCGAGACAGTTTTGTCTTTGGCATCATTCCCTGAACAGCCAACCACAAGGCTTTCTCAGGTGTTTGCTCCAACATTTGACGAGCAGTTTCAGACTTCAACCCACCCATGAATCGAGTGTGCTGATAATACATTTTCTTCTCAGCTTTGTTCGAAGTGAAGAACGCTTTGTCAGCGTTTGTCACGACAACGGCATCACCGCAACCTTTTCCAGGAGTGAAGGTCGTTCGATGCTTACCCATCAAAATCGTCGCGATCGAAGTCGCTAAACGACCGATCGGGGCTTTTGAAGCATCAAACAGAAACCAAGAAGGCTTCACTGTTGAAACAGAGCCTGTGGATTTCAAAACTTTGAATGAAGTATTGTTTCGACCACCCTTGGTGGTAGCACCAAAAACAGATTGAGAACGGGGCGAATCTTGCCAACCAACAAAACGTCCTGTGCGACCTTTCTTCGGGGCAGCTGCACCCTCAGCAACTTTCTTTTTCGACATAGACGTTAGAACTAATGCGTTCAAAATGAGGGGTCAACTGGCAAAATAGGCTTTTAAATGCGCCTAGAGGTAAAATTGGAGGTGGCTGTATTCCATCGGATTTCGACCGAGCGCATGGCATCTTTGATAGCCCACTGGACCCCCTTAAACCTCAGAATCGTCCCCGGATGGATTGTATCGGTCACCGTAAGGACAAAGGCCGAGTTAAAGGGGTAGCGGCCCAAATGCTCCTGTCGTTGGGCCTCTAAAGCCTCAGCATCTGCCATCTTGGCCCGATGCTTGTCATAAAGCAGCCGGTAGCTGGCATTCAAGTCTGCGGCTTTTTCTGGAGAATCCTGACCCGCGGCCAGAACCTGCTGGTACAAGAGGCGAAGCTCCTCGGTCATTACCTTGATTTCGCCCTGAAGCGATCTCATGGCGGGAGTCAGCCCACTTTCCTCCATTTCTCGCTCAGCCTGCCGAAGTCCGAGTCGATCCTCACCTAAGACCAAGACGGTTGATGTCTCCGTTCCTAGGGTTCCCAGACTCTTGCAGCGCAGGCCCTTGTAAACGACGATCTCACCCCCAACGATCGCTCCAGCCCCATCTGTACAGACAAGATCACCTCGGCAGATGACCCGCGAGTGGATGATCTCGGAGCCAACCTTCAGATTACCCCCCGCTTCAACTCGAGCGTCTGACGTAATATAAAGAGTCTCAATATCCCCATCGCATGTGATAAGAGCCTTGTTGAGTCCAATCACCCCGCCGCGAATGCTGATCTGAGTTTTTGACCTTATCCGGCATCCTTCAGCCGCTTTCTCAACCACGATTTCTTTCTCGGACTGAACCTCAAAATCAGGAAGGATCGAGCCTCGAACAATCAGACGATTTCCAGCGGCATCAACGTTTCCTGTTTTTGGCCCAACATCGGAATTGACCAATATTCCCGGGATCACCCGCAAGGTTTTGGCTGACACTTCAAGAACACCGTCTATCGCCGCCCGATACTCAAGCCCCGATTCAGCGAGTTCAACCCCAGAGCCCGCCTGTAGACTCCCGTCTCGACCGGGAGCACCAGGGATTTTGTTGCCATAGATATCACTGCCTTCCTCACCTTGGGAGGGCGCCTGCTTGATCATCAAGAGCTGACCGGTCTTCACAGTATGAAAGAGATTTTTGTTTTTAAAATCGATCGACCCATCTTCCCTCATCGTTCCGATTTGAGAGCCCAAATCCACCGCTAACTTAAATGACGAGTCTCGTCCCTTGGATGGCTTTCGTCCTTCAGCAATCTGCAGATTCAAAATAGGCTCTTTTGTTTCGAGAACTTCGGAGACGGCATCACGAATCGCGAGATCCTTGATGCCAAACTTGATACCAGCCCCCTGGACCATAGAGACGACTTTATCGTCGCGAATCTGAAATCGATTGGATCGTGAGGGATAGAGCGAGATACTAGCCGACATTTTATCTTTTGATGGCTGCACCATTGATCGAATGACCATTCGGCCCTGCTCCACCAATACATAACCCGGATGGGAAAGGTTGCAAAAAATTTGTAACCCATCTTTGGATCGATCAATGCCATGCCCGTAGATGAAGGCTTCATCCTTGCCTCGATCAGCGGGAATTCGTCTTCCGAAGATATTCTTGCCATCCACTCCAGGACCAGGGGGTGTTTTAACAGCAAGCGCATCTCCAGGACGGACGCAGTCGAGCAGCTCAGGTTTGGGATCCTGGCCAGAGCGCTTTCCAAGAAATTCCTCTATCGGACGACCATTAAATTCAACGAAGTACTGGATGCGAGAGTCAGCACCATTTTGAGGCTCGACTGACTTTGCAATCACCACATCGACCATCTCTCCATCATTCACTCGCGAAGCTGCGATCGCTTTGTTGATATCCGACCAATTGAGATCAACTCTGATACCCTCTTCGTCTGCGAGCTTCTGAATCATTGGCTGAGCGATCAGCGTTCCAAAGTCAGATCGGCATGAGATCGAAAGACTCGCTGCGTTTTCATCCTTACGAATGCTGAGAGTTGGCTTCACATCGAGCTTTCCTGTCGACCAATTCAGGATGCCAATGACAGCTGATCGATACTCTAATCGCAGAGGGTCCTTTTCATTCCCCTCCTCGCCCAACTCAATGACGTCGATTCGATCAGAAGCCTCAACGCTGATGTCTTTTGGAAGCTCTTTTTTGGAAACTGTCATTCGCTCGCGCAAAACATTGGTTCCCTCTTGCTCTTCAACAGGAAGGTACTTCACCATCAGAAGATCCCCCGGCAGGGCGAAGTAGGTCTTGCCGGTTTTCTTTTGAAAGATTCCTTTCTGCTTGAACTCTTCAGGATCAAATTTGAAATCTAATCGCGCGTCTGTTCCTTTGCTGGAGAAGCGCCCCTTCGCGACTACAAATCGAGGAACTCGCTGACCCGCAGAGTGCGCTTCGAGAAGACGCTTTTCAAGCTCCTCTTTCTCATACCCAAACAAAACGTCTTTCTCTCGAAGCATCTCCATCACGACGGCAGCTGACAACAGCTGCTGGGGGAACAAATCAATCGTGACCTCCATGAGATCCTTCGACACCTCAATCACGTTGAGAATATTGATCCTGTCTATATCGATCGACACTCGACCATAGGTGGTCGACTTGAGGACCACATCCTCTCCTTGCCTTTCTTTGGAGATTCCACGCCCAGGATAAACAGCAAGCTCATTGTAGGCACGACCTCGAATCGTCTCCCCAAAGGCAGTTTGTCCATCTTGGGGAAGCTGAGCGCCCTTGAGCAACAAGACTTCCTCTCCCGGAAAAACAACCTGAGATTTAACTCGCTCTAGATCAAGCGCCGATGATCCCTTGGAATTCTTGTAAAGGTGAACAATCTCGCCCGCTCTGCCATCAGAACTTTCGACTCCTCGAGCCACTGTGATGACACTCGGCCACTTCTTGATCGAATTGATCTGCGACTTGATTGCTGCGCTGGTTAACAATCCAAAGCGAATGCCTAGATGAGGCGCTAAAGACAGCAGGTCCTCTGCCGTGATCTGTGCTCCGGAAAAAGATTTCGGCATGATTTCAATTCCAGCGTCCAGTCCGTCTCGCAACGGAACCGCTTTCGCGTCGACGCGCCAGCGTATACCCTGATCATAGAAGAGCCTTCCGGTTTCCTTCACGACATATTGAGTCTCGGTTTCAGAGCACTGAACATCAATCCCAGCACCCACTGTCAATTTAACAGCCTCTTCATTCACAGGCTCAATCTTCTCACCGGTCACTCGAAAGCCATCTTGCCCTTTGGCCGTATTGGGAGCCTTCGCAATCACTTCTCCCTTTCGGGCCATCACAAATGAAGAGGACTCAAAAATCTTGGGATCAATCAAAAGTTTGGGACGTCCCGACCGACCAGAAACGGGGGCCACTCCGCGAGCAATCAAAACCCGCATTCGCTGTTCATCATCATAACCAGGAGTCGAGAGAATTCGCTGAACCTCAGCGGCGACAGCATCTTGCAGAATTCCGTACTTAACGCCTTTTTGCTGTAACAACTGAACAACGTATTCAGGCGTCAATCGAGGGACCTTGTCACCAACTGGAAGTCTTAATCGAGTGAGGTATGCCATCATGGCATCACGTGAGATCTCGACATCAACAGAGGCGGGACAGTACAAAACCTCAAAGGTGCACTTGCGATTTTCGGAACCGACGAAACGAAAATGATCATCGGAAATCCCAAGGTCGGACTTCAAAAGCGCTTTGGCTTTGTCCGCATTTGGATCATTAATGACCACAACCTTCATGAAACGAGAAGCCCCCCAAGGCCCGAAGGCCAAGCTCTATTATATAAGAGACGCCACCAGTCGGCATCCCGGGGGAATCCAGTTTATAGAGCTTTAAAATACCGCTTCGGGACAGATGTTAAACAAAGCGTCAGGGGATGCGGCGATGCATTAACCCCCGCAGCGGGCCGTGCTCGGCCAAGGAGAATGCGCTCGATGTCGTAACTTTTACCCAAACCAATTTCAACAAGGGTCCCCGACATCGTTCGAACCATATGATGTAAAAAGCCCTCACCTCGAAAAACGAGATCAATAATCTGCAGCTCATCCATGGCTGGATGCTTCTTGACGATCAGCTTTGCTGACAGAATCCGGCGCTCGGTCCGATCCTCATAACGTCGAGAGCGAGTTGCAAAGGCGGCGAAGTCATGAAGGCCGACAAACTTCGACATCGCAGATCGCATTCGAGCTAAATCCAGTGGCTTTCGAATCCACATCCCCTTCTCCCCAATCAAAGGATCATGACTTGGACCATTGACGACTCGGTAGGAGTACTCCTTCCAAATGGGGCTTGTCTTTAGATTGAAATCCTTGTGCAAGCGAAGCGCCTGCCAAACTCGAATACTATCTGGCAAAACAGCATTCAGAGAAACAAGAAGCGCCTGTCTCGTCTTGGCAGGCAGAAGGTCATAAAGGCGAATTCCATCGAGAATCATCACCCACTGATCCCATGCATTCACTCCAGCATCTGTGCGACTTGAAAACTGAATCTTCAACTGCGGACCAAGAATGGGAGACCAAGACCTTTCAATCACCTCTTGAATCGATCGATGGTGACTCTGACGCTGAAAGCCCGAAAAGCCACTTCCATCATAAGAAACTCTAAAACCCAAATGAGGAAAGTTGTGACTACCAGTCAAGCGCAAGCCCCAATCCAAAGTCCCACCCCGAAGTTCCAGCAACTAGTCCTAAACCATGGCGAAACCAATCACCCGGAAGATAACGGACTTGAAGCAACATTCCAAAGTCCTGAAGATCCCATGTCTGACCCATATCACTGCGCAAAGAATCGTCGTCGAAGAATGAAAAGACAACGCCTCCACCGATCTCTAATCCCAAATCTCCCCCGGAGCTTTTGAGTTGCTCATCGACCGCCTCAGTCAACTTTTTGACCCAGCCGTAGCGATAGATCATTCCGATCTTATAGAAGGGAACAACGCGAAAAAACGTCGGGCTCCACATTCTCTGTTTAACTCCAAACCCAGCAGCAAAGAAGGTGTAGCGAAGATCATCCGCTGAATCCTGAAGATTCCCATTGGAATCAAGCAGATACGATCCATCCGAATTCAAGAGAGGCAAATTTGCAGTGTCACGAATGAAACCAAACGAAACATAAGGCTCAATGCGATAGGCAAACTCACCCAGACCCGCAGCGGCGTCAAAACTCAGAGCACCCCACTGCGAAAATCCATTCACACGACTGAGGCGTTGGTCACTCCAAAATCGCTGACTCACTGTCACTTCGAGTGATCCTGCGCTCGTCGAGGCAGCATCGGCGTCATGAGATTGCACAGCAAAGCAAACAAACATGAGCAGGTATGAAAGATCTTTCATAGTGAGAGCAGAGTACACGTCGATCCGCTGTTTGAAAAACATTCACTGCGAGCACGAAGATGTGCGAACGATGATGAGAGTGAAAGTGGATCAACAAGTTTTTTTTTGAAAAGTGAAATTACCTATTGCATAGAACTCAAAAGAACTTACAATAGAGATGTTCGATGTAGAATGTTTCTCTCGAACGCAGATCAACTCGACGAAGGAGAATACAATGGCTGCTAAGAAAAAAACCGCTAAGAAAAAAGCTACTAAAAAGAAAAAGAAGTAATTAGTAGCATCGGTTTGTTCTGCCTTTTTGGCAGTAAACAAGAAGGGCCGCATCCGCGGCCCTTCTTGTTTTTAAGCTCTCCAGCGCTTGATTGTATTCGCGACCATTCATCAAAAAAATTTCCAGAGCAAAAAAAAGCCCCCTTAAAAAAGGGGGCTTTTTAATCTGCTTAAAAACAGAAGGAGCTGATTAGATATCAGCAGCTTTAACTGTTTTTCGGCCGTTTTCCTTGGTTCTTTCGACGGCTCGCTTGATCACTCGCTCAACTTCTTTGTTGAGTTGATCAATTGCATCACTTCCCGTGTTGCAATCCAGCTCTTTAAACATTTCTCTGACCTTTGATTGAACAATTAAGCTCTCGGCCATTTCAGTCTCCTTTTCTGTTTTATTCGTTTT